>NZ_JBILYB010000295.1:0-3368 GCF_044378005.1 Prosthecobacter sp.
TGCCGCAGATGGGAAACTCGCCCCACCACCCCCCACTGGCGGCCCGGCACCAGACACCGCCAAAACCAGCCACGCCCCCACCACCAGTTCGAAGCCCCTGCCTGCCGATCCCGTCCCCGGCAAGCAGCGCATCCTCCTCATCGGCGGCGGCGTGTCCCACGACTACGCCCACCTTTTTGACACCCACGACCGCAGTCTCATCGCGGCCGCGCTTCCCTCCGTCACCAGCTACACCAGCGATCCCATGACCGCTGTCGATCAACTCCCCTGCGCCGACATCGTCGTGCTCAGCGCCAATGACGCCGCCTATTCCGGCCAGTTCCGCTTCCGCGAGGCCTTGATGCAGTTCGTCCAACGCGGCGGCGGCCTCGTCCTCCTGCATCCAGCTACTTGGTATAACTGGCGCGGTTGGCCCGCCTACAACCAAGACCTCGTCGGCGGCGGAGCCAGCAAGCATGAGCCTCATCGCGACTTCCAAGTCCTTGCCCTCAGACCCCAACACCCCGTCTTGCAAGGCATCAGCAGCCCCTTCACCATCCGAGACGAACTCTACCTCGTGAAACTCGACGCCCGTTGTGAAGTGCTCGCCGAAGCCGTCTCCACCGTCACCGGAGCCAAGTATCCCAGCGTCTGGCTAACCCCGCACCCCACGGCGCGGATCGTCTCCATCGCCCTCGGCCACGGCAAAGAAGCCCACCAGCACCCTGACTTCGCCAAGCTCCTCGGCAATGCCGTGAAGTGGACTGTGGTGAAGAAGCGGTGAATAGAGAACAGGCAGCCTCACTCACACCTCACCGAGCGCCGAGACGGCTCCACCGAACTCTACGACCACAGCACCGACACCGCTGGTGAAGCGCCTGCACGGCATGTTAGACCTGGAGTTCGGCAGGTCGAGTCAGTGTCCCAGTCCACTCCGGTTTTTCATTGTGAA
The DNA here is from genome assembly GCF_044378005.1 of Prosthecobacter sp. Lineage (GTDB taxonomy): Bacteria > Verrucomicrobiota > Verrucomicrobiia > Verrucomicrobiales > Verrucomicrobiaceae > Prosthecobacter. The sequence goes on from NZ_JBILYB010000295.1 coordinate 932, forward strand.
ATCCGACACATGTATTGCTGAGTCATTCCAGGCTCTTGGTTCGTTTTATCCGTCCGCGAATGCTTTCCATGGTAGGCATCTCCGGCATCCTTGCCTGAAAAAGGGCGTCTTCATCTTTATCCAGCAGTCACTTCACTTCACCCATTCACCGTTCCATCACTCCATGCTTCGACCTATCCTCACTCTTCTCCTCCTTGCTTCCATAGCAGGCGCGGCTGAACGCAAACTTGAAATCCATGATGGTGACCGCGTGTTGCTTATCGGAGATGTGCTCGTCGAGCGCGAGAATAACTATGGCTACCTCGAAGCCAAATTGCGGCGTGAGTTTGCGGGCAAGAGCTTTGCGGTGCGCAATCTCGGTTACAGCGGTGACAGCCCATTGGGGGCTTCGCGCGCCAGCTTCGATCCCGTGGATAAGGGCGTGGATGCGCTGAAGGAGCAACTCGCGGTGGTGAAGCCTACGGTGGCGATCCTGGGCTATGGCATGGCGGCGAGTCTGGATGACCTGACATATCGAAAGAATGATCCGGTGCTCAATCCCGACCCGGTGCGCTATGGCGTGGATCACAGCCCGACGAAGTTTCGCACGGAGTTGCTCGCGCTGATGGATCTGATCAAAGCGGCAAGTCCAGAGGGTAAAGTGCGCTTTGTTTTTCTGGGTCCGATCAAGCATGAAGACCTGCGTGCCACACGGCCTGGCCTGCCTGATCCGGCGGAGCATAATGCGTTGCTCCTCGAGTATGAAAAAGTCATGGAGCAGCTCGCAGCGGAGAAGCAATCGCCCTTTGTGCGTGGTGAGTGGCAGAAGGCGGCTGGCATTGATCTGGCGCAAGGAACAGACAACGGCATTCACCTGAACGCCCGGGGTCTTCAGGCGCTGAGTGAGAGCTTCGCGGCGCAGCTCGGCTGGAAATCCGATGCGGCCAAGTGGGACACGGAGACACCCGAACAGCGCACGCTGCGTGAGGCGATCCTGCGCAAGAACTCGCTCTTTTTCCATCGCAGTCGCCCAGCGAACTACACTTACATCTTCGGCTTCCGCAAACGTGAGCAAGGTCGCAATGCGGTGGAGATTCCCAAGTTCGATCCGCTCGTGGACAAGGCTGAGGCCAATGTCATCGGCATCGCCGCGGGCAAGCCAAGCACGCTGCCACCCGAGCCGCCGAGCGCCACGAAGCTGCCAGTGCTTGCCTCTTTGCCCAAGCCAGACTTCACCCTCGACAATGGCCTCGCGATGACGCTGTTCGCGGAGAATCCGCTGCTGGAAAAGCCAGTCGGCATGAACTGGGATACCTCCGGCCGTTTGTGGGTCGCCACGTCGAATACTTATCCGCAGGTGAACCCAGATGACCTCGGAGCGCAGATGGAGGGCAACAGCGCCAAGTTCGGCCCTTCGACCGGCAATGACCGCATCATCCTGCTCGAAGACACGAATCGCGATGGCGTAGCGGATGTCTCACGCATCATCGCGGACAAGCTGCTCATCCCATGCGGAGTCGCGCCGGATAATCACGGTGGCTGCTTTGTCGGTGCGAGCACGGAGCTGCTTCAGCTCAGCAAACCGGGTGCGGATGGTCTGCTCGGTGAGCGCCGCATCGTGCTCAGTGGTTTCGGCACAGAGGACACGCATCACATCATCCATGGCCTGCATTGGGGCATTGATGGTCGTCTGTACATTCAGCAAACGATTTACATCCACTCGCACATCGAAACCCCGTGGGGCCTGGTTCGGGCCAACAGCGGCGTCGCTTTCGCTTATGATCCGAATACAGAGCGTCTCGAAGTGCACTCCAAGGGCCTCGTGAACTGCTGGGGTCAGCAGGAAGATCTCAATGGCCAAACATTCCTCACTTCCGGTGCGGATGGTAATGGCGTGAGCTGGAGCTTTCCCGGAGCTGTGCTGCCGCCCAGCGAAGGTGCCCGTCGATTCATTAGCAGCATCAGCCCAGGTTCGTATCCGAAGTTCTGCGGCCTCGAACTCGTGAACAGCCCGCTCTTTGGCCCAGAATGGCAGGGCAGCGCCATCACGAATGACTTCCGAGCTCACCGCATCGTGCGGTTTAACTTCACCGACTTCACGGCGGACAAGGCCGCTGCTAAATCTGGCTACATCACGCAAACGCAGGCCGATGTCGTGCGCACGAGTGACGCGGCCTTTCGTCCCATCGCACTCGCCATGGGGCCCGATGGCGGCTTGTATGTCGCGGATTGGACGAATCCGATCATCAATCACGGCGAAGTCGATTTCCGTGATCCGCGCCGTGACAAGCAACATGGCCGCATCTGGCGCATCGCCCCGCAGGGCAGCAAACAGATCGCCTGGGAGCCAGTCACAGGACTGCCGGTGGATGCATTGCTCAACAAGCTGCTCTCGCCGAGCCGCTGGGAGTTCGAGCAGGCTCGCCGCGAACTCGCCAAGGCTCCGCTCGCCGACTTG
>NZ_JBILYB010000063.1:0-33102 GCF_044378005.1 Prosthecobacter sp.
ATGGTGCCCCACTTCTGATCAACGTCCGCACCCAGCCAGGAGCTCTTTCTTTGCCCAAAGGCACACCCGCCCAAGTCACCACCGCCGGCCCAGAAAATGCCTTCTACTTCATCGAGTCTCTGAAATCATAAATCCAACATCATCAATATGCACCCCACCCTCCCACTCGCCGTGCTTCTCGAAGGCAGCATCCTCGTCGGCGTCATCATCATCGGCATCTTCCTCGGCGTGCTGATTCTGTTCTCGCGCTTCTTCCGCAAAGTAACACAAGGCCAGGCCATCGTGCGAAATGGCATCGGCGGCACGAAGGTGTCTTTCAATGGCATGATCGTCATCCCCGTCGCGCATCAGGCCGAGTACATGGACATCTCCGTGAAGCGCATCGAGATCGAGCGCAAAGCCAACGAAGGCCTCATCTGCAAAGACAACCTGCGTGCTGACATCAAGGTCGCGTTTTTCGTCCGAGTGAATAAGACGCCAGATGATGTCCTCCGCGTCGCCCAGTCGGTCGGCTGCGCTCGTGCCTCGAATGTGGACATGATCCGCACGCTCTTCGACGCCAAGTTCTCCGAAGCGCTGAAGACCGTCGGCAAGCGATTCGACTTCGTGCAGCTCTACAATGAGCGCGACACTTTTAAGAGCGAGATCTTGAAGGTCATCGGCACCGACTTGAACGGCTTCGCGCTCGACGACTGCGCCATCGACTTCCTGGAACAGACGCAGCTCGAAAACCTCGATCCCGACAACATCCTCGACGCCGAGGGCATCAAGAAGATCACTGAACTCACCGCCATCCAGGCCAAACTCTCCAACAACATCCAGCGCGACAAAGAAAAGGTCATCAAGCAGCAGGACGTGCAGGCCCGCGAAGCCATTCTCGAACTCGAACGCCAGCTCTCGGAAACGGAAGCCAAGCAGAAGCGCGATGTCGAAAGCGTGCAGGCCCGTGAGCATGCCGAGACCATGAAAGTGCAGGCCGAAGAGCGCCTCAAAGCTGAACGCGCGAACATCGCCGCCGACGAAGAGATCGCCATCGCCACGCAGAACAAGGACCGCCAGATCCTCGTCGCCCAACGCAACAAGGAGCGCACCGACGCCGTCGAAGTCGAGCGCGTCACGCGTGATCGCGACCTCGAAATCATCGACCGCGAGCGCCAGACCACGCTGAAAGGCATCGAGAAGGAAAAAGCAGTCGAAATCGAGAAGAAGAATATCCAGGAAGTCATCAAAGAGCGTGTGGCACTGGAAAAGACCGTCGTCGTCGAGCAGCAGAAGATGAAGGACACCGAAGCCTTCGCCACCGCCGACCGCGAGAAGCAGGTCGCTTTGACCAACGCCGAGAAAAACGCCCAGGAGCAGCTCATTCAGAAAATCAAAGAGGCCGAGGCCGCCAAACAAGCCGCCCAGCTCGCCGCCGAGCAGGCAGCCTTCACCAGCATCAAAGCCGCCGAAGCTGCCAAGCAGTCTGCGGAGCTTCACGCGCAGGAATTGCTGACCTTGGCCGATGCTCGTCAAGAATCCGCCGCCAAAGATGCCGCCGCCGAGAAATCCCTCGCCGAAGGCAAAACCGCCACCTCCGCCGCCATCGGACTCGGCGAAGCCCAAGTCTCTCTCGCGAAAGCGGAAGCCTCGCAGAAGCAAGGCACCGTCGATGCCGAAGTCACGCAGCTCAAACTCGCAGCCGAAGCCGATGGCATCACCAAGAAGGCTCAGGCCATGAAGCTTCTCGAAAACTCCGGTCGCGAGCACGAGGAATTCAAGCTCACCCTCGAAAAAGACAAGGCCATCGCCCTCGCGGAGATCCACATCCAGAAAGACATCGCCGCCGCGCAAGCCGGCGTGCTCGGCGAAGCCATGAAGTCCGCCAAGATCGAAATTGTCGGCGGAGAAACCCAGTTCTTCGACAAGATCACCAACGCCATCGGCAGCGCCCGCGCCGTGGATCGCCTCGTCGAAGGCAGCCGCACCCTCACCGATGTGAAGGAGACCTTCTTCAACGGCGATCCCGATTACTTCAAAGCCCAACTTAAAACCGTCGTCGATCAATTCGGCCTCACCGCCGAAGACACGAAGAACCTCACCCTCAGCGCCTTGTTTGCGAAGCTCATCGGCCTCAACCCCGACGCCACGACGCTAAACAAGCTCACCGGCATGATCGGCGCTGCGAGTCGTTTTGGTCTCACCGAACAAACCGTCGCCGGATTGCTCACCGCGAAGGCCGCGAAGAAGTAATATGGAGCGCCGACGATTCGTCGGCCCTTGAAGCACTCTAAGCCGACGATTCGTCGGCACTCCATATGGCCGATCCCACACCACCTCCCGCAAACTCTTCGCCCCAGCTCGAAGCCGGTGCTTACGAAGTCATTCGTCAGCGGCTGAACAAGCACGGCTCCGAACTCCAGCGGCGGCTGGATTTGCTTAACGCGGATCGGAAGGCGGAGTTTGGTGGCATCGACACGGCGCTGCTGGCGACCACGCGGCTGACAACGGACAACAACTGCGTCCCGCGTGACATGGCGGCCATCGGGCCGAAGCGCTTTCTCTTTGGCTACAACGTTCATCTCGGTCTGCGCACCACTATGCGCATCGAGGATGTCTTCTCGGTGTATGATTACCATTCGGACGATCACAGCTTTCACACGAACAAGGAAGGCCTGATCAGTGACACGCAGTTCGCAGAGGATTTCGCCTATCTTCACAGCTACTACAAAAACGCCAGCTTCCTGAAGTTCCACCGCATCGGGCCGCATCTTTACATGGGCTTTCAGGTGGGGCAGCGCGCCACGGAGGTGAAGACCTTCAAGTGGCTCGTGGATGATGAAAAGGGCACGCTCAAATACCTTGGCAATCGCAGTGACCATGAGTTCGTCTTTCCCACGCCGCAGGAGTTCGCGTGGAAGCGGGCCACGCGGGACATGTACATCCACGGCGAGCATCCGCACATCAGCATCGAGGACCGCGTCTTCGTCGAGACCATCGGCGGCGACCTCACGGTGAAGGTGGAAAACAACACCGCTTCCGGTCGCGGCATCTACAATGAACCCGTCGATAACAAAGACCAGACGCTCGATGACGCGGAGGTGCATTACGCCATTGTGGGGAACCTCATCCTGATGAAGGTGCTGCCGTATCAGGAGAAGGCGTGGCGGCATCTCGTCTTCAACGAGCGCACGCGTGAGGCGCATCGCATCGACAGCATCGCGGAGAGCTGCGTGCTGCTGCCGGACGATCACGGAATCCTTTTCCCGCACGGTTATGTGCTGCAAACGGGCGAGGTGCGCCGCTTCGACACCGGCCTGCCGCCAATGCGCTTCGAGCGCCGCATCGCCGCTGCAAATGGTGAGGACACGCTTTTTGTTTTCGGCCATCTGGAAAGCGGATCGTATCTGCTGCTCAGCTACAATCTCATCACGCAGAGCATCGCCACGCCGCAGCCCTGCCACGGCTACAGCCTCTTCCCGTCGGGCGAACTCGTGCTCTTCGATGCCGACGCAGAGCCGCGCAAACACCACGTCGTGCAGATCTGGCGCACGCCTTATCTCACCGCCGATGTCAGCGAGGCCAAGGCCACGCAGACCTTCCTCAGCAAAATCGGCAACGCCGAAATCGTCCGCGCGATGGCCGAGTGCCGTGGCGTGCTCACGCTGCTGGCGAAGGACGACTCCTTCTCCGGCCTCTACGTCGAACTCGCACGTTCCTGCGGCGACATCGCCGACAGCTACTTCTGGGTAGGCAAGGAGGAGGCGCATGATCTCAAGACGACGCTCACCGAGATCAAAACGACCGCCGAGGCCGCGCTGGGCGAGTTTGAAAAAGTGCGCCGCATGAGGAAGACGGCGGCGGATCAAACCACCTCACTGCAAGAGAAGTCGCAGAAAGCGCTCAATGCCGCCAGCAACACCGATCCGAGCGACATCCTCGGCTTTGTGCAGCTCCTCACGACCCTGCGCGAGCTACGCGGCCAGATCATCGCGCTGCGGGATGTGCGCTACACAGATGCAGCGGTCATCGACGCGATGGACAAGGCTGTGGCCGAGGGCAGTGACAAGCTCAGCGCGAAATGCGTGGCCTTCCTGCTCAAGCCGGAGGCGCTTGATCCGTATCGGAAACAAATCAGCGAGCAGCAGGCTCGTGTGCCCGCGTTGGTGAAAGTCACCGAAGCGCAGGAGGTCGAGCAAGCGCTCGCGAAAGCGAGCAGTGAACTGGAGATGCTCACCGCCATCGTCAGCGGTCTGAAGATCCAAGATGCCACGGAGACCACGCGCATCATCGAGGGCATCAGCACGCTCTTTGCCCAGCTCAATCAAGTGCGCAGTGTGTTGCGCAATCGGCGCAACGATCTCGCGAAGACGGAAGGCGCGGCGCAGTTTCAGGCGCAGCTCAGTTTGCTCAGTCAAAGTGTGCTGAACTACCTCGAAGTGGCCACCACGCCGGAGAAGTGCGATGAATCGCTCACTCGCGTGCTGGTGCAGATCGAGGAGATGGAGACGAAGTTCTCCGACTTCGATGACTACGCGACCGAATTGGTCAAAAAGCGCGAGGAAGTCCAAACAGCTTTTGAATCGCGTCGGCAAAGCCTCACGGATGCGCTAAACCGCCGCTGCCAGTCACTTGGCCAATCTGCCGACCGCATTCTCAGCAGCGTCCGCAATCGCCTTGCCGCCTTTGCCAAGCCTGAGGAAGTGCATAGCTGGCTCGCTGGTGATGCCATGGTCGCCAAGCTGCGCGATCTCATCGACGAACTCCGCAAGCTCGGCGACAGCGTCCGCGCTGACGAGCTACAAACACGGTTGAAAACTGTCCAGCAGGACTCGCTGAAGCAGATTCGCGACAAAGCCGAGCTGTTCGTCGATGGCGGCGATCTCATCCAACTCGGTCGCCACAAGTTCAGCGTCAATCGTCAGCCGTTGGAGCTGGCCGTGCTGCCACGCGAAGGCGGGCTGGCCTATCACCTCACCGGCACGCGTTTCTTTGAGAAGGTCGAAAGCGCCGAACTCGAAACCCAGCGCCACGTTTGGGACCAGGCGGTCGTTTCCGAGAACGAAGTGGTGTATCGTGCCGAGTATCTCGCCTGGCAGATGTACAAGTCGGGAAGCCAAGACGATGTCGCCACCTTCATGGCGCAGCGTTATCACGAAGGCTACACCAAGGGCGTTCATGATCACGACGCTGCGCTTATCCTGAAGCCACTCCAGGAGATGCACGCCAGCCTTGGCCTCCTGCGACACTCTCCAGCGGCTCGAGGCTATGCAAGGTTGTTTTGGCACGGCTGGAACGAAGATGACGACAAAAAGGCCCTGACAGCGCGGATGCAGTCGAAGGGTAGAATGCGGGAGCTGTTGGGTGTCTCTAATACGGAAGTCGATCCGGCTCTCGTTGGCCGTATCGGTGCATTCGGGCGCGGTAGCGTCTTGGAGTGCGGCGGCAGCGACGCCGCTTTCGAGCGAGGGACAGATGCACGAGCTACGGTGAAGGGTTCCTCGGATGATTTGCGCGCGCTCGAAAGCGGTGTGGCGCTTCGCTTCCCACCGCACTCCAAAACGCTGCCGCGAGTTTCGGCGGCGCAAATTGCGGCGTGCCTCCTTGATGAACTTCAGTCCAAAACGCACTTCACACGCTCGGCAGCGGCGGTGGAGCTGTTGAAGTCATTCCGAAAAGAACTCACGGCGAAACGAGCGGCGAAGGATTTTGAGGAAACGCTCACTGCACTGGCGGCACAGCCGTTGCTGGCGTTTGAGATCGCTTTGGACTGGGTCACGGCTTTGAATCCACACGCGGATCGCGGTGTGCTCATCGAAACGGCGGCGATGGTCGTCACGAATGATCAACCGCCTGCGGCGACGCCGTCGGAAGCCAGTTCACGCATCACGATCACTGGTTTGACCGGCACACACGCGCGCATCGCCGATGCAAAGCTCGAACTCGACTACCACGAATTCACCGCGCGACTTCAGCGCTACGAGCAGGACATCGTGCCCGCCTTCGAGCAGTTTCAGAAGCTCAAACACAGCCTCGCCGAGACACGCCGTCGCGAATTGCGGCTCGATCAATTCAAAGCCGGTGTGCTCAGTTCGTTCGTGCGCAATCGCCTGCTCGATCAAGTTTATCTGCCGCTCATCGGTGCCAATCTCGCCAAACAGCTCGGCGCGGCGGGCAGTGACACGCGCACGGATCGCATGGGCCTGCTGCTGCTCATTTCACCGCCCGGTTACGGCAAGACGACGCTCATGGAATATGTCGCCAGCCGTCTGGGCATCACGCTGGTGAAGATCAACGGGCCTGCGCTCGGCCATCACGTCACCTCGCTCGATCCCTCCGAGGCGCGCAATGCCAGCGCGCGTGAGGAAGTAGAGAAACTCAACCTCGCTTTCGAGATGGGTGACAACGTCATGATTTACATCGACGACATCCAGCACACGAACCCCGAGTTCCTGCAAAAGTTCATCTCCCTCTGCGATGGCACGCGCAAAATCGAAGGCGTGTTCAAAGGCGAGGCCAAGACCTATGATTTGCGCGGCCGCAAAGTCGCCGTCGTCATGGCAGGCAACCCTTACACCGAAGTCGGCGGCAAATTCCAAGTGCCCGACATGCTTGCCAACCGCGCCGACACCTACAACCTCGGCGACATCCTCGGCGGCCATGAGGAAGCCTTCAAAGACAGCTACATCGAGAACACCCTCACCAGCAACGCCACGCTCGCCCGCATCGCCGCGCGCAGCCACGCCGACGCGCTCGCCGTCTTGAAGATCGCACAGACCGGCACCCGCGAAGGCGTGGAGTTTGAAGGCAGCTTTAGCGCCGAGGAGATCAACGACGCCGTCGCCGTCATGGAGAAGCTCCTGCATGTGCGCGAGATCATCCTGCGCGTGAATCAAGAGTACGTCCGCAGCGCCGCCATGGAAGACGCCTACCGCACGGAACCTCCCTTCAAGCTGCAAGGCAGCTACCGCAACATGAACAAGATCGCCGACAAGATCCTGCCGCTCATGACCGATGCCGAAGTCGCGAACATCATCGCCGACCACTATCGTGGCGAAGCCCAAACCTTGAGCCAAGCCGCCGAAGCGAACCTGCTGAAATGGCGCGAGATCAACGCCCTTGCCACCGAAGAGGACATCACGCGCTGGACCGTCATCAAGGGTACCTTCAAGCGCAATCTCCTCACCGGCGGTGCAGGAGAAAACGACCCCATCAATCGCATCACCGGCCACATGAACGCCTTCACCGTCGGCCTGGAGAAGATCGAGCAAGCCGTGAGCAACCCGACGCTTTCTGACCTGACGATGGAGCGACTACAGAAGATCATCGAAGGCCTGCGAGCTGTGCCGGTGAACGTGGAGATCAAGGTGCAGCCGGTGGAGAAGGAAGTGGCTGGGGAGTCGCCCGTGGATGTTTCCAGCCAAGTGAAGCAGGCATAGCAAAGCGCTCTGCGCGTTATGGACTGACTTTGCTCAATGCCTCCGAGACGTTGTCCACGCTGAGTAGCTCGGGCAAGATGATGGGCTCGGCTTGACCGGGGAGATAGAGCACATTCACTGGCACAGCGGCTTTGCCGAGAGCGGATATTGCTTGGGTGATGCGTGGATCTTCGTTGGTCCAATCGGCTTTGAGGAGGACGACTTTTTTCTCTGCGATGAGTTTCTTCAGCGCTTCGTTTTTATAAACGCGTTTGTTCACCTGACAGGTGACGCACCATTGGGCGGTGAAGTCGATATAGACAGGTTTGTTAGCGGCACGAAGTTCAGCGACCTTTTCGGGGGACCATTCTGCCCACTTGTCTTCTTTGACCGGCCAGCCAGCATAGAGGCCACCACCGATGCTGAGCAGGGTGAGGATCACTGCGATGAGACGGGTGCGTGCGGATTTGTGAGGCAGACTCCAGCGTCCATAGACCCAGCAACCAAAGGCGATCAGCACGAGTCCGAGCATGGAAAATAGAAGCGGCTGGCCCTGGACCATGCCGGTGAGCACCCAGATGAGGAAGACTACGGTGCCGAAAAGCAGGAAGGACAGACCTTGCTTGAAGCTCTCCATCCACGCGCCGGGACGTGGCAGGGCGGAGACGAGCTTTGGAAAGATGGCGAGCACTAGGAAGGGGCTCGCGAGGCCGAGGCCGATCATGGAGAACATGATCAGCGCCTGAAAGGCGGGAAGCGTGACCGTGTAACCCAGCGCAGGCCCGAGGAAGGGGGCGGAGCAGGGAGTGGCGACGACAACCGCAAGCAGGCCGGAGAAGAAGGAACCTCCAAGACCATGCTGAGATTGCAGGTTCTGGCCGACACCCACAGCGGAGGCACCGATTTCAAACAGGCCAGCCATGCTGAGTCCGAAGATGAGGAAGAAAGCCCCGAGACCATAGACGAAGCCGGGAGACTGAAGCTGGAAGCCCCAAGCTTTGCCGAGTGTGATCACCAAAGCCCCGAGCGCCCAAAAGCAGACGAGCACGCCGAAGGTGTAGGCTAGGCCGTGGAAGAGGACCTGTTTTTTGTTTTCACCAGCTTGCTGGACGACGCTGAGAACCTTGATGCCGAGAACGGGAAAGACGCAGGGCATGACATTGAGGATCAAGCCGCCGATGAAGGCGAAGAGCAGGTAACCAGCGAAGGAGCGCTCGACGGTTTTGACAACGGAAGCTGCGGCTGCTGGCGCTGAGGTTTCCTGGGCAAAAATGGCTGAATTCGTGGGATCGAGGTCGGCTTTGTCTGCGAGGGCGATGGTGAGTTTTGCCTCGGGTTTCACGGGCATGCAGTTTTCGGGATTGCAGGCCAGAGCATCGACTTTGACGCTGATCTCGACGGCATCTCCAGCTTTGCCTGCGGGGGTGATTTTGACCGGCAGATGCACGGTGCCTTCGTAGCCCTGTGATTTTTTTCCATCGGTGGAATCCACCTCCTTCGTGGCTGGCCAGGGGAGTTCTTCGACGCTCCAGCCCTCGGGTAAGGTCCACTTGAGCTTCGTCGGTTTGCCGATCACATCAGGTGGCAAAACTTTCCCATAGGTGTGCCAGTGCTCCTCATGCACGAGCTTCACGGCGACTCTGAATGGCTGGCCCGGCGCAGCACTTTTCACTTCGGAGACGATGCTCGCGGTGACTTTGGCACCGGCGGTTCCACCCGGAGCGAGAAGATCGATTTGAGAAAAGGCGGGCAGGAGCAGAGCAAAGTAAAGCAGGAGCGGGGGGAGGGCGCGATTCATGGTGGGTTAGGATTTACGAGACACGGAGCGTGGATTTATTCCAATGAGCAAATCGTAATGTAACACTGAATCCTCCATGCCAGAGGAGATGAGATTCCATCTACGCCTGCGTATGAATCATCATGTTCAAGCCTCTCGTGCTTTCCTTCGCCGTCACTTTTCCTGTGGCTGCGGTCGATTTCGTCCAAGACGTGCAGCCCATCCTGAAAGAGCGCTGCTACGGCTGCCATGGTACGCAGAAGCAGGAGGCGGCCTTCCGGCTCGATCACAAGCCCAGCGCGCTGAAGGGAGGGGACTTTGGGCTCGCGATCAAAGCCGGGCACAGTGCAGATTCGGTGCTCGTTCATGCCATCGAAGGGCGGAATCCCAAAATGAGGATGCCGCGCAAAGGTGATCCACTTTCCGCTGCCGAGATCAGCACGATCAAGGCATGGATTGATGCTGGTGCCGAGTGGCCGGACAGTGCGAGTGTAAAGCTGGAGACGAAGACGGATCACTGGGCCTTTAAGCCACCTGTGAAGCCGAAGGTACCAGGAGGGACGGGAATGCATCCCATTGATGCTTTCATTCAAGATCGACTCGCCAAGGAAGGGCTCAAGCCAGCGCCGAAGGCATCGCCAGAGAAGCTGGTGCGAAGGCTGCATCTGGACCTCACCGGACTACCTCCGCAGCCGGACACGAGCAAAGACTATGCAGATCTGGTGGAAGAACTGCTGGCCTCCGAACACTACGGCGAGCGCTGGGCACGCCACTGGTTGGATGCGGCGCACTATGCCGATTCGAACGGCTACGAGAAGGACCCCATGCGCTTCATCTGGTTTTACCGCGACTGGGTCATCAACGCCTTCAACCGCGACCTGCCTTACGACCAGTTCATCATCCAGCAGATCGCAGGAGATCAACTCCCGAAGGCCACGCAGGATCAGATCGTCGCCACTGGCTTCCTGCGGAACTCGATGATCAATGAAGAAGGCGGAGTCGATCCTGAGCAGTTCCGCATGGAGGCCATGTTTGACCACATGGACACCATCGGGAAGAGCGTGCTCGGCCTCACGATTGGCTGCACGCAGTGCCACAATCATAAATACGATCCCATCACGCAGGAGGAGTACTACCGGATGTTTGCCTACCTGAACAATGACAACGAACCCTGGCGTGTGGTCTATACGGCGAGCGAGCAAATGCAGCGCGCGCAGATCCTTCAGCGCATCCGCGAGCTGGAGGAAAAGTTGAAGCACGATCAACCTGACTGGCAGGAGAAAATGGCAGCGTGGCAGAAGTCTCTCAAACCGCAGCCGAAGTGGACGACGCTTAGCTTTGAAGACGATCCGAGCGGTGGTGAAAAGGCGCTTCGCCAGCCGGATGGCAGCATTCTTGCCCAAGGTTATGCACCGACGAAGAGCGAGGTGAAGTTCATCGTGAAGCAAGGCGCTCCACTCAAGATTTCTGCCTTCCGTCTGGAACTCATGAACGACCCAAACCTGCCTGCTTACGGTCCCGGACGTTCGCAGAAAGGCACCGCCGCACTCACTGAGTTCAATGCCACGATCAAGATCGACGGCAAAGACACGCCATTGAAGTTCATCAAAGCCACTGCCGACTTCGGCGAACCGGAGAACACACCCATTCCTGGCTTTGCCAAAGATCAGGACACAGCGAAGGACAAGCGCGTCACCGGCCCCATCGCCTATGCGATTGATGGCAAAGCCGACACCGCCTGGGGCATCGACGCGGGTCCCGGACGCCGCAATGTGCCGCGCAATGCCGTCTTCGTTTTGGAGAAGCCCATTGAGGTCAAAGCCGACTCCGAGCTCACCATCGGCCTCAGCATGAAGCACGGCGGCTGGAATAGTGATGACCTGCAAACGATGAACCTCGGGCGCTATCGCATCAGCGCCACAGAGGCCGCTGATGCGGAGGCCGACCCGCTTTACGGCAAGAAGGCCGAGTTCCCGGTTTTCCGTGCCAGTGTGGCTGAATGGAAACCCATCAACGACGAGATCGAAGCGCTGTGGAAACAGCATCCTGAAGGCACGACCACGCTCGTTTTGGATGCCCGCGAGCAGCCACGCATGACCAGCATCCTGAAGCGTGGCGACTTCCTCAAGCCTGGAGATCGCGTCAGCACGGGTGTGCCCGCTGCCCTGAATCCTCTGCCGAAGAATGCTGACGGCTCACGACTTACTTTCGCCAAGTGGCTCGTCTCACGAGATTCACCGACCACAGCACGAGCTTTTGTGAATCGCATCTGGCAGTCCTACTTTGGCATCGGCCTGGTCGAGACACCGGAGGATTTCGGCACTCAAGGCGCGAAGCCGAGCCATCCCGATCTGCTCGACTGGCTGGCCTGCGAGTTCATGGAGCACGGATGGAGCATCAAGCATCTGCACCGGATCATCGTCACCAGTCACACCTACCAGCAGGACAGCCGCGTCACTCCTGAGTTGCTGGAAAAAGATCCCTACAACCGCCTGCTCGCCCGTGGCCCGCGCTTCCGAGTCGAGGGCGAGATCGTGCGCGACATCCAGCTCGCTGTCAGCGGTTTGCTCAATCCCGAAGTCGGTGGCCGTGGCGTCATGCCGCCTGCGCCTGAGTACCTTTTCCAGAAGCCTGTGAGCTATGCGCCCTTCCCATGGAAGGTGGAGGAGGCGAACCAGAAATACCGCCGCAGCGTCTATGTCTTCCGCCGCCGCAGCACGCCGTATCCCTTCCTCAGCACCTTTGACGTACCGAATGGTGAGTCGAGCTGCATTAAGCGCGCCCGCAGCAACACACCGCTGCAAGCATTGATGACGCTGAATGAAACTCTCAGCCTCGAAGCCGCCGAGCATCTGGCGAAGCGCATGAGTGAGTCTGGCAAAGGCGACGACAAGGCCGCCATCGCGCATGGTTTCCATCTTTGCACCTCACGTCAGCCTACGGTCAAAGAATCGCGCGTGCTGCTGTCCCTACTGAATCAGCAACGCGCGAACACCGCCCCCGACACACTGGCACCGATGACCACCGTCGCGCGAGCCCTGCTGAATCTGGACGAGACGATCACGAAAGAGTGACGGGACACCCTACTATTCCATTGAGGTCGGCATCGATCCTTCGCGCTCTAATCACGAGTCCAAAACCGCGATCGACCTGAGCTGAGGTCATCGGCATTTTTGTAAACGAGCACGATGAGCGCTATCGGAGCTAGAATGAGTCCAAAGAAGAACCACAGCCAGGAAGACCGCCGCGTGTACTGAGCCCATAGGGCGCACAAGATCCCGGATAAAAAGAGCCCGGCTCCAGTGTCACGATATTCCTTTTCGAGTTTGCTCAGCTTCGTCTCGATCTGCTGGATCTTGCTGTGAGTCCCCGCCTCAGAAGACTTTTGTTTAGATTCCACTCGCTCAAGTCTTTTTGTGAACTCCGGGTCTGGCCCGCCCTGTGCTGAGGCTGCGGTGGGGCCGACAGATAACAGGGCAAACACGATGAGATGCAGGAGGCGATGCATGGATACGAAGATCATCTTCATTCTCCATGCTCCACTTTTCATCCTCATGATGACAAGACTAAACGTGAAGAAGTGGGGCGTGCGTATGGGTAACTTGAGCCGTTACTTCGCAGACTGATTGAGGATGCCGATCTTCCAGGGGATGCTGCCGTACTTCTTGGCTTTGTAGCCTTCGGCATCGACGCCCTGGAAGACGAAGCGGAGGTCGGAGGGATCGACTTCGAGGGTTTCGTCGTTGCTGGAGCGGATGAGTTCGCCGTGGCTGATGCTGGTGGTCCAGGGGGAAGACTGGGTGACGTTGACGGTGGTGGAGGCGAAGGGCTTATCGCGTGTGGTGGCGAGCGGCTTCCACGGGCCTTCGAGCCGGTCGGCGAGCCAGGCTTTGTAGTAGCGGCAGCCAGGGCCGAGAGCCTCGATGATGGTCAGATACTGATCGCGACCTTTGAGCTTGTAGGTGTGGGAGGCTTCGAAGAGTTCGTCCTTTGTGTCTTTGAGGACGAGTTCGGGTTTGGACCAGCCGAGCGGGAAGTTTTCCTTCGCGGTTTCACGTCGCCAGAAGTGGCCGTCGTCGCTGGTGTAGAAGAGATGGGCTTTGGTGGCATCGCAGTTGACCCAGAAGTCGATCCACTTGGTTTTGTCGCCACCCTCGGGCAGTGTTTCGATCATGGGCTGGGGCTTGGTCCAGGACTTCGGATCAGCGAGGGTCGAGGTGGTGGAGAAGTAGGGGGCAAATTTGAGCGTGCGGTTTTGGTCGGCGAGCTGGTAGATGAGATACCACTTCTGATGTGGGGTGAAGTAGAAGACCTGCGGGGCGCAGTGGTATTGATCGTGGAAGTCGAGGGTGTGGCGCGTGGCCTGGCCCGCGTCTTTCCAATCGGTGAAGCTGAGATACTGCATGTCCACCCTGCCGGAGGCGCGGCGATGGGTGGCGAAGAGATGCCACTTTCCTTCGTGAAAGACGAAGCTGGGATCTTTCAGCGCGACATCGGGGTCGGCGCTGACTTCGATGGGGCCGATGAGTGGCGGGGTGCTTTGCCAGTGGAACTGACCGGTACTGATCCAGGCGGGATCAGCGGCCAACAGCAGAGTTGGTAAAAGGATGAGCGGTAAAAGGATGGATTTCATGAGCAGACTTTGAATCATCTCATTCCTCCACCATGAGTTCTTTGATCGTGACGTGGGCGAGAGATTCGACCTGCTTCCATGCGCCCGTGAAGTCGAGATGTCTTGTCATGGGGCCGGGGGCGACGACGCAACGGATGCCGGCGGCGAGGGCCGCGCGGAGGCCGTTGAGGGAGTCTTCAAAGATGACGGCTTCTTCGGGGGCGACGCCGAGATTTTCGGCGGCGTGGAGGAAGAGGCTCGGGTCGGGCTTCACCTTGCCGGTGTCATCGACGGTGGAGATGTGGTGGAAGTGATCGTGGAGGCCGAGCTGGTCCATCCAGGAGTCGATCCACACACGTGGGCTGCTGGAGGCGATGGCGATGCGCAGGCCGAGGGAGTCGGCCTCTTTCAGGAGGTCGGCAACGCCGGGGAGGAGGCGCAGATGCTTACGCAGTTCGCCCTCGTGGGTCTTCCGGGCGACTTCGACGGCGTCCCAGTCAAAGGTGCGGCCGGTGAGTTGCTCGAGATCGCGTTTCGGGTCATAGACGCCGGTGATAAAATCAGTGCCCACAGCCTGGGCGTAGCGCTCCACGGGCAGCTCGTGGCCGTGCTGGTCGAAGATTTCTCTCCAGGTGTGGTAACCGGTGCTTTCAGTGTCAACGATGAGGCCGTCGAAGTCGAAGATGACGGCGCGGATGGGGGAGGGCATAGGCGGCAATGGAGTGCCGATGAATCACGCGCCAGCCAACTTGTTTTTTAGCGGCGCATGGCGCGCCTCATGACGACGAGCGCATCGCCAGGCATGAGCATGGCGCTGGAGGTGGGATTGAGATCGGTGCTGCCCTCCTTTCTCAAAATGGCCACGGCGAGCAGCCGCCCGGCGGCCTCGGACTCGACATCGCTGATGCGTCGATGCGCCCACGGGGAGTCGGCGCTGATCTCGATCTCCTCCATGTCGATGCCGAGTTCGGTGAGGTGATGCTCAAACTCGACGCGGGATTTGGTCTGGGTACCGAGGAGTTCGCGCGCGTTCGGATGCAGGATGAGATGGGCGATGCGATCTGCGCCGATGTGGGCGGGCAGCACGACACGGTTTGCCCCGGCCTGGAGGAGCTTGCGCTCGGTGGAGGGCACTTCACCTCGGGCGATGATTTGCACGCTGGGGTTCATGTTTCGCGC
This sequence comes from Prosthecobacter sp., assembly GCF_044378005.1. Taxonomy (GTDB): domain Bacteria; phylum Verrucomicrobiota; class Verrucomicrobiia; order Verrucomicrobiales; family Verrucomicrobiaceae; genus Prosthecobacter. The sequence goes on from NZ_JBILYB010000063.1 coordinate 14,966, forward strand.
GCTCAGCGTGATGAAGACGTTCGCGGCATCATTGGGCAGCACCGTTGCGAGCACGCGGGCTCTGGAGATGCCGGCCGCACGCAGCACCGTTTCATCCGTGGCCTCGCCCTGAAGCGTGAGGCAGCCGGATTCGCGTGCCTCGGCCACACGGTCGGGAGCTTGATCCAGGATGACATACGGGATGCCGCCCGCTTCGAGTTGGGCGGCGATCATGCGCCCGATGCGGCCGTAGCCGCAGATGATGGCGTGGTTCTTGAGTTTCTCGATTTCGTTTTCCATGCGTTTGCCTCCGAGTGCTTTTTGGATCTGGGCCTCCGTCAGCCATTGGACGAAGGAACCGGTGATGAAAATGATGCCCGTGCAGCCGAGGACAATGAGGGCCATCGTCCAGGCCCGCAGCCAGGGATCGGTGATGGGCACGACCTCGCCAAAGCCGACGCTGAAGGCGGTGATGATGACCATGTAAAAGGCATCGCTCCACGACCAGCCAGCGAGCCGGTAGCCGAGGGTGAAGACCAGCATCACCACGCCCACGAAGATGGAGGCATAGATGAGGTTGGCCTGCGGGCGGCTTTTCGAGATGGGCATGAGGTTGGCTGCCAGATGGCAGAGCCAAAGGCGTGCCAAGGGTGAAGCTGCCGTGGCATCCTCAGGAAAGGCGCAGGAATCAATTCATGAAAGACGGTGCTGTCCTGTCAAGAATCGACTCCGGGCCCTTTCTTGCGCTGAAGGAAGTCCACGCCCGCGAATCATCGCCGAGGTCAAAAAGCACCCACCGAGCGGCAGAAACGACGGCGAAACAGTCAGGTCGAGCCGAGCACGAGCCAATCAAGAGCCGCCCAGACACCCAACGTCAGCGTCCAAACACGGACAGACCCTCAAGCACCAAACACAAAGCGCCCTAAGGAAGCCCTCAGACCGAAAGCCGGGCCATGTTCAACCAGAGGGCATTGGCTGGCTCGTTCCTCGCAGCCATGCACCCTTTCATGTTGGGTTTCCGATTGTCCCTGGTCCAGAAAGTTAGAGCACCTCACGGAATGAATTTCGCGATCCTTGGATCAGCCAGCGACGAGGTCGTAGCCGCGCCAGTCTTTGATTTTGACTTCGGCGAAGTCGCCGACGGGGAGTTTTTTATCGACAAAGACGGTGGTGTCGATGTCGGGGGCGTCCATGGCGCTGCGTGCGATGCCGGGCTCCTCGACGAGGACGCGCATCATTTTGCCGACGTGGCGCTGATTGACGTGCTGGACGTTGCGCTCGATAGCGCGCATGGCTTCGTTCCAGCGGGCTTTGCGGGTCATGTGATGGACGTGCTCGTCCATCTTGTCGGCACGGGTGCCTTCTTCACGGGAGTAATTGAAGACGCCGGCGCGCTCGAATTTCTCGTCTTCGATGAACTGGAGCAACTCATTGAAATCGGCTTCGGTCTCGCCGGGGAAGCCGACGATGAAGGTGGTACGGATGGCGATGCCGGGGATGCCGGCGCGGATGCGCTTGAGCAAGTTGCGAATGTAGGAGCCATTCGTCTCGCGGCGCATGAGGGTGAGCATGTTGTCACTGATGTGCTGGAGCGGGATGTCTATGTAGCGCGCGACTTTGGGGCTCTCGGCGATGGCGGCGATGAGGTCATCACTCCAATGCGCGGGGTGGGTGTAGAGGAGCCTGATCCAGAAGTCGCCGGGGATCTTGTTCAGCTCGCGGAGGAGGGTGCTCAAAGATTCGCCCTTGGTGCTATCGACGCCGGAGGTGGGCTTCGGGCGCTCGCCTTCCCATTTGTCCATGCCGAAGTAGGTGGTGTCCTGGGAGATAAGGTTGATCTCTTTCACGCCGCTTTTGACGAGGTCGCGCACTTCTTTGACGACGCTTTCCTGAGTGCGGCTGCGGTGGCGTCCGCGGATCTTGGGGATGATGCAGAAGGAGCAGGGGTGGTTGCAGCCTTCGGCGATTTTGACATAGGCCATGTGCTTCGGCGTGAGGCGAAAGCGCGGCGTGTCATAGTCGGGGATGTACTGCGGGCCTTTGGTGACGAGGTTTTCCTGGGCGTGGTCTTTGCCAAAGAGGCCCTGGATGATGGGGGCCACCTGGGTGATCTGGTCGAGGCCGATGAAGGCGTCCACGTCGGGCATGAGGGTGGGCAGCTCCTCGCGGAAGCGTTGGGAGAGGCAGCCGGCGACGATGATCTTCTGCTTCTTGCGCTTCTTCGACTCGCCACGCGCATCGACGGCTTCGTGGATGGCACCGACGGACTCCTTCTTCGCCATGTCGATGAAGGAGCAGGTGTTAATGATGAGCACGTCGGCCAGATCGGCCTCCGGGGTCATGGTCATGCCTGCCTGTTGAAGGTGGCCGACCATGATTTCAGAGTCGATGAGGTTTTTGGCACAGCCTAGGGAGACGAGTCCGACTTTGATCATAACGCGGGGAAAAAGGGCGCGGAGAATAAGGGCAGTTCGCCCAAGCGAAAGGGGGAAGATTGGGCCGGGGAGGAATAGTTGGCGGGCAGCAGCAGCCATTGAGGGAACCTCGAATTGGTCATGGTGCTAGCTGACAGGGCCTTGGACTGGCTATAAGTTTTCCATTCGATTTCAAAAACACCGCATGAATCTCCGCCTCCAAATGCTGCTCTGTCTTCTCGGCTCGCTCGGTGCCGGGGCTGCGGCCGTGTTCCTCCATCACCGCACGAGCACCCTGGATGCCCCTCAGTGGGTGGTGCCGTCCAGGGCTCTGGCGGCCTTCTCTTTACTGGCAATGGGGGCGACGCTGATGCGCGGGGGATGGTATCAGCGGTTCGTGAGCGGCGTGCTGATGCTGGCGCTGGTGACGGGAATCGGCCTCGGCTGCGTGGAGGTGGCATGCCGGGTGATCGGGCTCGACTTCAATACGCTCCTGGGTGCCCGCCGTGCCAATGAGGCCTTTCCCATCTATTTCCGTCTGCCGACACACCTCTCCGGGGAGGTGTTTTTCACCCGTGATCCGGGCAGTTCGTGGACCGGAAAGCCGCTGCAAACGCTGCTGAAGAACCATCGCAGCACGGACGCTGCCTATTCCGATGAGAAGGAGGTCAGCATCCGCTACAGCAAGGAGGGCTTCCGCAATGCTGACGATCTCGCCGACTGGGACATCGCGGTGGCGGGGGACTCCTTCACGGAGTCCGGCTACCTGCCTGAGGGGGACATTTTCACCGGTGTCGCCGCGACCAAGATGGGCAAGCGCATCAAGAACCTGGGGATCACGGACAGCGGGAACTTCGCCCATGCCCATTATATTGAGACGTATGCCAAGGCTCCCTCGTGCCGGACGGCGGTGCTGGCCTTTTTTGAAGGCAATGATGTAACGGACAATGTGCAGGAGCAGCATGATCTGCGCGCCTTCAAAGACAGCGGAGAATCTCCCAGCCGGGCCATTCCTCACCAGCCTTCCTTTCTCAAAGCGCTGTGGAATCTCGTCCGCGATTTCAGGAAACTGCGTCTGAGTGATCGCAGCTATGCGAATGCTTTCTTCAAGACTGCGGCGGGGGAGATCCCCGTCACCATTGCGGATGCACCGCCGTCCAGTGAGGCAATGACAACCGAGCAAAAAGAGGCGCTCTTGTCCGCTTTGGACCGTTACATTTCAGCCTGCCAAAAACACGGAATGAAGCCTCATCTGCTCTACCTGCCGTGCAAGCGACGAGTGATGCATGGTCAGCTCCGCCAAGGGGAGGACTACCCCAAGCCCGAGTGGCAGTTGGGAGATTTGCCGGAGTATGTCGCTCAAGAATGTAGCAAGCGTGGCGTTACATTTATCAACTCAACACCTGCCCTGAGCGCTGCAAGCAAGGCGGGGCAGATGACCTTCAACACGATCTACGACACGCATTTCAATGCAGCGGGGCATCGAATCGTTGGCGAGGTGTTGGCCGAGGCGCTGAAGTAACGCTTCGCGGATCAGGGCTTCAGGCGCTGGTTCCAATAGATTTTGAGGTTCTTCGTGGCCCGGCCTGCCGCGACGAGGTCCACATCGCGGTCGCCATCGAGATCGGTGCCGATGAGGTCTTCGCAGGCCATGGTGTTGTCGTCCAAAAGGGTCTTCACCCAGCCGTTGCCGTCTTCTTTGGTGGTGTGCAGGAGTTTGACGCCGACACGGGTGCCCAGCTTGTGATGAGCGCGCCAGCCGACGACGATCTGACGATTGTTCAGGCCGAGGAGGTCGTGGCAGGAGACGGCGTGGCCGTCGGTCAACGTGTCATCCAACACGCGGCGCTGCCAGAGGCCATCCTTCGGGCCATCGGCGGGCGGGGTGTAAATGACGACTTGGTTCCCATGCATGGGCTCGATGGTGGAGATGTAGGGCTGACCACCGGCAAAGGCTCCCCAGCGCACTTCGCCCGCGCCTTGGAGTTCGGGCTGGTCATGTTTGGCGATCCATCGGGTGCGCCAGCCATTGGCGGAAGGATCGAGACGGATGATGCCCTCGCGACCGCAAAGGAGGAGTGACTCAGCTTCGGAGGGATTGCCGGGCGGGACGATGTCGAGATTGTGCGTCATGTGCATGGCATCGGTGACGAGGGTGGTGTTCCAGGGCTGGGTGACGTCGTCCGGCTTGTGGTAGGCGAGAACGCGGACGCCAGCACCTTCGCCATTTTTGTTCCCCCGGCCATGCAGGGGGACGACGATGAGGTCGTAGCGCCCGGCGAGGTTACGCACCCATTTCATGCGGTGGGTGGTGGGCTCGTGGGTGAGCTGGACGGGTTTCCAGCGCTGGGTGCGGTCGGCAGGCGGGTCGAGGTAAAAGACGGCCCCGCTGCCTGTGGTGTCGCCGGGATTCCACTGGGCACCGACGGCGATCTCGCACTTCCCATCGCCATCGATGTCGCGCGCGGCGATGCAGACGTGGTCCTTTTCGGTGAGCTTCTCGGCAATGACGTGCTTTTTCCAGGTGGGGTTTTGATACCAGACGATGAGGTCTTTATCACAAAGCAGGATGTCAGTCTTCGAGTCTCCATCGACATCCGCCAAAGCGAGCCCGTAGCCAATACCGACAGCGGGATCGATCTCCTGAGGGAGGAAACTGGGGGTCGGCTCGGCATGAAGAGCGAGCGGTAAAAGGGCGAGGGCGGTGAGAAATCGGAACATGGCGGGAGTGATGCTGACGAGTTTGAAGTCGTTGGGCGAGAAAAAGATTTCAGGCGTGACGGGGAAGAATTGACATTGTAATCACAAAATCAGTATTCTTTTCGAGCAAATACCCGCCCTACGACTGTCGGAACAAGGCAGCCCTCATCCTCCCCCCTCCATGTCACTTTCCCGCACGCCCTTGATCAGGCTATTCATGACCGCCGTGGGCTTCAACTTGCTCTTTGCGCTGACACCCAGCGCCGAGGCGGTGGCACCGAAGGCACCGACGATCACGAAGGTTGATTTTACCAGGGTGGGCCATGACGCGAATGGGAATTTGGTCCTGGGCAGCTACAATTCCTACCTCGTGACATGGACGGACAATTCTCTGGATGAAGAGGGATTTGAAGTTCAGATCCGGGGTGGCACGACCGGAGCATTTTCGACCATGGCAAGGGTGGCGGCGAATGGAGTGCAGGCGCTTAACACCGGTTATCAGGGACTGCCGGCCGGGCAGGTGGTGAATTTCCAAGTGATTGCATGGAAGTTCAACGGAGCCAAGATCGAGACAAGCACCTCCCCCATCTTCAGTTTCACGATCCCGGAAGGCACGGTTCAGACAGGACTGAACAATCCCACCGCGCTGGTCGTGACCAATGTGGATGACAGCCAGCTCAGTCTTTCCTGGACGGACAACAGCAACTCGGAACTTTATTACCAGATCGATTTCCGTGAAGTGCAAACACCCGTACAGGCATGGCAAACGCTCGGCTTTGTGAACCATTCCAGCGTCCTGTTTCCAACCAAGACCATCCACAAGTTGAGATTACGGCTGAAGCCAGACACTGACTACCAGTTCCAAGTCCGTGCCACCAGGGAGAGAAATTCAACGACCACATCGCCAGGTCTGGCATCCACCTTCTCAAACATTTCGCTCGTCCATACTCTGCCCCTGGCTCCGCCAATCAATCTCCATGCTGACGTGCTCACCGAGGATGCCTTGCGTCTGCGCTGGGAGGACAAATCCACCAACGAAACAAGCTACGAGATCCAATACCGGGCGAGCAATGACACAGGCACCGGAGAATTCAGCGTCCGAGGCACTGTCAGTGAAGGAACAGCGGTGGTGGACATCCCGGTTCCCCAGGGAGCTGACTACGACTGGCGGGTGGTGGCCCTCTACACCTACACGCCGACCGGTGCCACCACGTCAACGACTCTGCGCAGCGCCCCCTCAAATATCGCCATCCTCAGCACCACCTTCCCTGCCCCGACCCAACTCACGGCCATCACCAACTCAGGTCTGGCAAACACCGTCGATCTGACCTGGGAGGACAACAGCGAAACAGAATACGGCTTCAATGTGTACTCCCGGCCCCAAGGCACCAGCACTTGGTACTTTGCCCGCGCTGTGCGCGAAGGCGTGCAAAAGGTCCAAGTAAACTCAAGGACTGAAAGCAATGACGGAACCGGCAAACCCGTCTTCACCCCTTTGGAGGCTGGAGTGACTCACGAGTTCATCGTGCTGGCGGTGGCTTCAGACGAGACGACGGTTTCAGGTGACAGCAATGTGGCAAGTGCTCCTGCCAAAGATGGCTTCACAAGCCGCTCGTATCATCCAGGTCAACAGGGACAGCCGCTGACTCGCATCGTGATCGTCGGGAATGCAGAGACGATCGAGACCGGTTACTTGGCTGAAACCAGCAATGCCGTGAACCGCACGACATGGAACATCGCCAACCTGCCCAGCGGATTGACCTTTGATTCCGGGACCGGACTGCTGACCGGCACACCGCAGGTGGCGGGGCTCTTTTCCTGCCCGATGACGGCAGAGTTTGTCGGCGGAGGCACGGCGCAGACCACCCTCACCCTGCGCATCCTTCGCGCCATCAGTTCCCCCATGATGATCAAAGGCATTCCCAGCACCACCATCGGCATCAACGCGCCTTTTCGCATCCCGCTGGCAGACAAGTTTGCCGACACAGATGCAGAAACAGCGGTTCGTTTGGAGACGACCAAGGGAAACATCGACATCCAACTTTTCCCCAGTCTGGCTCCGCAGGCCGTGGCCAATTTCCTCTCTTATGTGAATGCTGGCGACTACGACAACATGGCCTTCCATCGGCTGGTCTCAGGCTTTGTTCTTCAGGGGGGAAGCCTGAAAGTTGTGGCCGCCCCCCGCTCGTTTGCCAGCATCCCTTCTCGTCCACCAGCCGTCAATGAGCCTGGCATCAGCAACCTGCGCGGCATGATCTCCTCCGCCAAAGTCGGCGCTCGCAACTCCACCGCCGTACTCACCAGCGGTTCGGTGCCCAGAGATGACAGCTTCGGCTATGTCGGCAATCCTGACAGCGCGACGACGGACTTCTTTGTCAATCTGGGCAACAATGCCAGCAACCTCGACAACCAGAACGGTGGATTCACCGCCTTTGGCCGGGTCGTAAACAGCGGAATGACGGTGGTGGACAGCATCGCCACCCTGCCCACCGGCAGCTACCTGAACAACAACACGACGAGCACCTACGATGCCAGCCTGGACAAGCGAATCATCCTGGATGGCAGCTTCACCGCCTTTTCCGGCATCCCGATGAATGCCAGCCCTGCTCCGACTGACATGGATGTGAACAAGACTGTCAAAGTCATCAAGGCATCTGTCATCTCGCCGATCAGCTATATGCTTCTGGCCCCTAATCCTTTGGGCGTCGTTAGTTCCACGGTCGATCAAAACACGAAGGAACTCGTGCTCACCGGTGCCACCGAAGGTGCCGCCACAATCACCGTCATCGCTCGGGATCTCGATGGGCGGGAGGCCAGCCAGCAGTTCACCGCCATCGTGCAGAAAGGCTACAAAGCACCCGTCATCACGAAACATCCGGTGACCCAGGCTGTCGTCGCTGGCAGCAAAGTAACCTTCAGCGTCACCGCCACAGGCACCGCACTGAACTACCAGTGGCGCAGAAAGAAGGGCAGCGCTGCAGCGGAAAACGTCGGCGCCAATGCCAGCACGTTCATCATCGACGCCGCCCAGGCAGAGGACGAGGCCGTGTATGATGTAATCGTGAGCAATGGCACCACCACCCTGATCAGTGCACCCGCAAAACTGAACCTGCGCATCGCGCCGACTGTCGGCACATTGGCCGCTTCCAAGCTTGTCGAAGTCGGCAAACCACTGACTCTCACCGTCAACGACGTAACGGGAGCCCCCGTCCCCACTTTTGTCTGGAAGCGCGGCACCGCGACCGTCAGCAAACAAACCCTGGCCACGCTGAACATCGCCGCAGCCAAGCTGACCGACGCCGGCATCTACTCCGCCACAGCCAGCAACATCATCAAACCACCCGCCACCACAGGCACGGTCAAAGTGTGTGTCGTGGACAAGCAGAAGACACAGCTCACCTACGGCATCAACAAGACCGTCAGTTTCACCGCCCCAGTCGCCGGGCCAGACATGACCTACCGTTGGAAAATAGATGGAGTGGAGATCCCTTTGAATGAAGCACGCCACAGTGGCATGCATGATCCAGTATTGCAGATCACCGGCACTCAAGTCATCGACAGTGGTGCCTACACCTGTGAAGTCACGCTTCCAGACAGCCTTGGCACCACCGAGACTGGAGCCATTCAACTGCTCATCGTCACCAAGCCGGTCCTGCCACAACTTACCGGCATCAACGCACCGCCCAAAGCCTTCATCGGCGTGTACTATGAATGGACGCTGCCGTTCTCACTTCAGCCAGTGAACACGCCCACGAAATTCAGCGCCACCGGCCTCCCAGCCGGGCTGAAACTCAACACCAGCACCGGCGTCATCAGCGGATACGCCACGAAGACCGGCGTGTATTCCATTTCAGCCACCGCTAACAACATCGCCGGCACCAGTTCACCAGCAGCCCTTGGAAGTCTGACCGTCGAGCCCATGCCGGCATCCAACGTGGGAACCTTCACAGGAACCATCAGTGCGACCGCCCTGAATCAGAGCAAAGGAGGCCGCTTCGACCTTACAGTCACAGACACCGGCAGCTACTCGGGCAAGATTCTGCTTGGCAGCGAAACCATCAACGCCGCCGGCACGCTGGGCATCGGTGTCGGCCTTTCCAATGCCAGCACCATCACCTACCAAGGCCGCATCACCCTCAAGAGGAAGGACAAAAGCCTGCTCGTCCTCACCTTTGAACTGAGTTCAGACTCCGGGTATGTCTCAGGTGTGGTGACCGATGGCACCCAAACCTCCAGCCTATCAGGCTTCCGACAGTCCTGGCATGAGACCTGGAATCCCTGCAGCTACGGCGCCACCCCCACCAGCATCTCCTACAATATGGGATTGAATCTGGCCTCCACGGATGTCGGCAAGGCGCTCGTCCCGCAGGGCAGCGGCTACCTGAACATGCTCGTGAACACCAAAGGCATCGCCACCTTCAGCGGCCGCCTGGCAGACGGCACCACCGTCACCTCAAGTTCCATGGTAGGGCCCGGCGGTGAGTCCATGATCTTCCTCATGCTTTATAAAAATACCGGCTCCGTCATCGCCCAGATCGACATCGGCGACACCAACCTCGGAACTGCCTCGGAGGCACAACTCCGTGTGGACGGCCAGATGCGCTGGATCAAGACCAGCCAGCCTGTCGCCGAACGCAACTATCAGGCAGGCATCCCCGAGACCTTCCTCAGCATCCTTGGTGCCGTCTATTACAAACCCGGCACCAATCAGATCACTCTGGGACTCCCTAGCGTCCCCACAACCACCAGCAACACCGTGATCGACTTCAGTGAAGCGGGGCTGGCATCTGCCGCGAGGAATCCAGACCGCAATGTACGCCTCACCACCGTCAACAGCGTCAGCTACCCCACCGCCAGCGATGCCAAAACCAATCTCTCTGTAAAAACGCTCACCGGCAATTTCAACGGCACCTTCGAACTGGTCGATAACGACGTCAGACGCACCGTCACCTATCAGGGGATCATCATCCCCGCCATCCCCCACACGCCGGCGGTGGTCAATGAGAGCAACGTCATCCTCTCCAATGAAATCCCCGGAGTCGGAGCTCACGGGGTGGGTTACTTCCTCCTTCCCGAGTTGCTGCCCAGCACGACGAAATCCAAGATCAACTCCGGCAAAGTCAGCCTCCTGGGCCAGCCCATCAGCATCAGCACCCAGCCGCAGGATCAGACCGTCAATCCAGGCACCGACGTCTCATTCAGCGTCAGCACCGCCGCAGGACACCAGGGCACCCTCACCTACCGCTGGCGGAAAGGTGGCAATACCATCTCGGGTGCCACCACCAGCCAGCTCAATCTCGGAGCCGCCACCGAATCCATGCAGGGAGACTACGACTGCGTCATCAGCAACGGCTCCATCACCATCACCACCGAGGTGGCGTCTTTACTCGTCAATGATCCCGTCACCGGAGTCACCATCACGCGCACCCCCTCCGCCAACCCCGTCGCCAACAACACATCCATCACCTTCTCCGCCTCTGCCCAGGGCACAGCACCACTGAGCTATCAATGGTTTAAAGGAGGTCAGGCCATCCCAAATGCCACAGCTGCCACTTACACCATCGCCAGCAGCGCCGAGTCGTTCGCAGGCAGCTACACCGTCAGAGTCAGTAATGTGGCATCCGTCAGCGGAGTCACTTCTGCAGCCAACGAACTCACCGTCGCCCCGGACACCCCCGTGACCAATGTAAGCATCACGCGCAATCCGGCCAACAACCCCGTCGCTACAGGTCAGACCATCGTCTTCACAGCCTCCGCACAGGGCACGGGACCGCTGAGCTACCAATGGTACAAAGGCAATCAGGCCATTTTTGAGGCCACCAGTTCCACCTACACCATTTCCAACTGTACCGAGTCTGATTCCGGCAGCTACACCGTCACTGTCAGCAACGTCGTCACCACCAGCGGCGTGCCCTCCAGCGCCAACGAACTCACGGTGGACCCGTGATTCAGTCATGGAGATTGACATCCCCTCCGACCACATTTCCCAACCCTCCACCCCATCAACTCTTCTAATGGGGCCTTCGTTTTTTGACCAACCATGCAGACAGCGCACCTTTCCCAACTCTTCCATCTTCGCACCTTTGGGCTCATCACCATGGGATTCGCCTTGTTATCGGTGACGAATCTTTATGGCAAAGCTCCCGCAGCTCCAACCGGTGGCGAACTGAGCCACTCCTACTTTGGCCTTCCAGCAAACGGCACCAGTTCAGTCCCAACGAGTTCCTGGCGCACTTGGCGCATCGAGTGGGAGGACAATGCCATCGATGAAGAGGGATACATCATCGGCGTCCGCCTGGGCAACGTCGGGCCCTTTTACACCGCTCGCAATCTCTCAGCCAACACCACCCAGGTCACCTTCTCCATTGAAGCGGTCGATCCAGGTAACATCATCCAATTCCGTGTCGAAGCTTGGAAACGCAATGGAACAGCCATCGAAAGCAGCGCCCTGATCATCCCCACCGTCGCCCCTCCAGACCCCACAGGAGCCGCGTTTGCCGCCCCCTCAGACATCGCCTGCGCCCAGCAGGACCTCGACCCAGGTTCAGGGACCAGTCTCAGCGATGGCTTTCTCAAACTCACTTGGAATGACAACTCCTCCACAGAACTAGACCAGCAGGTTCAAATGCGTGAAATCGTCACCGGAATGACAGATGCCAGTTGGAAGGACCTCGGCACCGTCTCTTTCAACGTCGAGGAGATCCTCCTCTTCAATAAGATCCGCTACCCCGGCACTAACAGCAATATCCAGTTCATCCCCGGCAAGCCCTACCAGTTTCGTGTTCGTGCCATTCGTGGCAGCGAGATCACTAACTTTAGTGAGACCTCCTCCGACACCAACACAGCCAACACGCCGCACGCCTTCATCATACCGGATCTCAACGCGCCTACCGACCTCAATGCCAGCTCCGCCGGAGAAAATCAGCTTCTGCTGAGCTGGGCAGACAATTCTCAAAATGAGACCGGCTACAACATCGAGTTCCGCTTCATCACTGAGTCCACTCCTCCCGCCTTTCAAAACTTCGGTGACGTGGGCGAAAACGTCCGCAGCGTTCTCGTCCCCGCTTCCCAAAACGCCACCGCCGAGTTTCGCATCCGGGCTTTGTATCAATACACCCCCTCAGGCACCACGACCGCTACCCGCCTTTACTCCGCCTTTGCTGCCAACACTGCCCAGGCCAGCACCTCCACCTTCGCCCCTCCATCGGACCTCACTGCCACCACCTCCGCCGGCATGGACGGCACCATCGACCTGACTTGGAAAGACAACTCCAGCACTGAGGGCGGTTTTGACATCCTCCTCCGGCCTGCCGGCACCACCATTAACTACAAATTTGCCCGCGCCGTCCCCGCCAACGTCACCCGTGTGAGCGTCAATTCCATCGCTGGCACCGTCGGCGCGGATGGGCTGCCGACTGCCACCAACTTCGCCCCCCTGACGGCTGGCACCGCCTACGAATTCATCGTCCGTGCTGTCGGCAACAGTGAATCCATCGTTTCACTCAGCAGCGCCAGCGCCACCGCCACACCCAAGGCGGGCTTCACCATGCCACGCCTCTTTCAGCCCGCGCAGAAAGGCCAGACCTTCACCTATCAGGTCAGCACCTCCACCACCATCGAGCGCACCGGATGGAGCGTCGGCGGACTCCCCAATGGCCTCAGTTTCAACAACGAAACAGGCCTCATCAGCGGCACCCCCCTAGCCGATGGCACCTTCCTCTGTCCCCTCTTGGCCAACTTCACTGGGGGTGGCTCTGCTACAGCCACCCTGACCCTGCGTGTTCTGGACACTCTCGCACCACCCACGGCCGCCACCCCCATCTCCAACCTCACCGTCGGCCTTGGCACACCCGCAACAATCGGTCTGGCTGACAAATTCACCGACCCAGATGCCGAGACCGCCGTTCGTCTCATCACGACCAAAGGTAACATCGACATGATGCTCTACCCCAGCCTCGCCCCACAGGGCGTGGCCAACTTCCTCGCTTATGTCAATGCGGGTGATTACAACGGCATGGCCTTTCACCGGCTAATCGCTGGCTTCATCCTCCAGGGCGGTAGCATCCGAGCCATCGCCGCACCGAGAAGCTTCGAGAGCATCTCCAAGCGCACCTCACCCACGAACGAACCTGGCATTTCCAATCTCCGTGGCACCATCGCCTCTGCCAAAATCGGCTCCAGAAACTCCAGCTTCAGCAACGGTGCTGGAACCGTCGATCGTGACGATTCATTCGGCTATCTAGGCTCACCAGACAGCGCCACCAGCGACTTCTTCTTCAATCTCGGCAACAACGCCGCCAACCTGGACAACCAAAACAGTGGCTTCACCGCCTTTGGCCGTGTCACCACCAGCGGCATGGCTGTCGTCGATGCCATCTCCGCCGTGCCCATCGGTTCCTACACTTCCGATAAAAGCCTTATTGTGGATGGAACCCTCGTCCCATTCACCTCCATCCCCATGAATGCCGCCACTGCACCGGCAAACATGGACGTAAACCAAACAGTCCGCGTCCTCAGTGCTTCGGTCATCTCGCCATTCGCTTATTCCGTCAACGATGTCTCTGCCAATATAGCAACCGTCGTCATACAGGACGGCCAGATCAAGATCACCGGTCTGGCTGCTGGCACACGCAATGTCATCCTCAGCGCGCGTGATCTGGATGGCAATACCACCGCTCAGAACTTCACCATCACAGTGACGCCTGGTCACCTCCATCCCAGCATCACCAAACAGCCCGTTTCCATCGTCGTCAACGCAGGCAAGCCCGCCGCATTCAGCGTCAACGCCACCGGCACGGCGCTGACTTACCAGTGGCGGCGCGGTGGCACCAACCTCACTGGCAAGACTGACCCCACACTCACCCTGGACAACGCTCAGGCCGGAGACGCTGGCGTCTATGACGTGCTCGTCAGCAATGCCACCACCACGCTCACCAGCGCTCCAGCCACTCTGGCCATCCGAACTCCCGCAGACATCACCTCCACTCTGCCGAATGAACTGCTCATCGAAGCTGGCCAACCCCTCGACCTTGCCGTCACCGTGGTCGGTGCCCCCGAGCCCACGTTCACTTGGCGGCGTGGCAGCACTGTCATCAAAGGACAGATCACCAAGCGCCTGCTCATCAATGCCACCACCCTGACCGATGCCGGCATCTACAAAGGCACCGCCACGAATGGCAGCACCGACACCACCAACGCCTGCAACGTCCTCATCGTGGACAAAGCCCGCCGAATCATCGTCGCCGCCCCCGGCAAACCCGTCAAACTCACCGCCCCCGTGGCCGGCCCCTTTCTCACCTACCGCTGGCGCAAAGGCGGCGTGAACATCCCTCTCGACCAGCCTGGTTTCAGCGGCATGACCTCTGCCACCCTCTCCATCAATGCCGCGGCATTCGGCACAGACAGCGGCGACTACACTTGCGTCCTCACCCCTCCCGGCTCACTCCCCGTCACCATCAGTGGCATCCTCCACCTCGCCGTCTCCAATGCGCCCCAACTCACCGTCATGACGGGTAATAATGCACCGCCTTCAGGAGTCGTCGGCAGCATTTATGCCTACAATGTGCCCTACTCCAAAGATGAGAATGGCAACCCTTTCGATCAAAACACACCCACCAGTTTCATCCTCAAAAACCTGCCTCCCGGACTCGCCTACAATGCAGCCACAGGGCTGATCTTCGGCGTGCCCACCAGCTCTGGCAGCTTCACATTCACCGCCCAGGCGAAGAACGCCACAGGCTCGGGTAACATCGTCAGTGGCACCATCTTCATCCAGTCCATGCGCGCCGCCACCACCGGCAGCTATGTAGCCCTCATCACGTCCTCCTCTGAGCTCAATGGAGGTCACGGCGGACGGCTCAACCTCACCATCACTGACAATGCCGCCTTCAGCGCCAGCCTACAGCTCGGCAAAGACACCTACCCACTCAAAGGCAGCCTCCTTCTCGGACAGAACAACGGCAGCGAAATCTACCTCGCCAGCATCAACTTTAAAAGCAAGTTAGGCAAAACGCTCAACCTCGGCTTCAACGTCTTTGCTGTCTCAGGCACCCTCATCGGAGCCATCTCTGATGGCACCCTTTCTGCCGACCTTTCCGGCCACCGGCAGTTCTGGGAAGCCTCGCGTAACCCTTGTCTCCCCGTGCGATTCAACGGTTTTGGCGGACTCTTTAACCTCGCCCTGAGTCTTCGCGCTGCCGACCTCGGCAAGGCAGGCATCCCCCAGGGCGATGGCTACATGACTCTTAGCAACTCGGCCGCTGGCATCAGTACCTTCGCGGGGCGCCTGCCCGAAGGGACCAGCATCACCGGCAGCTCCATCATCAGCAGCAGTGGACAAGTCATGCTCTTCCAAATGCTTTATGCCAACAACGGCTCCCTGCTCACCAATCTCGGTGTGCGCTCCGGCCGCAGAGACACGAACGACGCTTTTTACTTCAACAGCTTCAATGGTGAAGCACGCCTGATCAAAAACCCAGCCGCCCCCACCAAGGAACTCCTCTACAAAACCGGCTTCCCAGCCACCTTTATGGATGTTCGCGGCTGGGAGTACCAGGAGCCAAACTCCCTCATCACCCCCATCGTGATGAATCTCACCAACGTAGCCAACAACGCCCGACTCGACTTTGCTGAAGGAGGTCTCGCCGCTGCGGCACAGAACCCTGACACAGACCTCACTCTCGACAATGGGAACAAAGCCACCTTCCCAGCCGCCAATCCCACCAAGGTCACCCTCAATGTCAACCCTGCGACCGGCGCTTATTCTGGCACCTTTGTTCTTGTGGATGGCAGTGTGAAGCGTCCAGTGGCTTTCCAAGGCCTCATCATCCCCACCATCGGTGAAATAGCCGGCCTACAAGCTGTCCTCAATTCCAACGGCGAAACCGTCCTGCCAGCACAGCAGGGTGTCTCCCCGACTGGTGCCTATGGTGCAGGATACTTCCTGCTCGACCAGCTGCCCACACCGCCCAAGGCCACATTCAGTGAGCGCCGCTCCGGAAAAGCACAGCTTTCAGCCAAGCCCTTCACCATCGATCCACAACCACAACCAGTGACAGTCGATCCAGGTGAAAATGCCAGCTTTAACTTCACTGTTCAGGGAGGTCTCAATGATCCAAACGCCACCCTTTCCTACCAGTGGCGGCATAACGGCACCAATCTCACCAATGGCAGTGGAGTTTCCGGCGCCACCACTTCCAACCTGTCTCTTTCATTAGTCGATGAGTCCGATCAAGGCAGTTACGACTGTGTTATTAAAAAGACGTTAACTGTCTCCAACACGACTCTTGATGTCAACATCGTGACCACCCAGGCGGCAACGCTGACCGTTAATGACCCGCTCAGTGATGTCATCGTCGTTCAGACACCTACTGCATCCTTGCAGCCCGATGGAGCGCAGATCACCTTCAGTGTTGAAAACAAGGGCACCGGTCCTTTCACCTACCAGTGGCAAAAGAACGCCGTGGACATCCTTGGTGCGACAAATTCAACCTACGTCATAGCTTCCATGACTTCGGACCATGCAGGCAACTACCGGGTGATCGTCAAAAGCGATATCACCCCGGGCGGCGTCACCAGCTCGGCCAAGTCCCTCGCCCATGCAGTTCCTGTAACCACCGTCACCGCGACGCAATCCATCAACTCCTCCTCCATCGCCGCAGGCAGCCTCATCAAGTTCACCGCCACGGCCAACGGCTCAACCCCGCTCATCTACCAGTGGCTCAGGAATAACATCCCCATCACGGCCGCTCAATCGGCCACCTACACCATCAACTCCACTGCCGTCGCCGACAGTGGCACCTACAAGGTCCAGGTCACCAACGCCGTCACCAGCACCCCGGCGACCAGCAACGAACTGGCGGTCCTTGTCACACAAAACATCAGCAACATTCAGATCGCCAAAAGCTACACAGGGGTCGCCGCACTGCCGAACACCTCTGTCAGCTTCACCGTATCAAATCAGGGCACCGGCCCCTTCAATTATCAGTGGCGTAAGAATGGCGTGAACCTGGATGGGGAGACATTCAACACACTCACCGTCGTCACGGGTGCTGAAGTCAACATCTCCAATCCTGACAGTTACGACGTCCTCATCACCAGTGCCTTGGTACCTTTGGGCGCGGCCAGTCCGCCGGTCGAACTCCTTATTGCCATTCCAGTTTCCAACATCATCGCCTCTCGCACACCCACGAACAGCAGCCTGGCCACCGGCACAGATGGCATCACCTTCTCGGTCAGCGCAACCGGCTCGAATCTCAGCTATCAATGGCGCAAAGATAACACTGATATTCTGGACGCGACCAGCTCAACCTATGTCATCAACGACGCCACTCCGACTCAAAGCGGCCTCTACTCCGTCAAGGTTTCGAACATCGTCACCCCTGCGGGCATTATGAGTGCCAACGTGCCACTGAACGTGATGGACCCCGTCCAGACAGCCACAGCCGAACTCACCGCCCCCATCAGCACCACGGTATCTCCCGGAGCGATCTTGAATTTTACAGGTTCAGCAGATGGCGGCAGCAGTTTCACCTATCAGTGGAGGAAAGATGGTGTTGCCATCCCCGAAGCCACCGATGCCACATTAAATACCACCGCAGACACGACCGCCGGCAACTACATCTATGATGTCGTCGTCTCCAACCCGGTCACTTCAGTGGGAATCGTCAGCAATCAAATCACCATCACCGTCCGGTAATCACGGCAGCCTCAGGATACCAGCCCCCACCTGCGTCACGGGAGCCCCCGTGCGCACCGCATTGCTCGTCAGCACCAGCGGGATATTCGCCGCCTGATAATTCCGGCTCAGCAGCGCCGCCACCCCGCCGCTCACCAAAGCCGCAGCCTGAGACGTGCCACTGCCGATGACCGTCTTTCCGCCGCTATACCAGGACACGATCCCCACCCCCGGTGCCGAGATAAACAAGCCCTCGCCCGAGTTTGAAAAGTAAGCCTGCCGCCCCTGCGCATCCACCGCCGCCACACTGATGACTTTGTCATAGCTCGCCGGGTAGGCCAGCGATGACGCCTGCTCATTCCCCCCCG
>NZ_JBILYB010000064.1:0-32509 GCF_044378005.1 Prosthecobacter sp.
TGAAGAAGCGCAATGTCTTCGCCAAGCACGGAGACAAGGCTCGCGCCGTTCTAGATGCCCTGCTCCAGAAATACGCCGACAGCGGCATCACCAGTGTCGAGTCCTTGGACATCCTCAAAGTCGATCCATTCACGCAGCACGGCACACCCATGGAGATCGTGAAACTCTTTGGCGGGAAGCCGGGCTATCTGAAGGCCATTCGGGAGTTGGAGACGGAACTTTATCAGAAAGCAGCGTGATGAGGTTAAAGCGTTGTCCATCTTCAAGACCAACGGTCTTGCGTCTTCCAGCCCAGGGTTCGCAGAACCCTGGGAAACACGGTCAAAACATACCAGATTGGGTTCAACCCCAACGGGGTTGTGTCCATCACGCATGAACCCCTGATCCACACCATGCCCCAGTCCCTTTCCCGCGTGGTCCTCCACACTGTCTTCTCGACCAAAGGCCGCGAACCTGCCTTTCAGAACCCTGCCTTCCGTGCCGAGGTTCATGCTTATCTTGGCGGCTGCGCCAAGACCCTGGATTGTCTGCCCATTCAAATCGGTGGTGTGGCAGATCATGTACATCTGCTGACCACTCTGCCACGCACGCTTTGCATCGCGGATTTCGTCAAAGAAGTGAAGCGTGTCTCAACGGGTTGGATTCAAGAACGCGGTGGGCTGTTTGCTCAATTCCATTGGCAGGCAGGCTATGGCTGTTTCTCCGTCTCCGAATCCATGGTGCCAAAGGTGGTGCGTTATATTGAGGGCCAGGAGGAACATCACCGCATCATCACGTTTCAGGATGAATATCGTGAGTTGTTGCGCAGGCATGGACAGAAATGGGAGGAGCAGTATGTCTGGGATTAGTCGGCCAACAGCGGCCTGCGGCGATGGACGCAACCCCGTTGGGGTTGCGCCTTCTTTCGTGGGCTTGTCGCCACGGTATCCCAGGGTTGTGCCAACCCTGGGCTCAAATACAAAAGCCCTTTGGGCTTGCAGGGAATCATGCGCCACCCAAGCCCACGTCAGGCAAACTATCAGCCCAAGACCAACGGCCTTGCGTCTTCCAGCCCACAAAGCACCCAAGCCCACGTCGGGCACAGTATCAGCCCAAGACCAACGGCCTTGCGTCTTCCAGCCCACAAAGCACCCAAGCCCACGTCGGGCGCACTATCAGCCCAAGACCAACGGCCTTGCGTCTTCCAGCCCACAAAGCACCCAAGCCCACGTCGGGCGCACTATCAGTCCAAGACCAACGGTCTTGCGTCTTCCAGCCCACAAAGCACCCAAGCCCACGTCAGGCACAGTATCAGTCCAAGACCAACGGCCTTGCGTCTTCCAGCCCACAAAGCACCCAAGCCCACGTTGGGCACAGTATCAGCCCAAGACCAACGGTCTTGCGTCTTCCAGCCCACAAAGCACCCAAGCCCACGTCGGGCACAGTATCAGTCCAAGACCAACGGTCTTGCGTCTTCCAGGCCAGGGTTGGAACAACCCTGGGGAAACCGCACCATCACACCGCCCCTCAAGGGGCCAACCCCACCGGGGTTGTGTCCATCATGGAGTCACCCGAGTCTGTTTCCCCACAGCTTGACCCCTTGACCCGCCCGCCGTCCTTCCTTTGTCCTACCTCATTCTGATTTCGTCACTTCCGCCCCATGCCCAACGTCTCCAACCTCATCAAAACCATCCAGGACATCATGCGCAAAGACGCGGGTGTCGATGGTGATGCGCAGCGCCTGGCCCAGCTCGGCTGGATGTTCTTCCTGAAGATTTTCGACGACCGCGAGCAGGAGATGGAACTCCTGCGCGACAACTACAAATCTCCGCTGCCCAAGGAACTCCGCTGGTCCAACTGGGCCACCGATGAAGAAGGCATCACCGGAGATGCGCTGCTCGCCTTCGCCAACAACGACCTGCTTCCAAAACTGAAAGTCCTCTCCGGCAGTGGCGACATCGTCACGCTCATCAAGGCCGCGTTCGACGGTGCCAACAACTACATGAAAAACGGCACGTTGATGCGCCAGGTCATCAACAAGATCAACGGCATCGACTTCAATGCCTCCGATGACCGCCACATGTTTGGCGACATCTACGAGAAACTCCTCAAGGACCTCCAGTCCGCGGGCAATGCCGGAGAGTTCTACACCCCGCGCGCCGTCACCCAGTTCATCGTCGAGCAGGTCAATCCCCGCCTCGGCGAGACCATCCTCGACCCCGCCTGCGGCACCGGCGGCTTCCTCGTCTGCGCCATCGAACACCTCCGCAAACAGGCGAAGACCGAGGCCCACGAGCGCACCATCCAGGACTGCTTCGCCGGAATTGAGAAGAAGCACCTTCCGCACGTCCTTTGCATGACCAATCTTCTCCTGCACGGCATCGACGTCCCCTCCAACGTCCGACACGACAACACCCTCGCCCGCCCCCTGCGCGACTGGGGCCCGAAGGAGCGCGTGGACGTCATCGTCACCAACCCGCCCTTCGGCGGCATGGAGGAGGACGGCATCGAGTCGAACTATCCCGCCGAGTTCCGCACCCGCGAGACCGCCGACCTCTTCCTCGTGCTCCTCATGAAGATCCTCAAGCCCGGCGGCCGCGCCGGACTCGTGCTGCCCGATGGCACCCTCTTCGGCGAAGGCGTGAAGACCCGCATCAAAGAAGCCCTCCTCACCGAGTGCAATCTGCACACCATCGTCCGCCTGCCGAACGGCGTCTTCAATCCCTACACCGGCATCCGTACCAACCTCCTCTTCTTCACCAAGGGCGCGCCCACTACCCACGTCTGGTATTACGAGCACCCCTATCCGCCCGGCGCGAAGAGCTACAACAAAGGCAAACCCATCCGCATCGAGGAGTTCGAGGGCGAGCGCGCCTGGTGGGGCGAGGAAAAAGACGGCTTCAAATCCCGCGTGGAAAACGAACAAGCCTGGCGCGTCTCCATCGACCAGATCCGGGCCGGCAATTTCAACCTCGACCTCAAGAACCCGCACAACCCCGACACCGGTCCCGGCGACGTGGACCATCTCCTCCCCGAATACGAAAAGCTCTTGGAAAAAATCGCTGCCACCCGCGCCGCGCTGAAACAGGAACTCCACCATGCCCTCAACGCCACTGCTGGAACTGCTGAATGAAGCTGGAAACGTTCTTCGAGAAATTCGACCAGTTCGCCGACGCTCCCGACGCGGTGGCAAAGATGCGCGAGCTGGTGCTGCAACTCGCGGTGCAGGGAACGGTCGTCGATCCCGTCGACGACGATGAACCTGTTGAAAAGTTTCTTCGAGGCATTTGGGCGGACAAGAGTGGGAGCCGCACTGAGCTTCTGAATGTGGAAAAGGCGCAGCCGTTTGAGTTGCCTGCCCACTGGCGATGGGTGGTTTTGGCCGAAGTAGCCGAGTTCTCGATTGGGAAGACGCCGCCGCGCGGCGATTCGAGCTACTGGTATCCAGAGGATCACAGCTGGGTGTCGATCGCAGACATGAAGAACTACGGGACCATAACTGAAACGAAGGAGAAGGTTTCAGCTTCTGCGGCTCAAGAAGTCTTCCGGCAACGCTTCGCAGAGCCGGGTAGTATCTTGATGAGTTTCAAGCTAACGATCGGGAAAGTGGCGCGTGCGGGGATTCGTTGCTTCCACAATGAGGCAATTATTTCGCTCCAGCCGCCGGAACCCGAGTTGTCTGACTATCTGTTTCGGTTCCTCCCAATCTTTGCCAAACTCCAGACTAGCAACAACGCGATCAAAGGCAGCACCTTGAACAAGGGTTTGCTGACGTTGCTCCCAATAGCCCTCCCGCCCCTCGCCGAGCAGAAGAGGATCGTGGCGAAGGTGGATGAGTTGATGGCGTTGTGTGATCGGCTGGAGGCGCAGCAGCAGGAACGGGAGACGCGGCACGCCGCGCTCGCCCGCGCGTCGCTGGCCCGCTTTGCCGACGCGCCCACCCCCGCCAACCTCCCGTTCCTCTTCCACCCGTCCTACGCCATCCCCCCCGCCGACCTCCGCAAATCCATCCTCACCCTCGCCGTCCAAGGCAAACTCGTCCCCCAAGACCCCAACGACGAAACGGCGGACGTGACGTTTCGCGGCTTGAAGCCGGTTAACCCAGAATCAGGCGACGGATCAGACGTTCCGAACCAATGGGCGCTTGGCACCTACCGCAGTCTCACGACGCTCGTCACCAGCGGCTCGCGCGGATGGAAAGAATTCTATGCGGAGACTGGCTCGATTTTCGTCCGCACTCAGAACATCAAGACGGACAAGCTCGTTCTTGATGACGTTGCGTTCGTTGATTTGCCCAAGTCTGCGGAAGGGATGCGAGCCCAAGTGCTGAAGGACGACATCCTCATCACAATCACCGGTGCCAACGTCACGAAAGCGGCACGAGTTGAGAAACAGATTCCCGAGGCCTACGTGAGCCAGCACATCGCGCTCACTCGCCCTCGCTGGTCAATGATGTCGGAATGGCTCCACCTCTGTTTCATTTCGCACGGCTCAGCACGCGGCACGCTCGAACAACTCGCCTATGGTGATAAACCGGGACTGAACCTGAGTAATATCCGCGACTTAGTGTTGCCCATCCCACCCCTCGCCGAACAACGCCGGATCGTGGCCAAAGTGGAGCAACTGATGGCCTTGGTGGACGCGTTGGAAACGCAGCTCGCCGCCTCCCGCGCCACCGCCGCGAACCTCCTCTCCGCCCTCGTCGCCGAACTGACCGCAGTGTGACGCCATCCTCCTGCGCCTCAACTGCAATGCTTCCAATCTATGCCAGATAAAGCCAACAAGCCCACCCAGAAGCCCACCGGCTGGAGTGCCGCCCGTCAGCACCTCGCCGCCTGGGACAAGCAAGCGCTGCTCGCCCTTGTGAAAGACCTTTACGACGCAGCCGCCGGGAATCGTGATTTCATCCATGCCCGCTGCCAGGCCGAGGACGGCGGCGGCGAGGTGCTGGAGAAGTATCGGCAGAAAGTGATCGGTCAGTTCTTTTCCAAAAAAGCTCATGGCATGGGCGATCTGAAGCTCGGAGAGGCGCGCAAGGCGATCCGCGACTACAAGAAGGCCACGGGGAGCATCCCTGGCACGGCGGAACTCCTGATGACCTATGTGGAGAGCGGTGCGCGCTTCACCCACGAGTATGGCGACATCGACGAGCGGTTTTACAGCAGCATGGAATCGGCACTGGACGAGCTGGCGGCCCTGTTGCGCGGCGAAGAGCACGACCTGTATCCGCAGTTTCGCGAACGGCTGGCGAAAGTGGAGCAGATGACCGACGGCATCGGCTGGGGATTCCACGATTTCGTCGCCGATGTGGTCGGACAACTGGAGGACGAACTCGGCAAACCATGACCCTCGCCGAACAACGCCGGATCGTGGCCGAAGTGGAGCAACGGATGGCCTGGGTGGACGCCTTGGAGACGCAGCTCGCCGCCTCCCGCGCCACCGCCGTCAACCTCGTCGCCGAACTCACCGCTGCTTGACGCCTGCCGCACGTTTTTCAAGCTGGCAGCAGACTCTTCTTCATCCTGGAGAGTTCCGGTGACGCGTGCGCCCCAGCGATGACCTTTGCCAAGGTGGGCGTGGGAAGGCTGCTGAGCTGAACAAAGTGACCTGATGCCAAAGCGCTGATGAATGAAGATTTTTTTCCGGTCATGGCCATGGAGTAGGCCACGGTGGTGGCGTGAGTGAGCTCCACATAGTCAGACGGATGCAGCACACAGGCATCGTCCACGCAGGAATCACGAAGCGTCGTGAGATTGACAAGGAGGATCTCATCACCCGGCTTTTGCGGATCAAATAACGGGATGAAGATATGCCGGGGCGGGTCCATGCACCGGAAGGCCATGCCAGGAGTCAGCGCGGTCATGGTCGGAAGAGCAGGTGTCAGTTCACAAGCTGGTGGAGACGATAGCGAGACTCGGTCCCGGTGATGAAGTCGTCGATCTCCTGCGGCTTCCAGCCAAAGGACTCGGCGAGTCTGCGGGCGCTGATCTCAATGCGTCCGCCCCTCGGGTCTGACCATTCTTCACAATGCTGATGAGTCCAGGTCACCAAGTCCCATTTTCCATGCTGCCCAAAGCGCTTCCAGACCTCTTCCAAAACACCCATTTCGGAGGCGGAGAGAGCGTCGTAGTCTTGGAGGGGTTCCCGAACTGCCACGCGATGATTGGCGCGATCTGAAATGAGGCGTTCCCACGGGCTGTCCGTCCCTGGCGTGCCGTCATTGATCAAATCCAGTACCTCTTCAGTCACTGGACCATGTTTGAGTGAATAGAAGGCCCCGCCTACGATCGGAGTGCGGCGTGATTGAAGTGAAGCGCGGTCCGAGAGGTAAATGAGCTTTACCAGCTTCAGGATGTCCATTTCACCGCCCTCACAGGAGACGAAGAAGTGGGCCACTTGGGCTGCCTTATGAATATCGAAGACGGTTTGCATGGCGGTGAAAAGACAAATGGAATCTGCTGTTGGAGTGGGGTTCATAATTCCTCTCCGCCAGCCAGGACAGGCTATCTGGAGGTGAACGGGCTTACAATCAGATATTTATTCGGTCCCTGTGGCCTATGCTGGACAGACCCGCATGACGGGGCCTCAATTGTCTCCATGAATGCCCACGACTACAGCTACAGCTTCCTGCGTTACTGCCAGGACCGCGAGGCGGGGGAATTTGCCAACATCGGCGTGCTCTTCTGGTGCCCTCAGGATCGGTTCCTCGGTTTTCGGGGCAGTCACCGCTTTGCCCGGCTGACGCATTTCTTCGGCGACCTAGACCGGGACGGCTATCGCCTGCTAGTGGCCCATGTGGAACGCCGGTTTGACCAGATGGCAGAAGACGTCATCAATGGCCTGCCGCTCGACCCGCTGCCTGCCAGCGCCCGTGATCTGGCGACAAAGGTAGTGCCAGAAGACGACGGTGCGCTGCTATGGAGCCCAGCCCGTGGGGGCATCACGGATGATCCAGCTTCTGAACTGAAGTTTGTCTATGACCGTTTCATCGGGAAGCACCACGAGGTGAAGGAGGCCACGCGCCGGGATGATGGGGAAGTCTTTCGCCAAGCCTACCGCCCGATCTTTACCTCGCCAAAGCTGGCAGAACGGATGCACGAGCATGAAGTAGTGGCCCCGCTGGCGAGTCACGTCTTCAAACATGCCTGGAAGAACGGCGTGTGGAATGTTTATGAGACGCTGTCCTTCGACATGGCCGACCCGGACTCTATCGAGCGCAAGGCGCACACTTGGTATGGCCGCAGCATGCATCTAACGCAGGCCAAGGAAGCTCCGAAGCTGCACTATCTCCTCGGCAAGCCGAGCCTTACGGACAACGCCCGCCAATATGGCCGTGCCAAGGACATCCTGAACTCCTGCGAAGGCATCACCCTCATCGAAGAAGATGAAGCGGCGGACTTTGGTCGTGACTTGGAAAGCCGGGTGCTTAGCACGATACATGAGTAACCACTCATTGATCGTGGCCCAAGTGGAGCAACGGATGGCCTGGGTGGACGCGTTGGAGACGCAGCTCGCCGCCTCCCGCGCCACCGCCGCGAACCTCCTCTCCGCCCTCGTGGCCGAACTCACCGCTGCCTAGCCGATGACCTCGATGCCCTCCAAGCGGCTCAACGGCGGCTGGGCAGCGAAGCACAACGGCTGGTAATAAATGCCGAAAAAGAAAAGCTCAAAAAGGCCGGGCGGCCTGAACTGATCGCCAGAGTGAAGGATGTGAGTGACAACACCGCGTTGGGCTATGACATCGAGTCTCGTTTTCTCGACGGCCGTATCAAACGGATCGAAGTCAAAGCGGCTGCCGTGCGGAATGGTGATCTGCGATTTTTCCTATCGGAGAATGAACACCAGCAAAGTAGGGTGCTCGCGGGGTATGTGTTTGCTCTGGTCACAGGTATTGGCACTGCCAGGCCCCGCATTGAAGAGTTCAGCGGCGGTGAAATGCCCCCGGCTGCCTTGCACCCCGTGAACTACGAGGTGCGGCTGAGAATGCCTGAACACGGATGATGCCCCACTCCGTTTGATCCGCCGAGGCGGGAGGCTGAGCCCTCACGCCGAGCGAAGTCTGGAGGAAGGTGCGACCCCGCGTGACCTTCTCGCGCCCATCGAGGGCGCGGCGCTCTGGATGGGATGGAGTGTGCTTGTCTCCTGTGGGTGCTTCGCTTCACCCCTGGCTCATCTCCCACGAGCCTCCGGCGAAAGCGGGATGCCTTCCCCAAATGCCACGCAGGAGACTTTTCGCTTTCCGCACCGGGCATCCTGCTTTCTAGCTGATCCATGCCCCGCCTCCTGCTCTTCGATATTGATGGAACCCTGCTCGACACCGGAGGAGCGGGTGGAGCTTCGTTGCTTGATGCCGTGGAGGAAATCTTCGGCGTGCCTCGCGCCCAGCTTCCACCGTTAAATCTCGCCGGTGCCACCGATGGCGGCATTGTGCGCCAGCTCTTCGGTCAGGTGGGGCGTGAAATGGATGACACCAGCGTGCAGACCTACATGGACTGTTACCTCGGTCACCTCCGCCGCCGACTCGCTCACGAGGACTTCCCCGGCCTCGTCCTGCCCGGCATTCCCTCCTTGCTTCAGGCGCTCATCGCCGAAGGCAGCGCCGACATCGGCCTGCTCACGGGCAATGTCCGCCGGGGTGCGGAAATGAAGCTCGCCCGCTTCGATCTGCATCCGCATTTCGTCGATGGTGCCTTCGGAGATGATGCCGAGGACCGCAATCTCCTCGGCCCCGTGGCCATGCGCCGCATGAGTGCTGCCACAGGCCGTAGCTACACCGTGGAAGATGTCATCGTCATTGGCGACACCCCGAAGGACATCGCCTGTGCCCACGCCATCGGCGCGCGTTGTCTAGCCGTCGGCACAGGCCATTTTGAAGCCGAGGCCCTGCGCGTGCATCAGCCCTGGATGTGTCTGGAAAGTCTCGCACAAACAGAGCAAGTGCGTGATCTGCTGCTGAACCCATGAGCCACACCATCCCGGCCGAGTCACGCGCCATGCGGCTTTCCCTCGCCGCCGGGTTTCTCATGCTCGTGCTGAAGATGAGCGCCTACCTGCTCACCGGTTCCGCCGCCATCCTCGGGGATGCCGCAGAGTCCGTCGTGCATGTCGCCGCCGTCATCTTTGCCACTTACAGCCTCTGGTTTGCCGCCCAGCCGCCGGATGAAAATCACCGCTATGGTCACAGCAAGATCGCCTTCTTCTCCGCAGGAATCGAAGGCGGGCTCATCGTGCTCGCCGCCGTCTTCATCATCTATGAATCCATCCGCCGCTGGATCGGCGGCCTCACGGTGTCCCATCTTGGCGATGGCCTCCTCCTCACCTTCGCGACTGTGCTCATCAATGGCGCGCTCGGCTGGTATCTCCTGCGCACCGGACGGAAGCACCACTCCCTCATTCTCATCTCCAATGGTCGCCATGTCCTGACCGATGGCTGGACTAGCCTCGGTGCCATCATCGGGCTTGGATTGATGCATCTCACCGGCTGGCTCTGGTGGGACCCGGTCTTCGGCCTCATCATGGCGGGGAACATCCTCGTTTCCGGCTATGACCTGCTGCGCCAAAGTGTCGCCGGCCTCATGGATCACGCTGACCCTGGCCTCACCCGCGTCCTCGATGAAGCTCTCGCTCGCGAGACAGCCTCGCGTGGCGTCACCTTCCATGCGCTGCGTCATCGCAATGCTGGCAAGGTTCATTATGTCGATGTCCACTTTCTCTTCCCGGATGACATCGCCCTTCGTGAAGCCCACCGCATCGCCACAGACATCGAGCGTGCCGTGATCAAAGCCACTGAGCAGGCCGTGCATATCACCACGCATCTGGAATGCGTCGGAGATCATGACGAACTCCATCCCGGCGATCAGCTCTAAGCCAGCTCAGAGCTCCGTCTTCGTCTTGGAAATCAGCCGCACATCCGTGATGCGCATCGCCTTGTCCACCGCCTTGCACATATCGTAAATCGTCAGTGCCGCCAGACTCGCCGCCGTCAGCGCCTCCATTTCCACCCCTGTTTGGGCAATGGTCTTCGCCACCGTCGTGATGCGGATGCCGCGCTCCTCCATCTCAAAATTCACCGCTACCTTGCTCAGCGCGATCTGATGGCACAGCGGGATCA
This sequence comes from Prosthecobacter sp., assembly GCF_044378005.1. Lineage (GTDB taxonomy): Bacteria > Verrucomicrobiota > Verrucomicrobiia > Verrucomicrobiales > Verrucomicrobiaceae > Prosthecobacter. The sequence continues at coordinate 10,091 of NZ_JBILYB010000064.1, forward strand.
GCATCTGTGTCTGCTTCGCCGCCTGGATGCCTGCGACTCGGGCCACCGCCAGCACATCTCCTTTCTTTAATCCATTGTCGCGGATGAGCCCCAGCGTCTCCGCCTGCAACTCGATGAACGCCTCCGCCACCGCCTCGCGCGCCATCGGCGGCTTGGCGGAGACATCCACCATGTTAGCGCGGCCTTGGTCGTCAGTGTGAGTCAGAGACATGAGGAAAAAGAAAGCCGCAGAGACCACTCGACGCGATCTCTGCGGCCCATGGGAAAAAGGTTACTGAATCTCCACGGACCAGAAGGTCTGCCAGTCGTCCAGATTATTCAGATCCACGGCACCAGGATTGCAGCCGCCGTCATCTGGCAGCCCCACAGCGGCCAGGATGCCCGCACGAGTGTCGTCGCCATGGATGTAGCCCATGATGGACTGATTGTGCTTGTAGATGTCAGCCTTCGTCAGCTTCACACCGGGCTGGGCTTTCACCCAGGTTTCGAGCTGCACATAGGTCGGCTTCGTGGCGATGAAAGCCTTGAAGGTCTCGATGTTGATGCCCAGCGCGTCGAGGGTCATCTGGTCATAGCCACAGCCGATGCCAGGATAGTCAGCGTGGAGCTTGCCAGCCGCCGCCAGGGAGGCCTTCTGCCAGAGGCGGGGAAGATGCAGCACGCCGAGAGGACCAGCGATGCCGGAGGAGATGAGAGGAACGATTTGGCTCATGGTTTGAATAGGTAGTTGAGTCCGAAGGACGGACACTTACGAACGTGCGGAGCACCAGGATTTGGTCAAGCGACGTGAAAGTCGTTCCAAGAATGGTCGAACACTCCAGGAACCCAGCATGTTTACTGGCAAGCAGAGTAGAAACGGGCAGAATCTCAGAACCATGAATGCCGCCGACGCTGTCACACTGCGCACCAAGTTCCTGAACTCGCTCGATCTCCAGAGCCAGTTCTACCGCATGTTCGACAGCCTGCCGGGCATCTCCTTCTTTGCCAAAAACCGAGACTTTCGTCTCGTCTGCGCGAACCGCCATTTCATCGAGACCATGGGCTTCAAGAGCGAAGACCAGATCATGGGCAAAGATGACTTCGATCTCTTCCCCCGCCGTCTCGCCGAGAACTTCCGCCGTGATGACGAAGAGATCTTTCGCACTGGCGAGGCCAAGTTGAACATCGTGGAGCTTTTCTTCAATTCCCAGGGCATCCCCGACTGGTTCATCACCAACAAGATGCCGCTGCGGGACAAGAAGGGCCGTCTGGTCGGCATCATGGGCGCGACACAAAGTTACGGACAGGCGATGACCATCGTCCACGCCAGCCAGCACATCGAGCGCGCTCTGGCTTACATCCGCGAACACTTCCGCACCCGCCTCAGCGTGGAGGATCTGGCACAGCAGGTTCACCTCAGTCCGCGTCAGCTACACCGCAAATTCGTTGAGACCTTCGGATGCAGCCCGCAGACCTTCATCATGAAGCTGCGCATTCAGGCCGCGTGCGAGGCGCTCCAGCATGAGGACGCCCAGATCAGCCAGATCGCCATCGACCTTGGCTTTTACGATCAGAGCGGCTTTACTCATCACTTCCACAAACACGTCGGCCTCACTCCGCTGAAGTATCAGCGGCAGTTCCGGCTCGGGAGAAGGTGATGGAGCGGGGAATTCATTCCGCAGCATCACGAACGAATGGAATGGGTGAAGCGACGACGATACATATCGTTCGAACCCACGGCTTCGTTTTGCGGTGACGCTATGAACTGACGATTATCAGCAGAGTAAACAACCTGCGGCGGAATGAATTCCGCGCTCCGTGTGAGGTCACTGCACGTCCAGCTCGGGCTTGAAGTCCGCTGCATGATACGAACTGCGCACGAGCGGCGCGCTGGCGACGTGGCGGAAGCCTTTCTTCAAAGCGATCTGCTTATAGTTCTCAAAGGTATCCGGGTGGATGTAATCGATCACAGGCAGGTGCTGCGCGCTGGGGCGCAGATACTGACCGAGCGTGAGGACGGTGACGTCGTGCTCCAGGAGATCATCCATTGCCTGGAAAAGCTCCACCTCGGTCTCGCCGAGGCCGAGCATGAGGCCGCTCTTCGTGGCGCACTTGGTGCCAAACTCGACGGACATGGCCTTTGCACGCTTCAGCACGTGCAGGCTGCGGTGATACATGGCGCGGCTGCGGACGAGCGGGGTGAGTCGCTCCACGGTCTCCAGGTTGTGATTGAAGATGTGCGGGCGGGCTTTCATCACCACTTCCAATGCGTCGTCCTTGTCATTAAAGTCGGGGACGAGGATCTCGATGGTGATGTGGGGCACGGCCTCGCGCACGGCCTCGATAGTGCGGGCGAAGTGCTCGGCACCACCATCTTTGACATCGTCGCGCGCCACGGCGGTGATGACGATGTGGTTCAAACCGAGGCGCTTCGTGGCAGCGGCCACGCGCTGCGGCTCGTCGGCTTCGAGGGCAAAGGGCTTCGCCGTCTTCACGGCGCAGAATCCGCAGGCGCGGGTGCAGCGGTCCCCAGCGATCATGAAAGTGGCGGTGCCCTGGCTCCAGCATTCCCAGCGGTTCGGGCACTGGGCCTCTTCGCAGACGGTGTGCAGCTTCAGGTCGGAGATCAGGGACTTCGTGCTCCAGAAGACGGGGTCACGCGGAAGCTTCACGCGGATCCAGTCCGGTTTTTTATCCTGATGCAGAGCGGGGTCGATTTTGCAGGCCATGTCTTTACTACTAAGAATGAACAGCTAAGAGCGGATGACAACCCGTGAGTCTGAGAAAAACTTCGCCTTCTTTTGTTCTTCGCCGCTATTGATCAGTCTTGATATCGCCGCTCTGCCGTAGTTGCTGAAGTTCACTCTGAATTCCTTGAACCGAGTGTTGGGCCATTTTTAGCTCTGTCGCCTTGAAGTTTGCCAAGCACCCCATGAAAAACCTGTTTCTCGTCATCCTCACCCTGTTGATAGCCGCACCGGTATTTTCGGTGATTCCAGACCCGTTGCCCAAGGCCCCAGAGCCCGTGGATGACATTTTGCGGCTCCAGATTTTCCTCGATACTCAACTCTACGGTCCAGGAAAGTTGGACGGACGTCCTGGTGAGTTCACCACGAAAGCCCTGAAGCGCTACCAACGCGCGCAGGGGCTCCCCGAGAGCGAACTGGAAACCCACACGCTAGACCTCACTAGCATCACAGAGATCTATACCACGTACACTGTTCGTCCCGAAGACTTCACTTTCGTCGGCGATCTGCCCAGCCAGCCTTCCGCGCAAAGCAAAAAAAAGTATCTGCCCTATGACTCGCTGCTGGAGTTTTTGACCGAGCGCTTTCACTGCGCACCTGACTTTTTGGAGTTCATCAATCAGCCCATGAAGCTCAGCGCACTGAAGGCAGGAGATGTGGTGAAGGTCCCCAGCGTGCAGCCCTTCCTCATTGAGGAGCTGACTCAAATCGCCAAGCTGCCTGAAGTCCCGGAGTATCAGCCCCGCGTCATCAAAATCGATACACGTGAAAAACTGCTCGATCTCTGGGAAGGCGAGAAGCTCCTCGCCAGTCTGCCCATCACTCCTGGCAGCGGTTACAACGCCACCCCTCCAGGCTCCTGGCGCATCGTCGGCATCACACAGATGCCCACCTTCCGCTGGGACAAAAGCGTGCTCGAATACGGCGTGCGCAGCGGCAACTACTACCAACTCCCTCTTGGCCCGAACAACCCCGTCGGGGTCATGTGGATCGGCTTGAACAAGCCCGGTATCGGCATCCACGGCACCAACAGCCCGCAGACCATCGGACGCAGCGCCAGTCATGGCTGCATGAGAACGACAAACTGGGATGTCGTGCGCCTTGTGAAAATGATCACACAAGGCATGACAGTTATCATCGAAGGCCAGGCTCCAGTGCCGCGGCCCGTGGTCGCGAAGGTCAAAAAAACAGAGCCACCACAGGAGGCTGCCCCAGAACCCAAGACCAGCTTTTTCAAACGACTCTTCGGGAGGAAGTAGGTTGGCCGCATCCCTGCATTTGATTGCATCAAAAGACTCCCGACGGCAGTTCCGCCAAGTATGATTGGCGGCTCTCTGAAGACAATGAAAAACTCCCAGTGGCGTTTTGTCGAAGTCATCCATCATGCCAAAGGCCTGCAATTCTTCAGCAGGCAGCATTGCCACCGCGCACATGAGCAAGACGGCAGAGACGTCAAAAGTAGATCATTCTCTCTGGCAGAAAACACGACGGAGAGCGTTGGTTGATAAGCCTCCCAACCGCAGGCATCCATGCCATGAAGCCACTCCTCTTCGCGAGTCTTGCACTCGCCATCAACGCATTCTCCCAAGACGTGAAATCGAACATTCCCTACGTCGAAAACGGCCATGCACGTCATGTGCTAGACATCTATGCACCAGCGAACGCCAAGAACCTGCCGGTCGTCTTCTGGATTCACGGCGGCGGCTGGCAGCAGGGTGACAAAAGCGATGTGGAGATCAAACCGCAGTGGTTTATGGAAAAGGGCTTCGTCTTTGTCTCCACCAACTACCGTCTGCTACCTGAAGTGGACATGGGGACTCTCATCCGCGACTGCGCAAAGTCGTTAGCATGGGTGAGCAAGCACATCGCTGAACACGGTGGCGATCCAAAGCGGGTGCTTGTGGGAGGTCACTCGGCTGGCGCGCAACTCGCCGCCATTCTTTGCACAGATGATCGCTATTTGAAGACCGAAGGCGTGAGTTTCGATTCTCTCATCGGCTGCGTGCCTGTCGATGGCGACACCTATGACATCCCGGCGATGATCGAGACAGCGGAGACGCGTCTGCGCGTGCATGGCATGCCGATGCCGAAATATGGTCACCGGCTGAAATTCGGTGACTCCCCCGAGAAGCACCAAGACTTCTCCGCAGTAACACATGTGGCGAAGGGAAAGAGCATCCCGCCCTTCCTCATCCTGCACGTCGCGAATCACCCCGACACCTCCATTCAGGCACGCCGCTTCGGCATGGTGCTGACGGAAGCCGGTGTGCCAACAACCGTCTTTGGCGCGAAGGACACCGACCACAGCAAACTCAATGACAATCTCGGCAAGCAGGAAGATCCGGCGACGAATGCGTTGTTGGAATTTGTCGCCAAAGTGCAGAAGAAGTAACCGCACTCAGAGCCTCGACTTCATCCACGAATAGAAGCTTGCGCCAATCTGCGCGTAGCCAACAGGGTTGGGGTGAACGCCGTTGTTATTGGGATAGCCATCCACTGGATCGAGATTGAGTTCAGTCGGCACAAGGTGGATGCCATCCTTCTCTCGATGGGAGAGACGCTCGATCATGCGTTGGACGAGACAGTGCTGGATGCGCTTCCAACCCCAGCGCGGGTATTTATCTTTATAGTTGGCGGTGAAGCCTTCCTGACGTGAGTTCGGTGGTGTAGTCAAACCGACGGCGAGCAAGGCTTTCGGCGCGGCTTTGTGAAACTCGGCGAGGAGCTTGTCGGCCTGGTCGAGCACTTCGTTGACCTTCGCGTCAGGTGCGTTTGGATCAGCGCCGAAGCAGTCGTTGATACCGAGCAGGAAGGTGACGACATCGGGCGGCACGCCATCGCAGTGCTCTTTGAAATAGCGCTTCAAATCAAAGACACCCTTCTTGCCATCGCCAGACGGGAAAATGAAGGGGCTGGTGGATTTGCGCGCGAGCGGACCTGCGGTCACGCCGGGTGTTGGTGCGGTGTATTTCGTGAGGAAGTCGCTCCATTTCCATCCGCCATAGCCTTCGTGATTCACGGTGGGCAGGGCACTGGCGGGATGATGCGTGCCAAGCATGAGCCATTTGGGGTTGCCTGGGCGCGTGAGCAGGTTGGCAATCTCGTTCGAGTAGATGGTGGCGTGCGTGAGGCTGTCTCCGATGATGAGCAGGCGCAGCGATTTTTCTGCACCTGCTTTGCGTGAAGAGATGTGCAGCGTGGTTTTGCCCTGCTCCAGCACTTTGCCGCCAGCGTCTTTGACAGTGATCTCGATCGGATGATCTCCCACATCACCGTCAGTGGGTTTCACCGTCCAGCGTCGGGCTTCGGCCTTGCCGAGTTTGCAGGAAAACTCGAAGCGGTAGTCCTCAGGCTTCTCGGTGAGCACGATGTTGTCATGGTAAATGCTCATCTGCACATCAGGCGTGGCATAGATGACGGGAGGCAGGGTGAGTTGAAGTTCACCAGCATGAGCGACGGTCACACTGACCAGGGTGAAGAGTAGAAGGAAAAGTTTCATGGCGCGGGATGATTAAATTTTCCAAGGACCACGCATGGTGCGGGTGAGCATGGCATTGGCGGCATCGTTGGACTCGAAGCGCTCCGACTTTGGATCGAACTTCAGAGGCTGGCCCACCTTGGCAGCGATGGTGCCCATGTGGCAGATGACGGCGGCGCGCTGGGCGATCTCCGCAGGTGCAGCGGTCTGTCCGCGTGAAAGCACGGCATCAATGAAGTTTCGATGATGATGCTTTGAAACAAAGAGACGTGTGTCAGTCTCCTTCATTTTGATGCGAAGGATGTCCATGCTGCTGGCCTTGAGCGCCTCGGCCTCGGTGAAGACCCAGCCTTCGCTGCCGATGAATTTGGTGCCGTAGGTGGCCTTGTCCGTGGTGCTGAACATCGTCATCTTCACGCCGTTCGAGTAACGGTATTCGATGCGGAACTGCTCAGGCGCGTCGTAGAGACCTTTGTCCCGGCGTTTCACCTCAGTGGCACTGACTTCGACGGGCGTAGTTTCATCCATGCCAGCGCCCCATTGCGCGACATCGACGAAGTGCGCCCCCCAGTCGGTGATGTAGCCGGGGGCATATTCATCGATCCAGCGGAAGTTAAAATGACAACGCGCTGCCGTGTAAGGCCGCTCAGGAGCACTGCCCAGCCACATGGCGTAGTCGAGGTGCGAGGGCACGGGCTCGGGACCTTCGAGTCCGGTGAAGCCACCTCGAATCGCAAAAGTTCCGGGCACACCGACTTCGATCTCCTTCAGTTCGCCGATGTAGCCGTTGCGCACGAGTTCGCAGGCCATGCGCACCTTCAATCCTGAGCGCCTCCAAGTGCCACATTGCAACACGCGTTTGTTTTGACTTACCGCATCGCAGATAGCCCTACCTTCACCGATGCTCGCCCCGAGCGGCTTCTCCGAATACAAATCCTTGCCTGCCTGCGCGGCGGCGACAGCGATGTGAGCATGCCAGTGATCCGGCGTGGCATTCATGATGGCGTCCACATCGCTGCGGGCCAGCACCTCGCGGAAGTCATTGTAGCAATCCGCCTTCGTGAGCTTGGCCAGCTCCATCGCGCGATCCCGATGCTGGCCATCGACATCGCAGATGGCCACGACCTGCACGCGTTCATCCGCGAGGAAGGCGCGCAAATTGCTCGTCCCCTGCCCTCCTACACCGATGCAGGCGAGACGGATCTTCCCATTCGGAGAAAAGGCACCAGCACGCCCTAGCACGGCGGCTGGAAGGATAAGTGGAAACGTGGACTGGAGAAACTGACGACGTGATGTGTTCATGGCTGAGGTGGGGTGAATATCGATAGCTAGAAGACGCACAATTTCTGTTCTTTCACTCGTATGAATGAAGCCTCATTTCATGCGATTAAACTCTCTACTCACCATCACCAGCGCCCTTTTCCTGTGGGTGTTCAACGTGTTTGCGGATGGCAAAGTAGAGTTCAATCGCGACATCCGCCCGATCCTCGCGGCGAAGTGTTACGCCTGCCACGGTCCCGACGAAGACAAGCGTGAGGCCGACCTCCGGCTCGATGTGCGTGCCGAGGCGGTCAAACAGACCATCAAGCCTGGCAAACCGGATGACAGCGAGTTCTGGCATCGCATCACCACCGCCGATCCCGATGATGTGATGCCACCACCCTCCTCGCCGAAGCAGCTCACAAAAACCGAACGAGATCTGTTTCACCGCTGGATCACCGAAGGTGCCGAATATCAGAATCATTGGGCCTTCGCTCCGATCAAACGGCCAGCCGTGCCGACCTCGAAGAACACGAACTCCATCGACGCCTTCATCGAGCACGAACTCGCTAAACACGACCTCAAGCCTGCTACCGAAGCCGATCCTATCACTCTGATCCGGCGCGTCTTCCTCGACCTCACCGGACTGCCTCCCACTCCATCCGACTTGTCAGACCTGAGCGACTGGTCCGACGACAAGTATGCCGCCCTCGTGGACAGGCTTTTGGCTTCGCCCAACTTAGGTGAGCGCTGGGCGCGTCACTGGCTGGACATGGCCCGCTACGCCGACAGCAGCGGCTTCCTCGGCGATGGCCTGCGCCCGAATGCTTATCGTTATCGCGACTGGGTCATCCATGCCATCAACCGCGACCTGCCTTTCGATCAATTCACCATCGAGCAAATCGCGGGTGACCTGTTGCCTAATGCCACACGCGAGCAAATCGCCGCCACCGGCTTTCATCGCAATGCAGCGCTCAACACGGAGGCGGGTCTCGACAAAGAAGAAGCGCGTTTCCAAAACCTCGCCGATCGCGTCAACACGACTGGCCGCGTTTGGATGGGCCTCACTGTCGGCTGCGCTCAGTGTCACACGCACAAATACGATCCGATCACCATCCGCGATTACTACAGCTTCTACGCTTTCTTCGACAACACCGACGATCGCGACGAGCCCACAACCAAGGCTCCCGCGCTCGCTGAAGTGACCAAGGATCGCCGACAGACTTACGTCCACATGGCCGGGGACTACACCCGGCGCGGCCCTGATGTCATGCCTGCGAGCCTTTCGTCACTGCCACCGATGAACAAGCCCGCACAGCCCGAGCCGAACCGCCTCGATCTCGCGAAATGGCTCGTGTCGCCCAATCATCCGCTCACCAGCCGCGTCGCGGTGAATCAAATCTGGAGCAAGCTCTTTGGCACCGGCCTCGTGCGAACACCTGACGACTTTGGCACTAGCGGCGAGTCGCCCTCTCATCCCGAGTTGCTCGATTGGCTCGCCTCCGAGTTCATGCGCCAGGGCTGGAGCCGCAAGCAGCTTATCAAGCTCATTGTCACATCCGCCACCTACAAGCAATCATCTGCGCATCGCGATGACATTGTCGTCATCGACCCGCTGAACCGCCTGCTGTCTCGCCAGAATCGCATCCGCCTCGATGCCGAAATCCTGCGCGACTCCGCGCTCGCCGTCAGCGGCATGCTCACGCGCAGCATTGGCGGTCCCAGCTTCCGCCCGCCGTTGCCGGAGGATGTGTTTGAAGTCGGTCGCTCGTCGAACTGGCAGGCCAGTCCCGGTGCTGAGCGCTACCGCCGCAGCCTTTACATCATCACACTGCGCAGCGTGCTCTACCCAATGCTCACTACCTTCGACGGTCCTGACGCTGCTGATGCTTGCGTGCGCCGTGAACGCAGCAACACACCGCTACAGGCCCTCACGATGATGAATGACGGAGCTTTTGTTGAAGCCGCGCAGTCGCTGGCCTTGAGAGTCATGCGTGAAAGCCAGCCTAAAGAACGGCAGCAAAAGATCTTCTATCTCGTGTTGAACCGCCAACCACGCCCCGAGGAGCTTTCCCGGCTACAAGCCTTCCACGCTGAACAAAAAGCCCGCGTGCAATCCGATGGTTCCAACGCTCTCAAAGCTCTTGGCATCATCGAAAAGGCTGTTTCGCCAACCGAAGCTATCGAAGCTGCCACTCTCGTCGCCACCGCACGCGTGCTCATGAATCTCGATGAGTTCATCAACCGCCAATAGCCATGTCCCCCCAAGATTATTTTACCCAAACCCGCCGCGACTTCCTCGCGACGAGTTCCTGCGGGCTGGGGACGCTCGCGTTGGCCTCGTTGCTAAAGCAGGACGGCCTGCTGGCAGAAGATGCAAGCATCCCCGCGAATCCGCTTTCGACCCGTGTGTCGCATTTCGCGCCGAAGGCAGAGCGCTGTATCTTCATCTTCCTCGAAGGTGGACCGAGTCAGATGGATCTCTTTGATCCGAAGCCGCTGCTGAACAAATACGACGGCCAGCCGCTGCCTGATTCTATCGTGGGCAATGCGAAGTTCGCCTTCCTGCAAAAAGAGTCGGCCACCGTGATGGGCACGAAGCGTGTCTTCAAAAAGCACGGTCAATGCGGCATGGAGATCAGCGATCTGCTGCCGCACATTGCGACGTGCGCGGACGACATCGCTTTGATCCGTTCGATGCACACGACGCAGTTCAATCACCTGCCCGGCCAGCTCATGTTGAACTGCGGCGCAGCCTTGCTTGGACGTCCGAGCGTCGGCTCATGGGTGACGTATGGCCTCGGCAATGCCTCGCAGGAACTGCCGTCGTATGTCGTGATGGTCAGCAAAGGCCGTGGCTTGCCCGGCGGCAGTTCCACGTGGTCGAGCGGCTTCCTGCCGTCGTCGTATGGCGGCGTGATGTTTCGCAACGGAGCCTCGCCTGTGCTAAATCTCGCCAATCCCGATGGCATCACGCCGGAGATGCAATCAGCGAGCATTCGCGCCCTGAATGATCTCAACCGCCTCCAGCACATGCACATCGGCGATCCCGAGATCGCCGCACGCATCAACAGCTACGAGCTCGCCTTTCGCATGCAAAGCTCGGCTCCTGAGCTGGTCGATCTCAGCGGCGAGTCGCAGACCACGCTCGATGCCTATGGCGTGAACCGAATCGAGCCGCCCATCAAGAGCAATCTCGGCGGCATCGGCAATTTCCAGACCTTCTCGCGACATTGCTTGCAGGCGCGGCGCATGGTCGAGCGCGGTGTGCGCTTCGTGAACATCATCCACGCCTCGTGGGATCATCACAGCGCCCTCGATCCGCAGCTCGCACACAATTGCCAGATGGTCGATCAGCCCATTGCCGCGCTGCTGAAGGATCTGAAACAACGCGGCCTGCTCGACACCACGCTCGTCGTCTGGGGCAGCGAGTTCGGCCGCACCGCGCTCGGCGAGAACCGCAAGGGATTCAAGAAAGTCACTGGTCGCGATCATCATCCCGCCGCCTTCAGTTTGTGGATGGCCGGCGGCGGCATCAAGGGCGGTCAGGTCCATGGTGAGACCGACGACTTCGCCTGGCACGTCGCCCGCGATCCCGTGTCCATGCACGACTTCCACGCCACGATCCTCCACCTCTTCGGCCTTGATCACAACAAGCTCAGCTACCGCTTCCAAGGCCTCGACTTCCGCCTCACCGGCGTGAATCCGGCGAAGGTGGTGAAGGGGCTGATTGCGTGATTTGAAGAGGAAAATGCCGTTCACGCCGCGTTTTGGACAAGTGCCAAACGCCCCGTTCCAATTCATTGCGATATCGCTCCTGCTCTGCGTCATCATGCAGGCGGCGGAGCCGATGGCGATAGATTGGGCGAAGGCGCGTCAGCACTGGTCCTTCGTGCCGCCGAAGGCGCGGGCCTTGCCAAAGGTGAAGGACACGACTTGGCCGCGTGGGCGGGAGGATCACTTCATCCTCGCAAGCATGGAGGCCAAGGAGCTCACGCCTTCACGCGAGGCCGATGCGCGGACCTTGATCCGCCGTGTGACTTTTGATCTCACGGGTCTGCCGCCGACGCCGGAGGAAGTGCGGGCGTTTGTGAATGACGCGCGCCCGGATGCCTATGCGCGGCTCGTGGATGATTTGCTCGGTCGCCGAGCTTTTGGTGAACGCATGGCGAGTGTGTGGCTGAATCTCGCGCGCTATGCCGAGGATCAGGCGCATCAGGTGGGCAACAACTCATCGTTTAGCTATCCAAACGCCTGGCGCTATCGGGACTGGGTGATCGCCGCGTTCAATGCGGATCTTCCGTATGACCGGTTCATCGAGAAGCAGCTCGCCGTTGATTTGATCGAGCCGGAGAACAAGGCGGACCTCGCAGCGCTCGGCTTTCTCGGCCTCGGTCACAAGCTGTATGCACGTGGTCGGCTCGATGTGCAGGCGGAGGAGTGGTCGGAGCAGGTGGACACCGTTTCGCAGACCTTCCTCGGCCTCACCGTGGCCTGTGCACGCTGCCACGATCACAAGTTCGACCCGATCACGGCTCGTGATTACTACGCAATGGCCGGAGTCTTCGCCTCGGTGCAGATGGTGAACCTGCGACCCGATGGCAAGGAGGAGGACAGCAAAACATTGGCCGACAAGATGGACCCCGGCACCCTGCACATCGTGCGTGACCTCAATCCGCATGACTTGCCCGTCTATGATCGTGGCGATGTCGAGACGCCCGGAGCCGTGGCTCCGCGTGGGTGGTTGCAGGTGCTCAGCAAGGGCGAGACGGTGAAGTTTAAGCAAGGCAGTGGACGTTCGGAGCTGGCCCGCCAGATCTCTGATCCAGCCAATCCGCTCACAGCCCGCGTAATGGTGAATCGCGTGTGGGATCTGCTCTTCGGCAAGCCGCTGGCACGCACCACGAGCAACTTCGGCGCGACAGGTGACAAGCCCACCCATCCCGAACTGCTCGACGACCTCGCCTTCCGCTTCATGCAGAACGGCTGGTCGGTGAAGCGACTCATGCGCGAGCTGGTCACGTCTGCCACCTATCGCCAGAGCAGCAGCGGCAGCGCCGCGAATGCGCAACTCGACGAGGCGAATGACCATCTATGGCGCATGAATCGCCGCCAACTCGGGATCGAAGCCTGGCGCGATGCCATCATGGCCGCCGCTGGAACGCTCACACTGGAAGGTGGCCAGTCACTGAGCCTCGATGCTTCCACGCATCACAAGCGCACGATCTACTCCCAGATCAGCCGCCGCGAGCTGAACAAGACGCTGATGCTCTTCGATTACCCGGATGCGAACGTCCATGCCGCGCGCCGAAGCAGCAGCACCACGCCCACACAGAAGCTTTTCGTGATGAACAGCCCTTTCATCATCGACCAGTCGAAAAAACTCGCCCAACGACTCCAGCAAAGTGGCAGTGATGACACCTCACGCATCCGCCACGCCTATGAACTCCTCTTTGCCCGCGAACCCGAGGCGGAAGAACTCGCCATCGCCCTGGAGTTTCTGAAACAACCCACAGACTCCGCCCTCACCATGTGGGAGCAGTTCGCCCAGGCTCTGCTGGCGACGAATGAGACGATGTTTGTGGATTGAGCTGGGCCTGGCTCAATCCACGCAAAAAACACCTCTGTTGAGCTTGCTCTGCCAGGTGAGGCCGAGACAGAATGAGAGTCTAATGAATCAACGTTGGCGGCGTCTTGGGTCCAATCTTGGCATCTTCGGAGTGCTGGCGCTTCTATGTGCTCTTTTCAGTGTCGTGACTTTGCGAGAGCAGCCACTCTCAGGTGAGGCGGCAGCAAAACAGATAATAAGTGCTCTCCCGACTTCTGCCGGTTCTGTCATGATTGCCGTCGGGGAGAGTGCGGAGGATCGGGAACTGGCGGCGATTCTAAATAAGCTGACACCCGACATTGCCACACAGGTGATGGGAAATCCAAAGACAGCGCGTGCTGCCCTGGAGTCTCTGGTGGCCCGGCAGATGAAACTGAAGGCGATCCTTTGCAGTTCCACCTCCTCGGGCTGGCTGGTGCTGCAGGATGCGGGCGAGGACTTCCCTGCCCTGGGGCAGCCCGTGATTATCGCTCCACGCACGGAACGCTGGCCGACTTTCTTGAAGGCGGACAATCTGGTGAACATCGCCAATCAGATCGCAGTGATCGCCATTCTGGCGATCGGGATGACGATGGTGATCATCACGAGCGGGATCGATCTAAGCGTGGGAAGTCTGATCGCGATTTCTGCCATCGCGACCACGCTGCTGATCCGCGATGTCTTTGGCGGCACTGAAGCCAGCATGATCGGGATGCTGGCAGCCGCACTCGGCGGCATTCTCCTGTGTGGCATCATCGGCTGGACCACGGGTTTGATCATCACCCGGCTCAGCGTACCGCCCTTCATCGTGACGCTGGCGGTCATGCTGGCGGCGAGTGGTCTGGCGTATCGGTTGGCGGAGAATCAGTCGATCTACCAGGTGCCGGAGAGCTTTGTCTGGCTGGGACGCGGAGCAGACGTGATGGGCATCCCGAATGCTGTGCTGCTGATGCTCTGTCTCTATGCGCTGGCGCATGGGGTAATGACGCAGACGCGCTTCGGAAGACACCTGTATGCGGTAGGCGGAAACTATGAAGCAGCCACGCTATCTGGACTGCCAGTGCGGAGGATTGTGATGCTGGCGTATGTGATCTCCGGCCTGCTGGCCGGGCTCGGTGGAGTAATCACGGCCTCACTTTTGAAAAGCGGTTCGCCGACTTATGGCAGCATGTATGAGCTGTATGTGATCGCCGCCGTGGTCGTGGGTGGCACGCGCCTGAGCGGAGGCAAAGGGACGATGGGAGGCACATTGGCGGGTGCCTTTATCATCGCCGTGCTGCAAAATGGGATGAACCTGACCAACGTCGAGAGCAACACACAGAAGATCGTGCTCGGACTCGTGATCCTCGGTGCAGTGATCATGGACCGGCTGCGAATGCGGAGCTAGCTTCCTTCGGGTTTCCAGCCGGGACCACGAAACAAATAACCGAGGCGCTTCGGCCAGGGCAACTGGCTTTGACGGAAGTCACGAAACATCCCCCGCCATTCGTGAAAAACGATGTTCACAGGGCCTCGGTCCGGGATCTCCCTGGTCAATCCATAGCGTGGTGGATCGGCCGCATCTTCTGTAGCAAAGGTGCCGAACAGCTTGTCCCACACGATGAGACACATGCCCATGTTTTTGTCCAGATAACGGGGATTCGAGGCATGATGTACGCGGTGATGCGATGGAGTGACGAAGATGTATTCGAGCCAGCCAAGCCTGCCGATGCACTCGGTGTGGATGAGGCTGCCGTAGATCTGGGTGGCGGCATACATGAAAAGAACGTCCAGCGGCTCAAAACCCAGCAAGGCAATGGGTGCGAAGTAGGCAGTACGATAAACAGGCTGGAAAACGGAGGAGCGAAAGCCCGTGGTTAGATTGAATTCAGGCGAGGAGTGGTGGGTGACGTGAACAGCCCAAAAAAGGCGGCAATGATGATCGACGAAGTGAAGCACATAATACGCGAAGTCCTCCAAAACGAAGAGTGCCGTCCAGTAAAGCCACCCCTTCTCCCAGGTGAACACTCGACAGTGCCAGCATAAGCCAAGCACGGGCAGCACAACGATGGCACGCAGGAGGAGATCGAGGCTGCCATTGAGTGTGGCGAGGTAGAAGTTCGTCAATGTCTCCCGCCAGCTGTAAGCGCGGATGCGGCGGAAATGCGTGACGGCGATCTCGATGAGGATGGCAGCAAGAATCAGCGGCACGCTGAAAAGCATGAGGCTTTGTTCACGAAAGGCTTCCATGAGTTCTGATACGAATCACCGGATCATCTCGTGCTGTCCAAACGTGAGTCCACCCATGGTGGCAGTCAGAGCTTCACGCCAGGATTGGCCTCGATGGCCTTCGTGAGCCCTTCCCAACCTTCGGGACGCTGCATCTGGAACATGTGCAGGTAGAGAGCCACCTGACGTTCTGGGTAAGCCGCCATGAGAGCCTGGACGGCAGCGAGGGCCTTCTCCTCGGCGATTTCAGCGGGCAGGTTCTCGACCTGACCTTTCCCATCATGCTCGACGCCTAGAGCATCCAGAAAGGTGATGAGCATTTTGCTCTGGGATTTCAGTAGCCAGATCTGGATGAGCTGCTCGATGACAGGGCCGTTCGTTTTCAGATTGAGCTGGTTGATCAGCCACTCCTGCTGCTGAATTCGTGATTTTTCGAGCACAAACTGAGGGCGCAGCTTGCGAGCAGCAGCCAGCGAATTCAGCATCGCACGATAGGCGGGGCGTTCCTCAGTCTGGATGTAAGTGAGGATTTCAGTGCGCAGATCAGTGCCAATGGCTTCGAAAATTTGCTGGGCGGTCATGAGGTAGCCGATGCGGTATGGGGTTGGGGAAAGGGGGGCGTCTGCTAGCACGCTGACTTCCAGGAGGCAACCGCTTTCCCCTCGAAGACAGGCTTCGAGTTTCTCTGAAACAAAGGAAGATCACCTTGACCGCACGGGGGGCGCTCTGATAATTGCGCCCCCCGCGCACCACCACCCCCATGGCGTTGCCTGCCTCCGCCCCCCAGACGCCTCACGGCACTATGGCCGTCTCTAAAAAACCAGCTTCAGGAACAAATAAAAAACGCCCCATTGCCGCGCCTGCCGCTGTAGTGGTGTCTGCATTTGTGCCTACTCAAGCAGATGCTCAGCCCGTAAAGCGTGGACGTGGCCGCCCACGCAAGTATCCGCTGGTGGATAAACCTGCGGCCACAGCCATGCCTCTCGTCTCCCCGGATGGCATCCTGCTCAAGCGTCGTCGTGGGCGTCCACCCAAAAACGGCTATGCAACAGCACCGGCGGTCAGCATTTTTAACGACATCAACTCGCCTGAAGTGCAGTCCCGCATCCGCGGACTCATCCGGCTGGCCAAAGATCAGGACCATCTGAACTGGGATGACATCAATGAGGCTCTGCCCTCCGGCATCGTCACCGTCGATCTGATCGACGAGGTCATCTCCCGCCTGCGCTCCCTGGAGATCCGCATCACGGACGAGAACGACTCACCACCCCGCGCCCTCTTGGCCGCCCTGGCTCCGAAGCTCGATGCCGCTGCTGCTGCTGCCGCAGCCACAATCGCCAAGGAAGATGCACGGCTCGACATGTTTGACGATCCCGTGCGCATGTATCTTCGTCAGATGGGCCAAGTGCCCCTGCTGACACGTGAGCAGGAGATCGAGATTTCCAAGCGCATCGAAAAAGCAGAGACCAACCTCCAGCAGTGCCTGCAAAACATCGGCTTCGTAGCAGCCAGCTATCTTCAATATGCCCGCAATCTCTCAAACGGCATGGAGCGGTTCGACCGGCTCGTGATCGACCGGAAGAGCGAGGAACGTGAACTCTATTTCAAAAAGCTCCCCCCACTCATCGGTCAGGCTGCAGACGCCTTTCAGAAGTGCGCCCAGTATTACAAGACAGTCGGCTCCACGGTCGGCAAGAAGCAGGCCACTGCCAAGTCCGGCTTCGAAAGCTCACGCACCGCGTTTTTCAAATTCTGCGCGAAGTTCTACTTCAAGCAGAAGATCAACGAAGACTTCGTCGCCCTCATCGAGCGCAAACTCGACGAACTCCACGCTCTGGAACGTGAAATCCACCTACATCCGCGCACTCAGGAGCTGAAGGAACGGCTTTACCAATTCGAGCAGGATGCCTGGCAGACGGCGGAAGGCTTCCGCAATATGGCAGCCCACTCCCGCCAGTGTGTCGCGGACTCCACGCGCGCAAAAACGGAGATGATCGAGGCCAATCTGCGCCTCGTCATTTCCATCGCCAAGAAGTACACCAATCGCGGCCTGTCCTTCCTCGATCTCATTCAAGAGGGGAACATGGGCCTCATGCGAGCCGTGGAGAAATTTGAGTACCGCCGCGGTTACAAATTCTCGACCTACGCCACTTGGTGGATTCGTCAGGCCATCACCCGCAGCATCGCCGATCAGGCACGCACGATCCGCATCCCGGTCCACATGATCGAGACGATCAACAAGCTGATGCGCGTACACAAGCAGCTCGTTCAGGAACTCGGTCGCGATCCAACGCCGGATGAGATCGCTGAGGAGATTCATCTGCCCGTCGAGCGTGTGAATGCCGTTCTGCGCATGTCTCAGCAGCCCGTCTCCATGCAGGCAAAAGTGGGCGAAGGCGATGGCGACACCGAGTTTGGTGACTTCATCGAAGATAAAGAAGCGCGTGACCCGATGGAGCTCACGGCCATGAATCTTCTTCGCGACAAACTCAAGGACGTGCTCGACACCCTCAATCCGCGTGAGCGCGAGGTGCTGGAGCAGCGGTTCGGTCTCGTCGATGGTGCAGGCCGAACGCTGGAGGAAGTGGGCAAGCAGTTTCAGGTCACCCGTGAGCGCATTCGCCAGATCGAAGCCAAGGCCCTCCGCAAGCTGCGTCATCCGACGCGCATTCGGAAGCTGGGTGGATTCTTCGGCGCAGAGTGATCAGTGCTTCCCCTGACCGTAGTAGGCGTTCGGGCCGTGCTTGCGCAGATGGTGCTTTTCCAAAATGTGCCCAGGGATGGGCTGCAGCGTCGGATTCAGCGCGTAGCTGCCGAGAGCCATCTGAGCGCACATCTCCAGAGCGATGCTGTTGTTCACCGAATCCATCGCTGTCCTGCCAAAGGTGAAGGGTGCGTGGTGCAACTGAAGCACCGCAGGCATCTCGATGGGACTTAGCCCCAGCTCACGCAACCGCTCCACGATGGCCACGCCAGTGAAGTGCTCGTAGTCCGCCTCGACTTCCGCAGGCGTCAGCGCCCGCACCACAGGCACCGTGCCATGGAAGTGATCCGCATGAGTCGTGCCGAAGCAGGGCACTTCCCTTCCCGCTTGGGAGAAGATCGTGGCATTCAGGCTGTGCGTATGCGTGATGCCGCCAATCTCGGCAAACTCACGGTAGAGGTGCAGGTGCGTCTTCGTGTCGGATGAGGGGCGCAAGGTGCCCTCCACCACTTTGCCTTTCAGATCCAGCAGCACGATGTCCGCCGGCGTCAGCTTGTCATAGTCCACACCGCTGGGCTTGATGCCCCACAGCCCGCTGGCGCGGTCGATGCCCGAAACATTGCCCCAAGTGAGTCGCACGAGACCGCTGGGCACGAGGGCACGATTGGCGTCACAAATCTGGGCACGTAGATCAGGCAGCAGCATGGAGGAAGACGATTACTGCTTCTTCGCCAGACTGACGATGCCGTAGTTCTTCGCGTAGGTGCCAAGCGCTTCAATGGCGGATTCCTTGGTGATCGAATCACTGTTGGCCACAATGATCAGCTTGTTTGCCTCGGCATCACCGGGCTTCACATCCACACTGACCACACCGGGCAGCTTTTGCATCAGGGCACCGGCCACATGCTCTTTGCAGGAGACACAGACGACGCCGGTGATCTTACCTTCATAAGTAACGGCTTTCGGAGTATCTGCGGCCTGAAGAGCAGCAGAAAGGAGGGACAATGTGAGGAGGAGTGTCTTCATGAGAATGGGGCGTTAAGTCGTGGACATAAAAACGCCGGGATGTGGCACTTGTCCAGCATCCCGGCGTGCGGATTCACGGAGGTGAATTACTTCTCAAGGGACTCACCAGCTTTTTTCCAGCCGGAGATGCCTGCGGAGAGGTGCTTCACGTTGGTGTAGCCGAGTTCAGCAGCTTTGCTGGCAGCCTTCTTGTAAGCGGAGCAGCTTGGGCCACCGCAATAAGCGACGACCAGTGCGCCCTTGTCAGCAGGAAGGGCGCTGGCGAGGTCACCACCTTTGGTGGCGAAGTCTATGGCACCTGGGACGTGACCAGCGGTGTAAGAAGCGGCACCATTGACGTCGATAACGACGACTTTCTTCTCAGCGATGGCGGTCTTCAGATCCGCGATGCTGATGTCAGGGAATTCGGCAGCGAAACCGGTGGAGGCGACGAGCGCGAAGGCGAGGGCGAGGAGTTTCTTCATGATGTTGTTCGATGGTTAGTTTGGTTTGTTGTGTTTTGCCCGGCGGACCGGACTGGAGTCAGACGCCCTGACTGGCATTTTATTCCAGATGGGGCGTGTCTTCGATCCTTGTACGTGTGGCAACGTTGAATCGTGCAGGGAAAAGTAGGCTCTTTGCTTTCGGGGGGAGGCGCGAGGAAGCTTTCTGGAGACAACAAAAGCGTGCGTGCATTCTGATCAGTGCTTATATCTGCGCCCTCCTTATGGACCCATTAATCCACCTCCTCGCCATCAACTCCAACCGCTCCGCTGCTGAGCTGGCTGGAATCCTCAGCCTCACGGAAGACGAAGTGCGCCGCCGCATCGCCGCCGCCGAGGCCGATGGCACGATCCTGGGTTACAACGCGGTCGTCGATCGTCAGAAAGCAGGCCAGAAAGGCGTCACAGCCCTCGTCGAAGTGAAGATCACCCCCGAGCGCGAAGGTGGCTTCGACCGTCTCGCCCGCCGCATCGCCAAGTTTGATCAGGTCCGCGAGTGCTTCCTCATGAGCGGTGGTTACGACCTCGCCATCCTCGTCGAGGGCAAAGACCTCCTCGATGTGGCGAACTTCATCGCTGAAAAGCTCAGCACGCTCGGCGGCGTGCTGTCCACCGCCACGCACTTCCAGTTGAAGGCCTACAAGCAGGCCGGTTTCCTGGTCAATGCCGTCGGCGACGAAGAGCGTCTGCCCGTCAGTCCCTAGTGTGTCGTCCAGAACTGTCTTTGCCCAACCTCAATGGACTACCACAATAAACTCTGTACCCAGGTCCGCGACCTCCCGCGCTCTGGCATTCGCGATTTCTTCGAACTCGTCATCGGCCGCACGGACGTCATCTCCCTCGGCGTCGGTGAGCCGGATAAATCCACGCCCTGGCCCATCCGCGAGGCGGTCATCCGCTCCCTGGAAAAAGGCCAGACCAGCTACACCTCGAACCTCGGTCTGGAGCCCCTCCGCGTGCTCATCAGCGAATACGTGGAAAAGCAATTCCGCGTCACCTACGACCCGAAGACGGAGATCCTCGTCACCGTCGGCGTCAGTGAGGCGCTCGACATCGCCTTCCGTGCCGTTTTGAATCCTGGCGACGAAGTCATCTATCATGAGCCCTGCTACGTCAGCTACAGCCCGAGCATCAAGATGGCTTACGGCGTGCCCGTCGTGGTGAATACGCGTGAGGAAAACAACTTCGCGCTCATGGCCGCCGATGTCGAAAAGGCCATCACGCCGAAGACGAAGATCATCGCGTTGAACTTCCCCACCAATCCCACCGGTGGCATCATGCCTCCTGAAGAGTTGGAAAAGATCGCCGCACTCGCGGTGAAGCATGACCTCTTCGTCTTCACCGACGAGATCTACTGTGAGCTGCTTTACGACAATCGCCAGCACAAGAGCATCGTCGAATACCCCGGCATGAGAGAGCGCACCGTGCTCCTTCATGGCTTCAGCAAGGCCTTCGCCATGACCGGCTGGCGCCTCGGCTATGCCTGTGCTCCTGCACCGCTGCGCGAGGCCATGATGAAGGTCCACCAATACTGCATGCTCTGCGCTCCCATCATGAGCCAGATCGCCGGCATCGAAGCTCTGAAAATGGGTGCCAGCGCCTATGAGGAGATGCGCCAGAGCTATGAGATGCGGCGGAACATCATCGTCAGCCGCCTCAACGGCATGGGCCTCCACTGCTTCAATCCCGGCGGAGCCTTCTACGTCTTCCCCGAGATCCGCAGCACCGGCCTCACCAGCAAGGAGTTCGCCTTCGGCCTTCTCGAAAAGAAGAGCGTCGCCGTCGTCCCCGGAAATGCCTTTGGCGAAGCCGGTGAAGGCTTTGTCCGCTGTTGCTACGCCACCGCGCCCGACCTCATCGTCAAGGCGATGGACCTCATGGAAGAGTTCGTGAACGAAGTGCGGAAGTAAGCCAATCCTTCACCATGAAAAAGCCGCGAACGGGTCATCCTTTCGCGGCTTTTTGAGTGAATCGGGGGGCTCTTATTTCGCCACGTAATCCAGCACGCAGACCTTATCGAGGATCGGCTTGAGCTGGCTCACGAACTCCGAGTGAGCCGGATGCGGCAGATACGCATCGAGGCCTGCCTTGTCGGCAAAGGTCACGAAGAAGCAGTGGGTGAAGCCATCGTTGATGTTCTCCGGGCTCACATTCGTGCCCCACTCGAAGGCTTTGACCGTGTCCACCTTCTTCGCCAGTTCGATGAAGGCTTTCTCGATGCCCTGCACCTGCTCGGGCGTGGCAGTGTCCTTGAATTTAAAGAACACGACATGGCGATACGGGGCATCTGCGGCTGGGGCGGAGGTCATGAGCAGGAGGAGTGCGGTGAGGGTGAGGAACAGTTTCATGGAGAACGTGCACGCTTTGCGTCAGTTGCAGCGCTTGGCAATGCTTTTCCAAGGCGGCACGGTGAGTGAAGACGAAGAGTTTTCTTCAGGACAAGGATCCTTTCAGAGTCACCGCCAACTGCAAACATTGTCGTCCCAGGTCTTGGGATCTTTGTCGGGGCCGGAGGAAAAGATCGCACTGGAGGCAGGGATGGACTCGGGGGCGCGTTGAGTCGCCTTGCCTGTGGCTCCGGGGAGTCGCTCGGGGTTCGGGATGTGTTCGTCACCGGTGGATTCGAGCAGGAGGTAGTATCGCTCTCCCCAGGGATCGACGAGGGCGGTTTCGGGCGTGATGGACTGAACTTCAGGGTCGAGGTGAATCATGCCCGACTTGCCATAGCGCGCGATAGGAGCGTCAAGGAACTTGATGCCGCGTGGGTTGGCTGCTGTCTTCTCACCCAGCAGTGACAGAAGGAGTGTTCCTTCTGTCCGGATGATCGTAAGCGTCACCGTAACGCCCATAGGAACGCGGTTGGAACGGGGCGCGTGGGGAGTCAGGGATGTCCCACGTTATGGACAACCAAATCACGATTTTGAAACGGGACGCACGCGGTCGTGTGC
>NZ_JBILYB010000196.1:0-8558 GCF_044378005.1 Prosthecobacter sp.
GCCAACCAATTTGCGATCCAGTTCGGGTCGCGATTTTTTTGATTGAGCGCATGCGCTCAATCAAAAAAACAACCCCAGACCAAAACATAACCAAAGACCCGAAACACAAACTTTCGGACACGCCCGGCGGCAGGGAAAGCATCAAGTTCCCACCCTTAGAGATCGACGTAAGTCTGCTCCTGCTCACGCCCTCCCAGTCTCCGGTTCCGTCTCCGCCCATCTCGGTGTGGCCTCGCACCCATCTCGGTGTGGCCTCGCACCCATCTCGGTGTGGCCTCGCACCCATCTCGGTGTGGCCTCGCACCCATCTCGGTATGGCCTCGCACCCATCTTGGTGTGACCTCGCACCCATCTTGGTGTGACCTCGCACCCATCTTGGTGTGACCTCGCACCCATCTCGGTGTGCCCTCGCACCCATCTCGGTGTGCCCTCGCACCCATCTGGGTGTGGCCTCGCACCCATCTGGGTGTGGCCTCGCACCCACATCGGATTTTCAGAATCCGAGATCGGATTTTGGTTTTCCCATCTCGGATTTGAGAATGCAGGCAGGTTTTGTGCAGCTCTTGAGACTTGGGGTACCACTCTTGAGATTGAGAAACAAGGCCGGGCTCTCCCTTCGCCAACGACCTACCCACCCTCGCCGATCTGGAACTGCTGCATGCCAAGGTGAATGAGCTGATCCTGAATGGCCGCCGATAAGGTAGCCGGGGCATTCCTGCCCCGTCTGAGCCTTCAATGAAGGCTGACCGGCGGGGAGACTCAAGTGATCTTCATGGCGGACCTCCAAAACTCAGATGCGGAGGGCGTAGAACGAGTTTTCAACTCGTACGCTGGTGCCCCGAGTTTTGAACTCGGGGGTGGGGGATGGGCAGGGCTGACGCATCCAATCGGTCACTGAAGGTCAATCAGGGCTTTAGTGACAGGATTGACATGATTCACAGGATGAACAGGATTTTTCAGACCTGTTCATCCTGCCAATCCTGTCAATCCTGTCGCAAAAAGCCCCTTTCATTGGGATGCGCGAAGCCCTGGGAGATGGGTGGAGCTGACGCATCAAACCATCAGGGGCCGGATACGACAGGATTCCCAAGGCCAGCTTCGATCTTTTGAGCTTCGCTTCATGCGCAAGCCCTGGTGGAGTGGAGGAAGAAAGGGCGAGGAATTGATTCGTGGCATCGAAGTCCGTGCGCTCAAGAACCGCCCCCTTTCCTGCCTGATCCAGCGCTGCTTCCAGCCTTCACGCTGCGTTCACTCGCCTTTGATTTCGGCCCAGGCCTTCAAACCTGTCACCGGCAGCAGTGGTGCGGCAGCAGCCTCCCACGCCGGCGTACCCGCTGCGCGGAAGAGCTCCCAGATCTGCTTCTTGCTGTGCGGTGTGACCACGGAGTGCGGCGCGTTTCTCCAGAGCCCGAGGCGCAGCCCGCCCTCCTGGGCATGATCGACATGGCGATGGTAGATGAAGGCATCCACCAGGGGCAGACGGCGACATTTTTCCCAGGCGTAGGCAAAGGCGGCGGCTTGCAGTGACTCGCCCTCGGGCGTCAGCAGCAGATGAAAGCCCTGCTCGGAGAGGATGACCCGGCGGGGCTCGCCTTTGAAAAGCAGTTCGGGTTTCCTGAGATGGCGGCAGAGCACTTCGAGGTTCTTGAAGGTGACCTTGTTCGTCGCTTCATCACTCGTCACCGTCTTGTCGGCCCAGGCACGCGGATTGCCAAGATCTTCGGGGTAGGGATGCCAGGCCACATGCCAGTCGAGATCCGCGGTCTGCCTGGCAAAGGCATCCAGGTAATCCCGACCCGGTGTCGCTTCCTCGGCGCTGATGCCGGACATGCCGACGCCCCAATGATGATCGAAGGGAATGTAGAGCCGCGCATTCGCCGAGGCCGTGCGCACCGCGCCATGCACGAGACGGAAGGCCTGCGCATATTCGCCCACGGCATCCGCCATGGGCTTGCGGCCCATGTTGTACCAGAGCCAGTGGGAATTCACCTCGTTGCCGACGATCCAGCCCCACACGCGGCCATGCTCAGCATGGGTGCCGCTCCAGCGCGCGGCCATCTCCTCGCTCACCGCCCGCAGCCAGGCACGGCCCTCGGGGGTCTTCGAGTTGAAGCCGCCCACGCTGTACTTGTAGTCCTTCCGCGCGTCCGGGTGGATCACCACGGCATCACGCGCCTCTTCTTTGGAAGGATACGCGATGAGGATGACATACACGAGCACGCCACGATCTGAGAGCGGCTTGATCTGGGCATCGAGAGACTTGAGGTAGCTTTCGTTGAAGCTGAACTCCTGCCCATCCACGACGCGCTTCGGATTTGCGGGCTTCTTTTCCAGATCCAGCAGGGCGGTGAGGTTGATGTTGATACCTGCGTGATGGATGCCGAGCGCCAGGGCGTCATCGACCATCTGCACTTGCAGACCTTTGATGGAGGCCGGCCTGGGAAAAGGCTCTGCATTCGGCACCACCGGCTGCGCGGCGAGCGAGGTGGTCAGTACAAGACAAAGCGTGCGGACAAAGGCTGAAAACATGAGCCGCCTCCTTTCTGCCCGGATCACCAAAAAGCAAAAAGAGAATCCCCTGGTGCCAATGAGGTAGGAAAGCCCCCGGTGCCGACGTTGATGAACCTCCCCATGTCCCGCCTTTCCCGCTCCCTCGCCCTCAGCCTCGGCTTTACCTCGCTGCTCCAGGCCGCCGATCCCCTGCCCGGTCACTCCACGCATGGCGAGGCCTTCAATGAAGGGCCGCGTCAGGCCGCCACGCTGATCCCCGGCTGCGGGAAAGTGAGCTTCCCCATCACCACGAAGAAGCCCGAGGCGCAGCAGTTCTTCAATCAAGGCGTCGGCCAGCTCCACGGCTTCTGGTACTTCGAGGCCGAACGCTCCTTCCGTCAGGTGGCGCTGCTCGACAAAGAATGCCCCATGGCCTTCTGGGGCATGGCGATGGCGAACGTGAACAATGAGGCCCGCGCGAAGCAGTTCGTCCGCAAGGCCGTGGCGCTCAAGGACAAGGCCAGTGCCCGCGAGAAGCTCTGGATCGGCACGCTGGAGACCTTTTACAAAGAGGACAAAAACGACAAACGCGACAAGAAGCAGCGCGCTCTCGACTTCATCCGCGATCTGGAAACCATCGTGCAGGACCACCCCGATGACGTGGAGGCCAAGGCCTTCCTCGCCTGGAAAACCTGGCACGCGAATGGTGACGCGCCGATCACGAGCTATCAGGCCGTGAATGCCCTGCTGGATCAGGTCTTCGCCGCCAATCCCGAGCATCCCGCGCATCATTACCGCATCCATCTCTGGGACGGCCGCAAACCGGCCATGGCGCTGAAGTCCGCCGCTCAGAATGGGCAGAACAATCCCGGCATCGCCCACATGTGGCACATGCCTGGGCATACCTTCTCGAAGCTCAAGCGCTATGACGACGCCGTGTGGCAGCAGGAGGCCAGCACGCGCACCGACCACGCCTACATGATCCGCAACTGGGTCCATCCCGACCAGATCCACAACTACGCGCATAACGAAGAGTGGCTGGTGCGCAACTTCAACGAACTCGGCCGCGCCAGCGACGCCATCGGACTCGCCACCGCCCTTATCCGCCATCCGCAGCATCCAGCCAACAACACGCTCGATAAAGACAGCACCAGCACCAGTTATGGCCGCACGCGTCTGCTGGATACCTTGAGCAAATGGGAACTCTGGGACGACCTGCTGAAAGTCACCAGCAGCCCGCTCTTCCCCACCGTGGAACAAACCAGTCACGAAGTGCGCCGCCTGCATTCACGCGGGCTCGCCTTCTTTGCCAAGGCCGACACGAAGGCACTCGCCAGCACCATCACCGACCTCGAAGCCATCGAAAAGAAGGCGAAGGCCAAAGCCGCAGAAGCCGCAAAGCCGAAAGCAGATGCGAAGAAAGCCAGCCCAACCAAAGGAGAGACCAAAGGGGAGGTCAAAAAGACCGACGTGGCCAAAGACGAGGCAAAGAAGAAGGAAGACACCAAGAAGCCCGAGCCCGCCGCCATTGCCCTCGCCGATCTGCGCGCCCTCCAGGCCGTTCTGACCAAGGACAAAGCCGCTGCCGATCTCGTCACCAAGGCCAAAGACATGGCCAAGCCTCTCGCCACCAGCCTCTGGCTGAAGCTGGGCGACAAGAAGAAAGCCGAGGAGCTTCTGAAGAACTATCCGCAGGACCTCGCCGGACTCGCCGCGAAAGCCGAGATGCAGCAGGCGCTCGGCAAGACCGATGACGCGAAGAAGACCTTCGAAGAAGTGCGCAAGCTCGCCTTCGCCCTGGAAGCCGATCTTCCCGTCAAGAAGCGCCTCGACTCCCTCGCGAAGACCTTTGGCATCAAAGACGAGTGGCGCGCCGAAGCACCGAAGCGCACTGACTCCGGCACACGCCCGCCGCTGGAACCGCTCGGCCCCATGCACTGGCATCCGCCCGCAGCTCCGAAGTGGGAGGCGCTGACTCTGGACGGCAAACCTGCAAGCAGCAGCCAGTTCGAAGGCAAGCCACACGTCCTGCTCTTCTATCTCGGTGCTGCCTGCACGCACTGCATGGAGCAGGTGAACGCCTTTGCCAAAGCCGCGCCGGACTACGAGAAAGCCGGCATCCAGCTCTGCGCCGTGACATTGGAACCGCTGTCACTCGCGGGGCGCATCACCGAGCAGATGAGCACGAAGAAACTGCCCCCCTTCCCCGTGCTGTGTGATCCATCCCTCGCCGCCTTCAAGACCTTCCGCGCCTACGATGACTTCGAAGAAGAGGCCCTGCACGCCGCCGTCTTCATCGACGCCAAAGGCCGCCTGCGCTGGATCGACATCAGTTGGCAGCCCTTCACCAACACCGCCTTTCTGCTCAAGGAGGCTCAGCGTCTGATATCACTGCCTGAGTGAAGCGTCATGGCATTTTAGATCGTTAGGCTGATCCGTGAAGTTTTTGTCACATGGCGTGGCAAATTCCACGAAATGGTCACATTGAAAGGGACGCACGATCTTCAATCACGGTCATGCATGAAGGGCAATTCCCCCCTTCATGAAACTGACCACCACACTCCTGAATCTGAGTTCTGCGCTGCTGATGGCGGGCTTGGCTTTCCAAGTTCAGACATCCAACGCGGCTGCATTTACTCCCGGCAATGTCGTCATTTACCGCGTCGGCGATGGTGCGGCGGGCCTGCTGAATACCGGCGCAGCCGTCTTCCTCGATGAATACACTTCTGCAGGTACTCTCGTGCAGTCCATCCCGCTGCCGACGACGGTCAGTGGTGCGAACAAGCGGCTCGTGGCGAGCGGCACGGCCAGCTCGGAAGGCCTGCTGACACGCTCTGCGGACGGCCAGTATCTTGTGGCGGCGGGTTATGATGCGACACCACCGCATAGCACCTCCCTGACCGGCACGGCTTCGACTGCAGTGAACCGCGTCATCGCTCGTGTGAACGCCGCAGGGACGGTGGACACCACCACGGCGCTGACAGATGCAGCCACGGGGAATAATCCGCGCAGTGTCGCCGCGACGAATGGAACGGACTTCTGGCTCACGGGCGGCGCTGGCGGCATCCGCTACACCACTCTGGGCGGCACCACCTCCACGCAGGTGAACACCGGCGGCACCCCGATCACGAACCTGCGTCAGGCAGGCATCTTTGGCGGGCAGCTCTATATTTCGACGGCTTCTGGCAGTGCGGTGCGCATCGGCACTGTGGGCTCAGGACTGCCGACTGCTGCAGGTGAGCTGACCACAAACCTGACCGGCATCCCCACTTCGGGATCGCCTTATGCGTTCTTCTTCGCCGACCTCGACACAGGTGTGGCAGGTGTGGACACGCTTTACATCGCGGATGACACGAACACAGCCGGCACGGGCGGCGTGCGCAAGTTCTCGCTCGTCGGTGGCACCTGGACGGCGAATGGCATCGCAGGTACTTTCAGTGATGCCTATCGTGGTCTCACCGGCTCCGTCAGTGGCGGCACGGTCACGCTTTTTGCCACTCGCAAAGGCGGCACGGCGGCCGCAGGTGGTGGCGAACTGGTGAGCATCGTCGATGCCACGGGCTACAATGCCACGATCACCGCGACTCCTGCATTGCTAGCCACGGCGGCTGCAAACACGGCCTTCCGTGGTGTGTCGCTGGCTCCGGCGGAGATCCCACAGCTCATCATCACCGAAGTGAACTCGAATGCCACGGGCGGTGATTTTTGGGAGCTGACGAATGTCGGTGTGACCACGCAGAACATTGGCAATTGGAAGTGGGATGACGACAGCGCGAATCCAAGCGACCCGGCGGCGGTGACGATTCCTTCGGGAACGATGATCGCTCCCGGTGAGTCCATCGTGCTCACCACCGCGGCGGACGCGACCGCTTTCCGCACGCTTTGGAGCATTGCGCCAGCGGTGCAGGTCTTCGCCAACCCCACGGGACCTGGTTTGGGTCAAAATGATCAGGTGCATCTCTTCAATGCAGCAGGTGCCTCGGTGACGAGCTTTTCGTATATCGCGGGTGGCTTCACCTTGAGCAGCGGCTCGCCTTCCATCGGTGGTCACGCGGGTGCTTCGGCAGGTGGCACGGCCACGCAGTCGGCGGTCATTGATCCGGCGTTTGGTTTCGGCTCGGGTCGCCGCTTCATGGCGGTGACTGGCACGCCGGGCAGTTCCGGTCTGAGCTTCGACGGCGGTCCTTCGATCACGCTTTCACTAAACTTCACGTCTTCTTCCTTCTCGGAAAGCGCCACGAATCCTGCCTCCACGGGCACGGTTTCGCGTGCGACGAGCGGCACGAGCGATCTGGTGGTCACGCTGAGCTCCAGCGATACCACGGAGGCCACGGTGCCTGCCACGGTGACCATTTTGGCGAATCAAATGAGCGCCACCTTCGATGTCACCGCCGTGAACGATACCTTCCCCGATGGCAACAAGTCGGTGACGATCACCGCGAGTGCCGCCGATGCCACCACACCCACCGCGAGCCTCACGGTGCAGGATGACGGCGACGTGCTCGACACGAGCTTCATGCTCACGGAAGTGCAGTCGAATCAATCCGCCACGAAGCCAACGACTGCCAATGACTACTGGGAACTCACCAACATCAGCGGCGCGACGAAAGACATTAGCGGCTACTCCTGGCATGACAGCGGTCGCTCAGGTGCGGCGGCGCAGGCTTACAAGCTGCCTCCTGGCACGAGCATCGCAGCGGGCGAGTCGGTGGTCTTCACCGCGACACCTGCGGCGGATTTCCGCACTTGGTGGGGACTCGCGCCGACGGTGCAGGTGTTCTCGAGCGTGGGTGCTCCGGGCCTCGGACAGAATGATGGCATCTCCTTCTTTGATGCGGGTCAAAATGAACTCTTCTTCTTCAGCTACGGCATCGCGGGTTTCACAAAGGAAGACGCCTCTCCTTCCACCGGTGGTCACGCGGGACCTTCCGGCGGCGGTTCGGCGGATTCGCAGGCTTTGATCTGGGTGCCTGCTTCCGGCACCACCACGCCGCGCTACACAGCGGCGACGGGAATCCCTGGAAATCACGCCAGCTTCACCGCCGTCTCTCCCGCGACAGATACCGGCTCTCCCGGCAATCAGGGTGCCACCATCCCGACCGTGAGCATCGGAAATGCCGCCATCACGGAAGGCGACAGCAGCACCTCCAATCTCGCTCTCAATGTCACTCGCAGCGACACCGCCACCGCCTTCACAGTGAACTACGCTGTCACGGGCGGCAGCGCGACCTCCGGCACCGACTACGCCATGCTCGCCAATGGCACGCTCACTTTCCCGGCGGGCGGAGCAGCGAGCTTGCCGATCAACATCATCGTCAATGGCGACACCGACACCGAGCCGGATGAAACCGTGATCGTCACCCTGTCGAACGTGGTCAACACCACGGGCACCACCATCATCGCCACGGCAAACGGCACGTTCACCATCACCAATGATGACATCATCTCTCCGATGATCACGACACAGCCCACGGGCACGACGATTGCCTCAGGCTACACCGCCACGCTGTCCCTCGTCGCCACTGGCACACCGACTCCGACGATCCAGTGGTATCAGGGAGGCACGGGCACCACCACGACACCTGTGGGCACGAATTCGAGCACCTTCACCACACCCGCACTCACCACGACCACAGACTACTGGGCACGCGTGACCAACGGCGGCGGCAGCGTCGATAGCAACACCGCCACCGTCACCGTCACGACGGGCGTCACCTCAGTGGATCTCTCCACCTATGTCCGCGTGGCCCGCTACAATCTTCCTGAATACCGCCGCACCGCGCTGCCACCCGGCACCGCTGCGCACAACCTGCTTTGCGATGAGGCCTCCGGCGTCGCCTACAACTGGGACACCGACACGCTCTTTATTTGCGGCGATGGTGGCCGCGCCATTACCCAGGTCACGAAGACCGGCCAGTTGGTGAACACGATGTCGCTGGATCTTAATGCAGGAAACCCGCAAGGCACCGAGTTCTACGATCCCGAAGGCATCACCTACATCGGTGGTGGCCAGTTCGTCTTCAGTGAGGAGCGCGAGCGACGTCTCGTGAAGTTCACCTATGCCGCAG
>NZ_JBILYB010000109.1:0-21146 GCF_044378005.1 Prosthecobacter sp.
GCGATCAATACGTCCAGCGCTTCATCGAGCGCTTTGTCTTCCTTCGTTTTGGGTCTTCTCATGTCTTCCTGTCCTCGGTTTTGACCCTCCACACAAACTTTCTGACAGGCCCTCACCTCCATCATTCTGAACAGTGGCTCCGCCTCCGCATGAAGCTCAAAATCCTCCTCAGACTCCTCTTTGTCGCGAGCATGGTTTTGCTGATCTTCGTGGCGGCTCTGACCATCGCTCCCCAATGGCGGCAGACGGAGCTGATGCGCCAATCAGAGCCGATCCATGAAGCCCTCAAGGCATATCACCTGAAGCACGGAAGCTATCCTGACGCCCTCGACCAGATCGGCATTCCATCTCGGGAAGAAGGCCCCATCTACTACCAGCGCGAGAGCAGCTCCTACCTGCTTTGGTTCGGCACTAGCCTCGGCGAATCGCGGACCTACCATTCCAGTGAAGGCTATTGGAGATAGTGCTACGCCGCGCATCGCCACGGCTTGTGACTTCCCGAGGGACTCATCGCTCCATCAGCTTTCAGCCTCGGAGAGGCGGCAGGTACTAGCCCACAGCTTTTAGCTGTGGGTCAAAGCGCCGCCACCCGTGGCTGGAAGCCAGTCCCGGCAGGGACGAAAGAATCGCCCACCCCTCACAAAGCCGACCCCACCTCTTCATCGGCCATCAGGAATCAGCCCTCGCGCGCAGGATACTTTCGTCCCCGCTGGGACTCGGAAATGAAGGCTGATCTTGTCCCTGGTTACCCACGGATAAATCCGTGGGCTATTGCCTTCCGCCTCTCCGAGGCTTCACACGCCCTGAAGTCGCGAGGTGTCATGTTTCTCCGCGTCTCCCTGTCTCCGCGAAAAGCGCGTCCCTCACCCCTGGGTGCGCAGCACCCAGATGTTCCGATACCGCACCGGATTGCCGTGATTTTGCAGGTGGATCGGGCCGGGAGTGTTCTCCTCCTTGTTCGGCGCCGACGTGGTGGAGCCGGGCAGTTCCTGGTTCTCGTGAATCACCACCCCGTTATGTTTCACGCTGATCTTCGCGTTCGCCGTCTTCTTGCCTTCCGCGTCGTATTTCGCCGCCGTGAAATCGACATCGTAGGTCTGCCAGGTCAGCGGTGGCAGGCACATGTTCACCTTGGGCACCGCAATCCGATAGAGCCCGCCGCACTCGTTGTCCTTCCCTTCGAGAGCAAAGCTGTCGAGCATCTGCACCTCGTATCGGCCCTGGAGGTAGAGACCGCTGTTCCCGCGACCCTGGCCGCGTGCCTCGGGCATGTAGGGCAGAAGGAATTCCATGTGCAGGCGGCAATCGCCAAAGGTGTCCTCGCTGGTGATGCCTTCCATCAGCGCAGCGCTGGAGGCGTCGACACGGGATTTCGGGAAACGGTTCACGCCTTTGCCATCAAAGAGCACCACGGCACCTTCAGGCGGCGAAGCTCCCAGGGTGGGAGAAGCGCGATCCGTGCGGTTGAGTTCCATCACGCGCACACCGTCCGTGTTGGTCACGAGGATGCTCTGACCACCCACTTCGGCTTTGAGGCTGCCGTCATGGGCCGCAAAGAGCGCCGTTTTCTCCCCTTCGCCCCGCTCGCCCGTCGTCCTCGTCACCGTGGACCGGTCTCCATCCCAACCCGCCCCAGGGAGCCCGCCCGGATAGCTCACCGCCTCAAACTTCCCGCCGCCTTGCGCCCAAATCTGCACGCCGTAGGCTTTCGCATCGATCGTGCCCGTGTATTCGCCCTGAATCGCAAAATCCTCATCCGTCTGAGCCGGATCTGTGTAGGCCATGGGCTTTGCGGACTTCGGAGCGGTCGGCTGCTGAGCTTGGAGGAGCGTGGTGAAAAGAAGAGGGATCAGAAGGAGGCGCATGAAAGGTGAACGGACAGCGAGGAGAACGAATTTCAGCCGTCAGTCTTCTGTCGCCGGCTCCTTCTCCCCACGGTGAAGAGGCTTACGCCGCCGAGACCTGCCGCAGCCGTTCCCAGAGGTCGGCGTGATTGAGCTGGATACTCTTCAAGCCATTTCGGCGGAGAGCGTGATGCTGCATCCATCAAAAGATGGTCGCTCGAAAATGGCTGCCCTTTTTTTCGTTCGGCATAGGAGGCTCCGCCCTCATTTTTCCAAAGACATGATCGGTGGGCTGTTCTTCAGCGCTGACATGGCGATGGCAGCCAGGCAGGTGGAGGTGGCGAGCACCCACATGCCGGCGCTGCCGGAGGCGAAGGTCTGCTCGGCCCACTCGCGCAGGCTGGGGGCGAAGAAGCCGCCGAGGTTGCCGACGGAATTGATGAGCGCGATGCCGCCCGCTGCAGCAGCACCGCTGAGGCGCTCGGTGGGGAAGGTCCAGAACACGGGCTGCACGGAGATGAAGCCTGCGGCGGCCACGCACAAGGCACTCAGCGCGACGATGGCCTGCGGTTGTCCCGCGATGGCGAGCCCAAGAGCGGCGACGAGCAGCACGAGCACGGCCCCTTTTTTCCTCCGGCTGCCGCGCACGACTCTCGGCACGGCATACGCGGCGATGAGGGCGCAGATCCAGGGGATGGCGGTGACGAGGCCGACCTGGAGCCCGGCGGACTTGCCCAGCAATCGCTCCACCTGAGATGGCAGCGCGAAGACGACGCCATAGACGCTGATTTGGATCAAAAAGTAGATCAGGCAGAGATGCAGTACGCCACGATCTGAAAGCAGATCCCTCACGCGATGGCTGCCGGTGCTGCACTTCGCCGACTCTTCGGAATCGACGGCACTTTGCAAAGCCTCGCGTTCATCGGCAGCGAGCCATTGCGCCTGCGCAGGGCGATCCGTGAGATAAAAATAGGCCCAGACGCCGACGACGGATGCCAGCGCGCCCTCGATGAGAAACATCCACTGCCAGCCGCGCAGGCCGAGCCAGCCATTCATTTCCATGAGCCAGCCTGAGACGGGGCCGCCGAAGATGAAGGCCAGCGGTGCGCCGAAGTAAAACATGCCGAGGATGCGCCCGCGCTGGGCCGCTGGAAACCAGTAGGTGAGATACAAGATGACGCCGGGAAAGAAGCCCGCCTCGGCAGCACCGAGGAGGAGGCGCATCGTGTAAAACATCGTCTCACTCCAGGCAAACATCATCCCGGCGGAGATGAGCCCCCAGGTGACCATGATGCGCGCCAGCCAGCGCCGGGCACCGACGCGATGCAGGATGAGATTGCTCGGCACCTCCAGCAGCGCATACCCGGCGAAGAAGAGTCCGGCTCCGAAGGCGTAGGCCGCGGCGCTGAGCCCCGTGTCCGCCATCATGGCGACTTTGGCAAAGCCCACGTTCACGCGATCCAAGAACGCGAGCACATAAAGAAGCAGCAGGAAGGGAACGAGCCTACGGGTGGCTTTGACCAGTGCGGAGGTGAGTGCTGCCTCGGAAGTCGGATGGGCGGACATGAGCGGTGTGGCGGTGGGGTTGGGATCGCGCGCCTGCATCCATGCATATCTGGACCGGGTTCGGGAAGGAAAAACGCTGTGACTCAGACAAGTCGTGACCTGGAAAGGCAGGTGCGCTAGAACCGATGTTTCATGAATCTCCTCTACCCACGCTTCTCGCTCCGTCAGTTTGGCTGGATGTTGCTCTTCGGGCTCGGTGGGGCGGTGATCGCGGGGATTTATGGGATCGTGCATGACCAGATCACCTTTGAGATCGGGCCGGAATACTTCACCGAGTTCAAGTTCCAGCAGTTCTTTTACCTGCCGAAGACGCAGCCCGAATGGCTGATCGTGGCCGAGATCGGCTTTTTGGCGACGTGGTGGGTGGGCTTCTTCGCGGGGTGGTTCATGGGCAGGCTGACCATTCCGCATCTGCCGGTGAAAACCGCGGCAAAGCAGAGCCTGCAAGGCGTGCTGGTGATGATGATCACGGCGGTCGTCTTTGCCATCGCCGCCTACGCCTGGGCTCCGACCCGCCAGGAAGATCCTCGAATGGAGAACTGGGACGGCATGTTCGCCGGGCGCGAGGTGATCGACATCGTGGCCTTTGCCCAAGTCGGCTACATCCACAACGCCAGCTACCTCGGCGGGCTGGTGGGGCTGATCGTGGCGCTGGTGTGGATGCGGTGGCGGCGGCCTTATTTGATCCGCAGCACGGCACCGTAAGCCTCCGCACCGCCGGGGGAGGACATCGTTTGTTTGCCAAAGGCGGCGGGGGCGGCGCAGGAGCCGGAGATGACGAGCTTGCCATCGGGGTGCCAGGCCATGGTGTAGGCGTTGTCGCCCTTCACGCCGCCGGTGGGCAGGAGCCATTCGAGCTGGCCTTGGGCATCAAGAGCGGCGGTGAAGATGTCGGTGGCTCCGAGTGAGGTGAGCGTCTGCCCGGCGAAGGTGGCGGTGGCGGAGTACTCGCCCGTGACGAAGCAGCGCCCGGTGCCGTCGGTGGTCACGCCGAGGCAATAGTCTGTGGCGGGGCCCTGCACGGCGCGGCTCCACTGGAGCTTCCCATCGGCGGAGAAGTGGGCGAGGAAGCCGTCGCTGTCTTTTTCACCCGAAGTGGAAACCGGGGCCGTGGGGAGATTCAGGCTGCCTTTAAACATGCCCGCGCCCCAGACGCGCCCGGCAGCATCGACAGCGATTTCGTGGAAGCCTGCGCTCGGTGTGCCGGAGACGGAGGCGGCCCAGACGGCTTCGCCTGCGGAGGTGAGCTTGATCACGACAGCGGCCTGACCTTTGGCGATCTCGACCGGCAGGGAGCCCATCGTGCCCAGGCCGCCGCCACTGCCGCCTATATAAATAGCGTCCTGTGCATCGACTCCGACGCCATGACCACTGCCGGAGAACTTGCCCGAGGTGGTCTTCACCCAGCGCAGATCGCCGGACGGGCTGTATTTGGCACAAAAGATCGGACGCGTGGTGCTGGCGGCATTCACGACGGTGTCGCCAAACTTCGCCTCACCTGCCACGGCTCCGGTGACGATCACATCGCCTTTGCTGTCGAGCGCGATGCCGTGCCCGTAGTCGTAGCCCTTGCCGCCGGCGGTCCTGATCCAGAGCAGCTCGCCCGTGGGGGAGTATTTGGCGACGAAGACATCGTAATCCCCCGCATTCGGCAGCGTCTGGCCGTTCGCCTGGGCGTCGGTGCTTTGGTAATGGCCGGTGACGTAAGCATGGCCAGTCGGGTCGGTGATCACGCCGTAGCCGCGATCCACCAGACTGCCGCCGAGGCTTCGCACCCAGAGGAAGCGGCCTTCTTTGGAGACCTTCGCCAAAAAGAAATCCATCCCGCCAAGGCCGGTACGCTTCAGTTCGCCGAACGTGCCGTCATCGGTGGCCTCACCCGCGAGGAAGACATTGCCTTCGCGGTCAAAAGTCACGGCGCGTGTCTTGTCATTTTTGAGACCTCCGCCAGCGGCGACCCAGTCCACCGTGGGCGTGACAGCGTGGAAGGAGGTGATGACGAGGAAAGGCAGGAGGCGGAGAGCAGGGCACATGGTCCGAAGCATACGGGCCTGAAAATGAAGGTGTTTCGTCAGGTTAAGGCCCGCAGGAGTCCGCGATGCTTACGAGGTGTAAAATCTGATAAGCTAAAAAATTCACATTTATTAAACTTTTATTCTTGCCATATAAACCATAATAGATATAAATGTCGGTGGAATTCGAAATAATCCACTCCCAAGACTATGAAGAAGCTCATCCTCCTCCAGAACGACTACCCATCGACGGGCAAGAGCACTCTCGCCCGTTGCTTCAGCCACTACCTGAATCGCTTCGGTGTCTCTCATCAGCTTAAGACGCTGGTGGAGGAAGCTGAAGAAGACGACGAAGAGCATCTGCTCGACTCCAGTCGCCTCACACTCCGTTCTTTCCTGGAGATCCTGGACGAAAGTCCGATCACCGTGCTGGAGGTCACCACCGGTCAGGGCGAGTTTTTCGGCAAATTTTACACCAATCATGGACTCGACATGGTTCTCGAAGCAGCGGGCGTCACAGTCTCCGTCGTTCTACCTGTCACCAGCGAGAGCGAGAGCTTTGATTCCGTGATCGAGGCCGCTGAGATCTACTCCGACCACGCCGAGTACCTCATCGCCCACCTCATCACCAGCAGCTACGAAGATGACGACAAGGTCTGGGACCGCAGCTACGCCGCACGCGTCATGGACATGTTTGAGGCCGTCGAGCTCCACATCCCCGAAGTCGGCTTCCAAATCCAGCACGAGCTGCACGCCCGCCATCTGGACCTTTCCGATGTATTGCTGGATACCACGATTCAGGAGTCCCTGGGCAAAGACTTCACCAAATGGCACAACCGAGTCCTGGGCCAGGTGGAAAGCGCCCGCCAATACCTCTTTGGCGAAGCCTTCCGCCCCACGCTGCTGCCGAAGCCGCTGGAAAAGAAATCCCGCGCCCGTGCCCGCGCCGTCTGAGTTTCCCCTGTTAGTTGTGTGTGTGTTCGTTGCATCCCCGTCGCGCTTCAGGCGCGCGGGGATGCATCATTTTCGGGCACTTGAGTCAGCGTCACATCCGATGCATGGTGGACCCATGATCAAAGAGAGGATGCGCAACGCCACTGAAGCCCCGGTAAAACCGGCAGGGCCACGCATATCCCCCGCACGGACAAAGCCCCTGCTTCAGCAGAAGCCGGAACTGGAACCGCCCTACCATGTCATCCTCCATGACGATGATACCCACACATATGACTATGTGGTGGAAATGCTCGTCGCCATCTTCGGCCTCGAAGTCTTGGTGGCCTATAAAATGGCCTGCGAGGTGGATGAAAGCGGCCGCGTCATCGTGGTCACCTGCCACAAAGAACTCGCCGAGCTTCGCGTGGAGCAGATCGAAGGCTACGGTGCTGATCCGAGAATGAAGGAAAGCACCTCCTCCATGAAAGCGACAATGGAACCAGCGGAGTAGGAAAGTGCTCAGTGCTCAGAATCGCCACAAGCGCCCAGCCCAAAAAACTGAGAACTGAGAACTCGGTCCCCCCTCCTCACATCGCCGAACTACGCGGCTGCATCTTCGCCAGGCACTCACGCAGCCAGCGGACCATGTCGGCCACGGACTCGTGCTTCTTCCGCAATGCTGAGAGCGCCGTCCAGTCGATCCGCTGACGTGGTGCGGCAATGGTGATGCGCTGGGGGCGCATCTTTTCCTGCACTTTCTCAAACTGATCCATGCTCATGGCGCGCAACTCTTTGGCAGAAGGAAGCTCGTCGAGCTGATCCACCTGTAGGCCGAGGGTGCTGATGCCGACACCAAACTGATGCCCGAGGCTGCGGAGTTCTTCGACGAGGGCTTCGTCATTCAACGGCTCGGCGATGACGAGTTCACTCAGCAGCGTCCAGCGTGTGGCACTCACAGCCTGGAAGAATTCTGCCGCGCAGTTGTCGAGCGTCAGCCCGAGCTTGAGCTGCACACCCGTGAGACTGGTTTCAGGACCACCGAGATGACGACGGAGCTCGATCATTCCGGCATCGAAGCGCGTGACTTCATCGCTGCCCGTCTCCAGATCCCACTCGGCAGCCACGAGGTCGGGAATGTCCCACAAGCCCTTCACTTCGGGCAGTTCGCCTTGATAACCATTGAGCTGAAATGGGTAGTGCGAGCGCAGCAGACTGAGCCGCTCATAAATGGCAATCACACGCTGGAAGCGCATCTGCATCACATCTTCATCGACTTCACTGCCGCCGAAGAGCAGCCGTGACGAACCAGTGATAGCGCCAGACTTCTTGGTGCGCTGATAGTAGCCCTGCCCTTGATCCACCTTGGCAATCGGCGACGTGGAGTCGTAGCTGAGGATGGAGAAATGATAGCGCAGCGTGGCATCGCTGTAGTCATCGCCCAGGCGCAGTCGAACGAGACGGATCAACTCCGTGCCTTTGATAGCCTCTTCGGGATCCTGGGGCAGGATCTCGGGAAGGATGTGTCGGAGTTGTTCGCGTAAGTTCATGCCAGCGGCGGCGCCTTTTCAGTAAATGCACAATGCAGGAGGCGGGCCATGATGGTCAAGACGGAAACTTTTACGGATCGTTTTTGATCCGATAGGTCCGGCGGCGGTTGTTGAGCCAGCGCACGCCAAACATATCCATAGTGGCACGCACGGCGCGATTGCCGAAGCCATACTTGCTCACGCCATGGATGCGCGGGCGGTGATTAACCGGCAGTTCCGTCACACGCCAGCCCATGCCGCCAATCAATGCGGGAATGAAGCGGTGCATGCCATGGAAGAGCAACAGCGCCTCGCGGCATTCACGGCGCATCACCTTCAGCGTGCAGCCGGTGTCACGCACGTTGTCTCCGACGAAACGCGAACGAACCGCGTTGGCGATCTTGCTCTGCACGCGCTTGAAGGCCGTGTCTTTGCGCTTCGCACGATAACCGCAGACGAGGTCGAAGCCTTCATCGAGCTTCGCGATCAGCGCTCGGATGTCGGCGGGATCGTTTTGCAGATCACCATCCAGCGTCACGATCACGTCGCCGCGTGCTCCATAGATCCCGGCATGCATGGCCGCACTCTGGCCAGCGTTTTTCTCGAACTCCAGGAGGCGCACACGATCACCCCGCTGCACACGGCTCACCGTGGCATCCGTGCTGCCGTCATCCACCAGCACCATTTCGTAATCCAGCCCTTCGAGGGCGGCGGCGATCTCCCGTTGCAGCTCGACGATGTTGTCCTCCTCATTGTAGAGAGGCACGACGACGGAGATGGCGGGCGAGGATGTCATGGGGAAAAACGGGTCGCATTCATCCCGCGCCTCCTGCCCGAGGCAAGCGCGAATTCCAACCCATCACGGCGGCTGGCCGACCGAGATGATCTGCGGCGCACGCCTGCGGACACCGATGAAAACCGGCGAGCGCTGCGGATCGAGCGGATACCAGGGCAGATCCAGTTCCGTGTTCACGGCGGCGAAATGCCACGGCCCGTCCTCCGTCACGATGCTGTATTGCAGCGCGCGTCCGCCATCCAGAAGTGTCGCGTGCTGGATGTCCAGCTTGCGGGCCAACTCGGCGGTCTCACTCACATTCATCACACCGCCATCGCCCGAAAGGACAAAGACGATGGCCCCATCACGCCGCATCCCGGCAAGCGCACGGTAGGTGATCTTGGATCCATCAAAGTAAGTGTCCGGCTTCTGATCCACATAAGAGAACACCGTGTGATTTTTCATCACTGCTGGGTAGCCCTGCGTTGCCTCCTCGATCACGCCGGGCACTTCATCGAGCAGCGATTTCGGTCCGAAGTAAGGCCGCCCGCCCTTCACAAAGAAGCTGCCGCTCCACTCCTTGAAGGCAGCATTGAGCTGACGGCTTTCGTGATACACATAGCCGAGCGGTTTGCCCTTCGGATCACGAAAGTTCGCCGTGATGGCGAAGTCCAGTTTGTCCGCCTTCAGACGCTCCTCCGCCGTCGTCACAGCAAACTTCGGCAGGAAGCTCGTCATGAATTCAAAGGTCTCCGGCATGATCACCACCACATGCAGCTCCGCGCCGCAGAGCTTCTGCACCACGTTACCCACCATGCCGGCACCGCGCCGAACCTTCAGCGTGCTCCAGCGCATCCCCGGCTCGGCATGGCGCAGGATGAGCGCCTGGTTCAGATCTCCCGGCGTCAGGGCCGCCGCCTTCCGCCACTCGCCACGCTTCGTGCGCACTTGCAGCGGCTCCGTGCTGTTCCGCACCGCCAGGGCCACCGCATTGCTGCCCAGATTGAAGTAAACCTCCCCAAACACCCACACCACCGCGCTGCCGATGAGCAGGGTCAGGAGGAGTTTTTTCAGCCATCTCGGCTTCGGTGTCTGCGCTTTGGCCATCCGTGGGGGGGGAGTCGGCCGTGATGATGCCGCGCTTTGGCGGCGAGTAAAGGCTGCCGCAGTGCGATCCAAGAGGGACGAAAATTTCGTTGATCGCTTTTTGGAGCCGGTTCTGGTTCGATTCGCCCATGTTCTTGAGAGGCACCCATCACGTTACCCAGCGTCAGCCGATTGAGGCTTCAGAGGCGACGGGTGATGTGCCGCCAACGGGCGATGCCATGGCGTTGGCAACACCCGACACCTTCTCGCTCACAATCTTTCCCCCAATCCTCCGCCCCCCAGCCTCGGAGAGGCGACAGGGAATAGCCCACGGATTCATCCGTGGGTAGTCGCGGGCATCAAGTCCCCATGACCAAGAGTCCCGGAGGGGACGAAAGAAGGTATCGCGGGCCGGACACGTCCCGATCTTCCCCCGACCCATCGTGCATCCGATGGCGAAACGTGACCCGGCACCTCCCGCGACGCTCTTTCGTCCCCTCCGGGACTCTGGCTCTCTGGGCGTTGTGGCCGTCTTGACCCACGGATAAATCCGTGGGCTATGGTCTATCGTCTCTCCGAGGCTTCAGTGGCGCTGATGATGCTTGTCCCGACCTCTCCGGGGCCTCGGAGGCGTTGGGGGATGGGGCGGGTGGCTCTTTCGTGGCTCGGCTAACGATTTGTCGTCCCCACCAGTTCACTTTTTCTCGACCTCGACGAACGAGGGGTGATACAAAAACCGTTAATTCCTGCCACCAACCCGGCGGGAAGGGCAGCGCGGATGAACCTAACGGAAATCTCGATGTCACGGGCAGGACGCAGCTCCACCCGCAAGGATGGGGCGTGCTTGGTGTCGATCCTCAAAATCGCTCATCGAGGTTTCCTGGGCAGGGGACTTTCTTCCGAAAAGGATTCCCAGACGATGCCGGTGACGCCGGATGCCGTCAGCGGCCGTCGCTGGACGGTGTTGGTGAAATGCAGCCACTCATGATCCCTCGTCTAATGGCATCGACGAACGCCTCGGCGTGGTAGAGGGGGGCGGAACGCGGGGATGGGTTGGATGGAGGTGGAGGCATAGCAAAACTCTTCCTGGAGCCAGACGGGCTCGCCTTCGTGTTCGCGTCATTCGCCGGGCTGCCACGGGTGGGCGTGGAGCCATCTCGCGCCGCTGTGGTGGCTTCAGTGTCTGCACTTTGGCCATCCCTCAGGGTGATTTCGCCTTGATGCCGCTCTTTGCCAGCGAGTAAAGGCTTGAGCCAGCGTGAAAAGCCCCTACGATGGGCCACCCCCATTCACTCTCCTGTTCATGAAGAAAGTCGCCCTCACCCTCCTCGCTGCCGCCGCTCTCATCTCCTTCGGTCCTTCCTGCGCCAAGCACAGTTGGGAAGAAACCCAGGTCCTGCACGAAGGCATGCACAAAGGCCACGGTGAAGGTCATGGCGAAGCCAAACATGACGACCACGCCAAGCCCGCTGCTGGCCACGAAGAGAAAAAGGCCGCTCACTAAGCGCCCGCTCTGAACGAACCGTCTTGCCGTGCTGCGGCGTTTCCGCTTGGATGGAGGCCAGTCCGCCTGTCATGCGTGTCCTCCACTTCCTCCTCGCCCGGCGCAAAGAATCCGCCATCGCCCTCGCGATGCTGGGCACTCTGCTTGGCCCCTTTGTGCTGAAGCCTCGGGACAGCACGGCACCGGCCCATTTCGACCGGCGGCTGGTGATCATCACCCCGCACCACGAGCGCATCCGCGAGGAGTTTGGGCGAGCCTTTGCCCGCGACTGGAAGGCACGCACGGGGCAGACGCTCTTCATCGACTGGCGCGTGCCCGGCGGCACCTCGGAGATCGCCATGATGCTGAAGTCCGAGTACACCGCCGCCTTCCAGCATCACTGGGAGCAGTCTCTCAAACGCACCTGGACCGCCGACACCGCCCAGGCCTGCCTGAATCCGAAAGCTCCTGCCAATGATCCCGCGCGGTCCGAATTTCTAAAATCCAAGGTCGGCATCGGCATCGACCTTTTCTTCGGCGGCGGCGGCTTTGATTTCCAGCTCCAGTCAGAGGCAGGCACGCTCGTGGCCGAAAGCAGCCCGAACACCGGACTCGCCGCCCTCCGGAAAAAGCATCCCGAATGGTTCACGGATGCGGTCATCCCCGAGACCCTCAGCGGCGAGCCTTTCCGAGATGCCAAGGACCGCTGGTGCGGCACCTGCCTTTCCAGCTTTGGCATCGTCTTCAATCGGGATGTCCTCCGTCGTCTCGGTATCGAGAAAGACCCCGCCCAGTGGCGTGATCTAGCCGATCCGCGCTTGCAGGGCATGATCGCCCTCGCCGACCCAGGCCGCAGCAGCTCGGTGACGAAGGCTTTTGAAATGCTCATCCAGCAGGAGATGCAGAATGAACTCGCTCGCCTGACCCAGGAACCCGGCCATTTGAAGACGGCGGAGATCGAGCCCGAAGCCATCCGACGCGGCTGGGTGGCGGGCCTCTCCCTCATCCAGCGCATCAGCGCCAATGCCCGCTATTTCAGCGATACCTCGACGAAGATCCCCCTCGATGTCCTGCGTGGCGATGCTGCGGCGGGCATGTGTATCGACTTCTACGGACGCTCTGCCGAGGAGTCCGTGCGCGCGTCCGATGGCACCTCGCGGGTCGGTTTCATCATGCCCGTGGGCGGCACCTCCATCAGCGTCGATCCCATCGCCATGATGCGCGGCGCGCCCGATCCCGAACTCGCCACCGCCTTCATCGAGTTCGTCCTCAGCGAGCCCGGCCAGAAGCTCTGGGGTTACCGTGCCGGGACTGCCGGCGGCCCGGAAAAGCTGGCCCTCCGCCGCCTGCCTGTGCGGCGGGATTTCTACACGCCCGAGCATGTCGCGGCCATGAGTGACGGCGGCGAGATGCCGTATGAGAAAGCTGGGGCGTTTGTCTATCACGCACCGTGGACCGGCCCCGCCTTCAGTTCCCTGCGCTTCCTCCTCCGTGTGCTCTGCGTGGACACACACGAGGAGCAGAAGCT
This sequence comes from Prosthecobacter sp., assembly GCF_044378005.1. Taxonomy (GTDB): domain Bacteria; phylum Verrucomicrobiota; class Verrucomicrobiia; order Verrucomicrobiales; family Verrucomicrobiaceae; genus Prosthecobacter. Next base: position 12,754 of record NZ_JBILYB010000109.1, read on the forward strand.
CGCCTGGAAAGACCTCGCCCTCGGTGGCTTTCCCGCCCGCGCCACCACCGTCTTTCACGACCTCACCCTCATGCGTTACGACTTCGCCCTCGGAGACATCAGCAAGACCGTCCGCTCGCGTGACAAGGTGGCCGAGACCCGGCTTTCCCGACACCTCGGGGACCATGTGCGGCGTAATTACCAGCTCTCCGCCAAACTTGCCCGTCAGGGGAAATAAACCGCCCGCACTCGCTCTCATTCAGGTCCGATGACAGCCCGACTCCTGCTCGCCCTTCTCCTCTCTCTCACCTTTGTCTCCTGCCGTTCTGCCCAGCGTCTGGTCAAGGCCTTCCCCGCCGATCCCTCGCCCTTTCTCCTCCATGGCCCAGATTTAAAGAAGACCGACGCAGCAAAGTCCCCCTTCCTCCACGACTGGAAAAATACCGACGCCGAAGTCTGGGCTGACGCCCAAAAGCGCCCGCACATCCACATCGCCCCCGTTTCCATTCAGTATCTGCGCCCCATGACGCGCACGCTTTCGAAGATCGAAGTACGGGAAAAGTCCCGCCAAAAGAACGTCCGAAAACTTGCGGACTACTTCCGCAGCGAAACCCGCAAAGCCTTCCTCAACGCCCCTGAAGACCGGCGCGAAGTCATCGACCCTCCAGACAAAGACAGCCTCGTGCTCGAACTCGCCATCGTCGAATTCAACCCGAATCCCGTCATCGGCGGACTCGCGCGCAAAGGCATCAACATCCTCCTCTGGCCGGGCGCAGAAACCGCCATGTCTCACAAGCTCAAAGGCAACATGGCCATCGAAGGTCGCCTGCGGGACGAAAAGACCGGCCGGGTGCTTTACGAGTTCGCCGATGCCGAGCAAAACCGATCCGGCATCATCCTCTACGTCCACGACTACACCACCTACACCTACTTCCGCAAAGCCTGCCGCGAATGGGCAAAGCAGATCGAGGAAGTCATCCGCACCGAGGCGAAAGCCCCTGTCAAAGACAGCCCGCCCGCCACGCTGCTGCTCTGGTAAAAGGCTTGACCCGCCACCGCTCATCTGGGCAGACTCCCGCCCATGAGCACGCTGCAAAAAATCATCACCCGTCTCGTGCCCGCCTCCTGGGCGGCCAGCATGGAAGCCGAATCCCGGCAGTGGATGGTGATCTGTGAATGCGGCCATAGGCGCTCCATCTGGGACCTCGGCGGCATCCGCTGGAAGGGGGGAGGGAATCCCAGCACTCTCATGAATTGTCCCGCTTGTGGAAAGACCTCCTGGCATATGGTCAAGAAAGACACCGCTCCTCATGGAGGTCAGTAATTCGTCACCTCGGCTCAGGAAGGCCAAAAAATAGGTGTCAAACCTGCTCTCATGGCTAATTCTCCGCCTCCCTCGACTTCCTCTCAATGAATACCCCTCAGACCTTTACCACCGGTTCCGGCTCCTCCGGCAAGTTTTACTCCCTTCCCGCACTCGAACAGGCTGGAGTCGGCAAAGTCTCCAGCCTTCCTATTTCGATCCGTATCGTGCTGGAGTCCCTGCTGCGTAATCTGGATGGCAAGAAGGTCACGGAAGCTGATGTGAAGAACCTCGCCAACTGGAACGCCAAGGCTCCTGGTGAGTATGAGATCCCCTTCACCGTCGCCCGCATCGTGCTTCAAGACTTCACCGGCGTGCCTCTCCTCGTCGATCTGGCAGCGATGCGCTCGAAGGTGAAGGAACTCGGTGCCAATCCGAAGATGGTTGAGCCGCTGGTGCCAGTCGATCTCGTGGTGGACCACTCGGTGCAGGTCGATTTCGCCGGCACGCAGCAGGCGCTGAATCAAAACCTCGCGCTGGAGTTTGAGCGCAACAAAGAGCGCTACCAGTTCCTCAAATGGGGCGAGCAGGCTTTCGACACCTTCAAAGTCGTGCCTCCCGGCATCGGCATCGTGCATCAGGTGAACCTCGAATACCTGGCGAAGGGCGTGCTGGAGAAAGACGGCGTGTATTATCCGGATTCGCTCGTCGGCACGGACTCGCACACGACCATGATCAACGGCCTCGGCGTCGTGGGTTGGGGCGTGGGCGGCATTGAGGCCGAAGCAGGCATGCTCGGCCAGCCAGTGACCTTCCTCGTGCCGGAAGTCGTGGGCGTTTATCTCAGCGGAGCGCTCAAAGAAGGCGTCACCGCGACCGACCTCGTGCTCGAAGTCACCCAGAAGCTGCGCAAGCTCGGCGTCGTCGGCAAATTCGTCGAATTCTACGGCCCCGGCGCGGTCAGCCTGCCGGTCACTGATCGTGCGACCATCGCGAACATGGCACCTGAGTATGGCGCGACGATGGGCTTCTTCGGCGTGGACGAAGAAACCGTCGCCTACCTGCGCGGCACCGGCCGCAGCGAAGAGCTTTGCAAGACCGTCGAGGCCTACTACAAGGCGCAGGGCATGTGGGGCATCCCCACCGAGAAGGGTAGCATCGAATTCACCACCGAGATGGAGATGGACATCAGCACCGTCGAGCCATGTGTCTCGGGTCCGAAGCGTCCGCAGGATCGCATCACCGTCAGCGCGCTCAAATCCACCTGGGGTGACTTGCTGACCAAGCCAACACCGCAAGGCTACGGCAAGCAGCCTGAGGCCGCTGAGGCACTCAACCTGCCTCCCTCACTGGACTCCGTGCCTGACAATGCCGGTTCATTCGCCGCCGCCTTCGGTGCGCAGCAAGGTGTCGTCACCGAGCCGAGCGATCAGCCTTCTTATCCTGCCTTTGAAGTCACAGTGGACAGCAAGGACGGCGTCAAAGACGTCATCACCCACGGCAGCGTCCTCATCGCCGCCATCACGAGCTGCACGAACACCTCCAACCCGAGCGTCATGCTCGCCGCCGGTTTGCTGGCGAAGAAGGCCAACGCCCTTGGCCTCACCATCAAGCCCTCCATCAAAACCAGTCTCGGCCCTGGCAGCCGCGTCGTGACGGACTACCTCACCAAGACCGGCCTCCAGCCCGAACTCGACAAGCTTGGCTTCCAAACCGTTGGTTACGGCTGCACCACCTGCATCGGCAACTCCGGCCCGCTGGATGCCGGCATCGAAGACGTGGTGAAGAGCGAGGACATCATCGCCGCCTCCGTGCTCTCCGGGAATCGTAACTTCGAGGCCCGCGTGCATCAGAGCATCAAGGCAAACTTCCTCATGTCCCCGCCGCTCGTCGTCGCTTACGCCATCGCTGGCACCGTCGATATTGATTTGAGCCAAGACGAGCTCGTCCCCGGCAGCGGCGTCTATTTGAAGGACATCTGGCCCACGCTGAAAGAAGTCCGCGATGCCATGGAGTCCGCCCTCAGCCCCGATGTCTTCCGCAAGCTCTACACCGACTTCGCCTCGCAGAATCCGAAGTGGAATGAGATCCAAGGCGGCGTTGGCGAAGTCTTCGAATGGGATGGCAAGTCCACCTACATCCAGCATCCGCCGTTCTTCGCTGACTTCAGCATGACCCCTGGCGACATCACCGAGATCAAGGGTGCCCGCCCGCTCGGCATCTTCGGCGACAGCGTCACGACGGACCACATCAGCCCCGCTGGAGCCATCAAGAAAGCCAGCCCCGCAGGCCGCTTCCTCCTCGAAAACGGCGTCACCCAGGCTGATTTCAACAGCTTCGGCAGCCGCCGTGGCAATGACCTCGTCATGACCCGCGGCACCTTCGCCAACGTCCGCATCAAGAACCTCATGCTCGGCGGCAAAGAAGGCGGCGACACCTTGTTGCAGCCTGCCGGCACCGAAATGAGCATCTACGACGCTGCTGTGGCCTACCAGGCCGCAGGCACGCCGAGCATCATCCTCGGCGGTGAAGACTACGGCATGGGCAGCAGCCGCGACTGGGCCGCCAAAGGCACCCGTCTCCTCGGCGTCAAAGCCGTCATCACGAAGTCCTTCGAGCGCATCCACCGCAGCAACCTCGTCGGCATGGGCGTCCTGCCCTGCAACTTCAAGAACAAGGCCGACTACGACAAGGTCAAGGATCTCAGCGATGCCACCTTCGACCTCCTGGGCCTCAGCAACGACTTCAAGCCCATGAGCGAAGCCACCCTCCGCGTCCACAAGTCCGACGGCAGCACCTTCGACATCCCCGTCGTCGTCCGCATCGACACCCCCGTCGAAATCGACTACTACCGCGCTGGCGGCATCCTGCCGTATGTGCTCGCGCAGATCCTGCGTGCGAACGCGTAAAACGAACTTTCCAAGTTCGTTTCTCGAACGACTCCAACGCCCCAAGCGGCCCTCGGCAAACCCCTTGCCGAACTCGCCCTTGGGGCGTTACTCTTTCCAGCACTGACTTTCACCGCTTCTTCGGAACCGCGCTGATGGGACATAGCACCAAGAGGTGGTTTTCGCTGCGCTCAGCCGCTTCGAGCATGGATGCGACAAGCTTCCATGCAGCCTTCGCAGTGAACACTTTCGCGTTCCGGCTGTCCCAAAGCATCCCCCCACCATGAACTATTCCAACCTCGATACCCGGCTGAAGGCACGTTCACTCAGCCAGAGTTTCCTCAAACGGCTTGAACTGATCCGCGAGGCCAGTCTGAAGACTGTGCAGCAAGCTCGTGCTGCGAAAGGCAAACGTCCGGCGCAGGCGGTGTAGGTTTTCAGCACGGACGAGATCCAATCTCGCCCCACCAGTTCACGAGTTTGAAACTCGCGAGGATCGTCACTTCTTCTTACCCTTCTTGCCTTTGCCCTTGGGCGGCTGCGGCTTGGTAAAACCTTGGTTCGCCACGACATCGGGCGGCTCGGGCACACGGCCCTGATCGTTGGTTTCCTCAATCCACGTCGTCAGCACGCCACGCAGTTTTTCGAGGACCTGCTGATGCTCTGTCCTCGGAGATTTGGCGAGGTTTTGCACCTGATGTGGATCGGCCTGCATGTCGTAGAGTTCCTCTTCAGGCATGGTCGCTGCGGCCAGCGGAGCCTGGGCGGGCGTGAGCTTGTCCTGCGCAGCCAGTTCCTTGATCAGGTTCCAGACGGGATACTGGTTTTCCTTGTACTCGTTATGCTGGAGGAAGGGGCGGTCGGGAGTGAAGTTGCGGATGTAGCGGTAGCGCGCATCACGCACGGTGCGCAGGCGGAAGACCGTCATGTCACAGCGGTCGCGTGCGCCAAAGGTATATTGCCGCGCAGGCTCGGCATTGGCTCCCAAGAAGACCTGTCCCTCCATCCCGGCGGGTTTGGGGATGCCTGCGAGGTTCAAAGAAGTGGCGGTGAGGTCGATCGACATCAGCAGCCGCTCGCTCACGGTTCCAGCCGCGAATCCAGCCGGCATCGGGATGGCAGAAGGCCAGTGCATGATGAAAGGCACGTTCAGCCCCTCTTCGTAGCAAAACTGCTTCGCACGGACATGCGCCGCGCCGTTGTCACCGACGAAGCAGATGACGGTGTTTTCCATCAAACCATCCCGCTTCAGTAAATCGATCACCTTGCCGATCTTCCGGTCCAGCTCCGTGGCGGCATCGAGATACTGCGCCCAGTCTTTGCGCGTGATTTCATGATCCGGGTAGTAAGGCGGGATCTCCACCTTCGCCGGATCAGCATGGGGCGGAGCGTGGAAAGTGCGGTGCGTCTCCTGGAAATTGAGCTGCGCGTAGAAGGGCTGGTGTGCTTTCAGATCGTCCCACTGATCGGAATCGAAGGGCTTTGCTGGAGCCACGAAATTCCAGTCCGTCTTGCCCGCGCCTTTGAATCCAGCCTCGGGGGGAAGCTGCTTCACATTCGCCGTGAAATAGCCCGCCTCGCGCATCCGCTCGCTGATCAGCTTCACCCCGGCGGGCAGCGTGTAGCCGTCATCGCGATGACTGCGGTGGTTGTGCGCGCCGATGGTGGTCTGAAACATGCCCGTGTTGAAGGCCGAGCGGCTGGCCGAGCAAACCGGAGCCGTGGTGTAGTAGCGGGTGAAGCGCATCCCCTTCCCTGCCAGTCCATCCAGCACGGGCGTGGAGACATGCTTCTCCCCGTAACAGCCGAGGTGCGGACCGAAGTCCTCCGCGATGAGCCATAGGATGTTTGGCTTCGCCGATTCAGCATAGGCGGGCACGGCGAGGCAGAGAAAAGCAGCGAGACGGAGCAGAGACATGACGGCAGGTTGCCAGAGTCGGTCCTGCTTATGCAAGTCCGCAGTGAAGTGGTTGGTCAGGAAATGTTCATGAACATGCCTCACAGGATGAAAATCGTTCCATCGGTAAGTCTTCGGAAGTGCAGAGGTGACAGAGGGAGGGGAACAAGCTTTCAACAGCACACTCCCGACCATGCGTATCGTCTCGAAACTCCTCCCGCTGTTTGTCCTGCCCGTCCTCGCGGCAGATCCAGCCGCTGAGATCCCCGAACTCGTCATCACCGCCACGCGCAGCGATGCCGATGTGAAGAAAGTCCCCGCCCAGGTACGGCAGGTGAGCGGTGAGCAGCTCCAAGAACGCCAGGTGCGCACCCTGCCCGAGGCTCTGCGTGAAGTCCCCGGCGTCTTCGTCCAAAAGACCTCCAACGGCCAGGGCTCCCCCTTCATCCGCGGCTTCACCGGCTTCCGCAACCTCACGCTGATCGACGGCATCCGCTTCAACAACAGCATCTTCCGCGAAGGCCCGAACCAGTACCTCAACACCATCGACTCCTATGCCATCGACCGCATCGAGCTCGTGCCAGGACAGGGCAGCGTCCTTTACGGCAGCGACTCCATCGGTGGCACGCTGAATCTCTTCACGAAAGGCTCCGGCTTCCAGAATGAAGGCGAAGGTTTCTTCTTCCACGGACTCAGCTCCTATCGCGGCTCCACCGGTGAGGAAAGCAGCATCATGCGCCAGGAGGTGCAGTTTGGTGAAGGCCAGAAGTGGGGCCTGCATCTCGGTGCCAGCCTGAAGTATTTTGGCGACGTGCATGACCCGAAGCTGGGAGATCAACCCCATACCGGCTATGATGAATGGGCCTACGATGTCCGCTTTGATCTGGCGCTCGATCCAAACTGGACCTTCACCGCGGTGCATCAGCAGCTCCGCCAAAACGATGTCTGGCGCACCCACGCCACCATTTACGGCATCTCCTATGAAGGCACCGATGTCGGCACCGACCTGAAGCGCTCCTTCGATCAGGAGCGCTCCCTCTCCTACATCCGCCTCGCGGGCAAAGATCTGGATGGCATCATCGACAGCGCTTCCCTCACCGTCTCACTCCAGTCGATGAACGAGTATGAGCACCGCATCCGCCGCCCTGCCGACAATCGCGTGGACGTCAACCAAACAGAGCTTTGGACGCTCGGCATCGACCTCCAGTTCCAGAGCCAGTCGCCACTCGGCCAGCTCACCTACGGCGTGGATTACAATCGTGACTGGGTCAGCAGCGGCAGCCAGCGCTACCGTCTGAACGGCACTCTGCACTCCCATGGCATCCAGGGCCCCGTGGGTGATGACGCCGCCTATCATCTGCTCGGCGCTTATTTGCTGGATGAGATCAATCTCGGCGACCGCTGGCACCTCTTCCTCGGCGGCCGCTACACCTACGCCAGCGCAGACGTGGGCCGCTTTGACAATCGCGATACCGCGAAGCGCTACGATGGACTGAATCATGACTGGCATGACTTCTCCGCCAGCGGACGGGTCATGTTTGATCTCGATGAGAAGGACCACTTCCGCCTCTTTGCCGGAATAGCCGAAGGCTTCCGCTCGCCGAATCTCTCCGACCTCTCGCGCCTCGACATCGCCCGCTCCGGTGAGCTGGAGCTGCCTTCGCCGAACCTCGATCCCGAGGAATATGTGAACTTCGAGATCGGTCTGAAAGCCGACACCGACCACTTCAGCGGCAGCCTCAGCTACTTCTACACGAAGATCGACAACATGATCATCCGCCGCGCCACGAGTGAGTTCATCGGTCCAAACCGCGTGGTGCTGAAAAGCAACGGAGGGGACGGCTACATGCAGGGCGTGGAGCTTTCCGGCGAGTATCGCTTCAATCCAAGCTGGGCCGTCTTCGGCCATGTCACCTGGACGGAAGGCCGCGTGGATCAGTTCCAGGGGAACTCCCGTCAGCTCGGCATCGAGCCCATCAGCCGCGTCGTCCCTCTCATGTGGCGGGCCGGTGTCCGCTGGCAGACCGTGGACCGCCGTCTGTGGTCCGAGTTCATCGCCCTCGGCCAGTCCGACTATGATCGCCTCAACGACTCCGACCTGCGTGACACCCAGCGCATCCCCTCCAATGGCAACCCAGGCTTCTGCATCCTCACCCTGCGCGGCGGCTATGAGATCACCAAGAACTTCGGTGTGAACGTCGCCCTCGAAAACCTCACCAACCGCCAGTACCGCTACCCCGGCTCCGGCTCGAACGAACCGGGCTTCAACGCCGTGCTGGGCGCGACGGTGAAGTGGTGAGAACCATGGACAAGCCACCGGCTTTTC
>NZ_JBILYB010000180.1:0-10634 GCF_044378005.1 Prosthecobacter sp.
TTCGTTCTTGCTGCTGATCCTGGCTTCCGATATGCTCAATGAATTCCAGAGCGGTTCATTTCTGCTCTGACGTTCTTTGACATCCCTTTTGCGGCGGCTGGGAGACTTTCATCCCATCCCGCCGCCCTATTTCCTGCAGTGTTCGTCCTCAGAACTGTCGTGGCCCGGCCCGTTTTTATGACATCGGGAGCTTGTGACCTGAACTGACTTGTCATGCCTTCACTGGAAGACAGCACCCTTGTTCACGGGCACCCACCTCGTCTCCTTGGGATACGAGGCCCCCAGATCGAACGGCACAAGGTGGGAATCCAAAGCGCTCCGGCTTTTGTCGGAGCGCTTTCTTTTGGGATGCTACGTCAGCATGGCAAGACGCTCGGCCAGAAGGGCGGGCTTGTCGGCCGGGCCGCTGATCTCCATCTCGATGGGTTTGGCGGAAAGGTCGGCTTCATCAAAAACGCGGACGGCCATCTGAAGCTGGCCGTTGGCGATCCAGGTGTGTGCCCCGACGGGTGTCTGGCAGCCTGCACCGAGCAGGCGAAGGTATTCACGCTCGGCGGTGACACGGATCTCGGTCTCGGCATGATTGATGGCACGCAGTGTAGCAAGCGTGGCGTCATCTCCCGAACGACATTCGATGGCGATGGCCCCCTGCCCTGCTGCTGGGAGAAACTTCACGGGATCAAGCGTGAGCCCATGGATGGTCTGCCCGTCGATCTCGATGAGGCCGTCTTTGAGTAAACCTAGCCGGATGAGTCCCGCAGCGGCGAGCAGCACGGCATCCAGCGGTTGTTCGCCGAGCACCTTTTTCACGCGGGTGGGGACATTGCCGCGCACCTCCACCATCTCCAGATCAGGCCGCAGCCATTTCATCTGCGCAGCACGGCGGACACTGCTGGTGCCGATGCGCGCGCCTTTGGGCAGGGTTTCCAAAGTACAGGCTTCCTTCGTGATGAGCACATCCTCGATGGGTGCGCGCGGCATGACAGCGGCGATCTGGAATCCGGCAGCGAGGTCACTCGGCACGTCTTTGAGGCTATGTACAGCAGCGTCGATCTCGCCTTTTTCCAAAGCGCTCTCGAGTTCTTTGATGAAGATACCTTTGTCCACCTGCGCCACCTCGGCGAACTCGGAGAAGCGCAGATCCTGACGTTTGTCGCCGCTGGTCTGGATGATCTTGCGCTCGACGATGAGCCCTGGGTGAGCGGCTTGCAGCACAGCGGTGACCATTTCGGTCTGTTTGAGCGCGAGCTCGCTGCCGCGGGTGCCGAGGATGAGAGGACGGGAAGACATGAGCGGGGAGGATTGGATGCAAACGCGCCGACGCGCAAAGAGATGTGATACTCAGCACACAGTATCTTTTTTCTGGTATTTCCCCGCGAACCACGGCTGAATCTCGCGTTCTGCTCTCTGCCCTATGAAAACCGTGCTTCCCCTCCTCCTTATCTCCGTCGCCGTTCAGGCTGCGGACTGGCCCACCTTTCGCGGCGCTGACCGCACCGACGTCTCCACCGAGGTCGGCTTGCTAAAAAAATGGCCCTCTGCCGGCCCGAAGAAAGTGTGGATGAATGAAGACACCGGGCTCGGCTACTCCGGCTATGCCATCGTCGGCAATGTGATCTACACCATGGGTGCACGTGATGCGGTGGAGTATGTCATCGCCATCGACGCCGTCACCGGCAAAGAAAAATGGTCTGCCGAAGCCGGTGCCCTGCTCACCAACGGCTGGGGCGACGGCCCGCGTGCCACTCCCACAGTCGATGGCGACAAAGTGTATGCCCTCAGCGGCAAAGGCAGCCTCATCTGTCTCAGCGCAGCCGATGGCAAACCCGTCTGGACCGCCAGCATGACCGAACTCGGCGGCAAAGTCCCCGGCTGGGGCTATTGCGAGAGCCCGCTGGTCGAGGGGAACCTCGTCATCGCCACCCCCGGCGGCGCTCAGGGCACCTTGGCGGCCTTTGACAAAACGACCGGCAAGCTCGCCTGGCAGTCCGCTGAGTGGACCGATCCTGCTCAGTATTCCAGCCTCATCGCAGTCACTCACAATGAAGCGCGCCAGCTCATCCAGCTCACCATGCAGAGCATCGCAGGCGTGAACGCAGCTGATGGCAAACTCCTGTGGAAGACCGAGTTCCCCGGCAAGACCGCCGTGATCCCGACGCCTATCTTCAAAGACGGCCAGGTCTTCGTTGCCGCCGGTTACGGTGTCGGCTGCAAGTCCGTCAAAATCGGTGCAGGCAACAGCGTCGAGACGCTCTACGAAACCACTGACATGGTGAACCACCACGGTGGCGTCATTCTCGTGGACGGCCACTTGTACGGCTATAACGACAAGGCGGGCTGGACCTGCATGGACTTCAAGACGGGTGCCGTGAAGTGGACGGAAAAGAAATCCCTCGGCAAAGGTGCCATCCATTACGCCGACGGTTCCTTTTACCTCCTGGAAGAAAAGACCGGCACCGTGGTGCTGATCAAAGCCAGCCCGCGTGGCTGGGATGAGCAGGGCCGCTTCACCCTCAGTCCTCAGACCTCCAAGCGTAACCCGAAAGGCATGGTCTGGACCCACCCCGTGGTCAGCGGTGGCAAGCTCTACCTGCGCGATCAGGAACTGCTCTTCTGCTTCGATGTGAGCGGGAAGTAAACCAGTGACAGATTAAAAAACAGAAGGCGCAGAGGGTGACCTCTGCGCCTTCTTTTTTGGCAGACCGTTCAGAACTAACTCACTTCGGCTCGGGCTTCGGGCCCTCACCCGGCGGGCGGCTGCGCATGGACTGGAACTCGCGATAGGCGGCTTCACGATAGGTCTGGCGCAGCTTCTGAGCGGCCTGGATGCGCTCTTCACCACGGGTTTCCTGCACTTGTTTCAGCGCGGCCTGGACCTCGGGTTTGCCCATGAGGCGCTGGTGGAAGAGCTTGGTGGCGTCTTTACGGTCGGGTTTCGCAAACATCAGCAAGTCCATCTCCAGTCGCAGCGTGACCGCAGGAGCAAACTCCGCTGAGTCCACGGCTGGCATGGGTGGGAGCTGGCGTGGGTCGAAGCCCTGGTCGGTCTCAACTTTCTTCAAAAGCACGGCCACCTCCGGATCCGTCTTTTCCAAAGAGACACGGATGGTGTCCCGCAGATCGGCGTGGGCCTTGAGCGTGCGCTCGCGGGCTTCGATAACTTCGGGCCTGCCCCAGACTCGGTCCATGGCCTCGCGGATGCGCTTTTTATCTGACTCGGGCAGCTTGTCATAAGCCTCCGACTTCATCGGAGGGCGGCCGAAGCCGGGGCTGAATCCTCCACGCCAGTCGCCGCCACGATCTCCGCGTTCACCTGGGGGGCGACGTGGACCACCCTCGCCTGAGGGCGGCGGAGGCGGGCCTTGGCGACGTGGCTCAGGCGTCTGGCCATTCACCAGCCCACAGGTCAAAGTGAGGAGGGTGATCGAAAAAGTGGCGACTCGGTGCATGGCGGGAATCTTGGGGAGAGGTGCGGGTCTGGCAAATGCCAGAATGGACTAAGCTGCCCACGACTTTCCGAAACCCGGCCTGACTCATAAAGTTGCGCTCAGGTCTGGAAGGGGGCTGGTGGGGATGAAATCCCCGGTTGACCCATCTACGCCCGGCGCTTAGTCTCGCCCCAGAACTGTCCAGAGTACTGTGCTCTGAGGTTTTCAGCCCACCCACGGAATTGCGGAATGCGCCACGCCAGCCACCTGACTGCGCCAAAAGCTTCGAATGGACCAGCGATAAACTCGCGTGGGCGCCTCATTGTGACGGAATTCTGTCACCCACACAGTGGACCCTCCGGGTTCATTTCTGAACAGTTCGGCACCCGACGGGGCTGCGATGAACCGCAAGGGCGGTTCGTGATACGGCCCGTCGCCACGGATGTGACCCGCAATCCATCCGAGCCACACGCCCCAAGCACGCCCCATCGCGTGGTGCCCCCAAACCCACAGCACCCCAAAACACAGACCCCATGTCAGATAACTCATTCCAGCAAGGTAACCGCCGCCGTCGTCGTCGTCCACGCACGGACAACCGGCCAGACGCCCCCCGCAGCAATGCGCCTCGTACCATCGCCGCCCAGCAGACTGGCTTCCAGAAATTCCTGAGCGCCATCAGCTTCGGTATCCTCGGCAAGCCGTCCACCCTCCCCTCCGTCACTCCCCGCTCGGGCATCGCGCCCGCCAAATCCTCCCGCCCTCCGCGTGAGAATCGTGAAAACCGTGAGCCCCGTGAGCCGAAACCCCGCCGCGAGGCCTCTCCTCCCCCGAACCCCGGCGATATCTCGACCGAGCGCCTCTATGTCGGCAATCTGTCCTACGATGCCTCCGAGAGCGACCTCTTCGAGCTCTTCAACGGCGTCGGCGGTGTCCGCAATGCCGAGGTCGTGGTGAACAACCGCACCCAGCGTTCCAAGGGCTTCGCCTTTGTCACCATGGGTTCCGTCGATGAAGCACGCCGCGCGGTCAGCGAACTGCACGGCAAGGAATTCATGGGCCGCCCCCTCCAGCTCAGCGGCGCCAAGCCGATCGGCAGTGATGATCGCGGCAACGACTCCGAGTCCGAGCAATTGGCTGCTTAATTCATTCTGAAGCGTTCACCGCTTCTTCGAACCCGCCATCTTCACCGATGGCGGGTTTTTTGTGTCCCTCAGTCCACGTAGAGGAATTCGTTCGAGCTCATCAGCGCGTGGCAGAGAGCAGTGATTCCGAGGAGTTCGGGCGCGGCGTCAGCCTTCTCGGGAGGTCCGTTCACCTTCTCCAGCTTGGCCGGGGTGGCTTTGTAGTGCTCGGTCTGGGCTTTCACAAAGGTCACCGCTTCCTGCTCGTCGGCCATGCTCGGAGTCCGGCTCAGCGCCAGCTCCCAGGTGCGGGCCACCTGCTTCTCCACATCGGCACCGACTTCCTTCACCACTCGCTGCGCCAGATCCTGGGCGTATTCGCGCATGTAGAGGTTATTCATCAAAAGCAGGCTCTGCGGGCTCACGGTGGTGTTTGGACGCATAACGCAGTTGGCTTCCGTCATGTCAGGGGCATCGAAGGCGGCGAACACCTCCAGCGGTGTGCTGCGGCGGGCTTGGACGTAGATGCTGCGGCGGTAGTCCTCGCCATTCATGCCGATAAATTTCCCCGTCTGCCGACCAGCGGTGTCGCGGGTGTCATTGCCCAGGATGACCTGACCTTCTTCGTTAAACGTCACCGGCACAGGAGCACCGCCGATCTTGTGATTGAGCTTGCCTGACACGGAGAGAAAGGCATCCCGCAGTGTCTCGGCTTCGAGGCGACGCACATTCATGCGGCTCAAAAGGCGGTTGTCCGGGTCGATGAGGTCCCGTGTCTCATCTCGACGCGATGACTGCCGGTAAGTGCGGCTCGTGAGGATCATCTTGTGCAGGCGCTTCAGGCTCCAGCCGTTCGCCATGAAGTCGCTGGCCAGCCAGTCGAGCAGTTCAGGATGGCTGGGCTTCTCGCCGAGCTGGCCGAAGTCATTCGGTGAGTTGACGAGACCTTTGCCGAAGTGGCGCAGCCAGACCTGATTCACGATCACACGCGCCAGCAGCGGGTGTTTCCCATCCGTCAGCGACTTGGCAAAGGCGAGACGACGGCCTGTCGTCGGCAGCGCCTTGTCCTTCACGGGGATCTCGATGGGGCGGAAGGCGGCGAGCACGGTGAGATCGCCGGGCTTCACAACTTCCTTCGGCTGCTCGATGTCGCCACGGAAGAAAAGATGGGTCGGCGGCAGCGCCGTCTCCGCCATCGGCTGCTCCTGGAAGGCATGGAGGAACTCTTCCTTCGGCTTTGTCGCACGCACGGCGGTGGCTTCTTCCGTCATCTTCTTGAGCGTGTCGGCGTGCTTCGTTTTGTAAGTGCTGTCGTAGAGGTAAAGTGACCCGCCGCTGAGCTGATTCACACGCGGCCAGGCTTTCAAAAGGGCGACTTGGGCTGTCGTGCGCTTCTTCACTTCCGTGCGATAGGCGGTGCGCAGGCCTTCGCGATCCTTCTCCGGTGCCTTCGCCAGTTCCTTCTCCAGCACTTCGGTGATGAACTCCTCTTGCTTCGCCAGTCGTGCGACATCGAGCTTCTTTGCCTCGACCTCGATCTTCGCGCCGATGGCACGCTCTTCATCCGTCAGCAGCGAGACCAGTCTGCCAGCCGGAGTCTTCCAGCTCTTCGTGTTAAAGCCCGGCTCAAAGATGGCGCGCATCCGGTAGTAGTCCGCCTGGGTGATCGGATCATAGCGATGGTCGTGGCACTGCGCACAGCCCACGGTCATGCCGTAAAAGGCCGTGCTCACGATCTTGATCGTGTCCGCGATGCTGGCGTTTTGCGCCGCCTTGTCATTCATCGCGCCCGTGCCGTCCGCCGCCATGCGCAGGAAGCCTGTGGCGGTGATCTTTTCGATGGCGTCCGCGCTCAGGTTCTTGTGCGGCTGTGGCACCATTTCATCGCCAGCGAGCTGCTCGCGCACGAACTGGTCGAAGGGCTTGTCCTTGTTCAGCGAACCAATGACGTAGTCGCGATACTTCCAGGCCCAGGCGCGCTCCAGATCCTTGTCCGTGTAGCCGTCGGAGTCCGCATAACCCGCGATGTCCAGCCAGTGGCGGCCCCAGCGCTCGCCGTAGTGCTCAGAGGAGAGCAGGCGGTCCACCAAAGCCTCGTAGGAGGGGGCATCCTGCTCTTTCGCGGGTGGCAGACCGGTGAGGTCAAAGCTCGCACGGCGCACCAGCGTGCGTGGATCAGCCTCCGGGGAGAATTGCAGCCCGTTTTCCTTCAGCTTCGCGGCAATGAAGGTGTCGATGGGATTCGAAGTCTGCTCAACCTTCGGCAGGGCAGGTTTCCTGATCGGCTGAAACGCCCACCAAGCTCGTTCCTCATCCGTGAAAGCATGTTCCGGACCCAGCTTCTCTGGCTCCACGCGAGAGGTCTTCGCGCCCTGGGCGACCCATTGCTCCAGGGTGGCGATGTCTTTGTCCTTCAGCTTGGCCTTGCCCTTCGGCATCTCGCCCTTCTTCACCAGCTCCAGCAGATGACTCTTCGCCGCATCGCCAGGGACGATGGCCGGGCCTTCTTTGCCGCCCTTGATCAAAAAGCGCGCCAGACGGACATCGAGCCCGCCTTTGGTTTCGCCATCTTCTCCATGGCAATGGAAGCACTGCGCCTTCAGGATGGGGCGCACATGTTTTTCAAACGTGAGCACCTCGCCGGCCCACAGGGGGCTGGCGATCACGAGAGCGATGAGGGGGGGACGGATCACGCAGGGCATACGGGCGGCATTGCCAAGCTCTTGCTCCTCGGCTAACCAAGATCCGCGAATGCAGCCTCAAATCACCAGTCCGAGTAACGAACGTATCAAACATGCCCGCCGCGTGCGCGATGGCCGCGAGCTAGGCCTGATCTTCGTCGATGGCCTCCGCCTTGCCGAAGAGGCGGTGAGGTCGGGCGTCATCGTGGAGGCCGCTTTTGTCGCCTCCGGCAGTGATGACGCTCGTCTGCTGGCGCTCGTGCAGCAGCTTTCGGCTGAAAAGGCCCCCATCCTCTGGACCCAGCGCGAGGTGCTCGATGGCATGAGCGACACGGTGCAGAGCCAGGGCATCGTGATCATTGCCCAGCGTCCTGTGCTGGATCCCTCGCGGCTGTTTCAGGGCAAAGGCAGTCTCTTTCTCGGGCTCGACCGCGTCCAGGACCCCGGAAACATGGGCACCCTTCTCCGCACGGCCGAGGCGGCAGGTGCGGCGGGGGTGATCGTGCTCGGTGGCAGTGTGGATGTCTTTTCCCCCAAAGTGCTGCGCAGCTCCATGGGCTCCGCCTTCCGACTGCCGGTGATGACGGAGGTGACTGCCGAGACCCTTTTAAACCTGCGCGCCGAACACGGACTGCATCTCGTGGCCGCCGCCGGAGAAGGAGAGCTGGACTACACCGACTACGACTGGCAGCAGCCCACGCTTCTGATGCTAGGCAATGAAGGTCGAGGCGTGAGCCCCGGCCTAATGACCGCCTGCGACACCCGCCTGCGCATCCCGATGGCAAACGGCGTCGAGTCCCTGAACGTCGCCGCTGCGGGAGCGGTGATGCTCTTCGAGGCGGCGCGGCAGAGGCGGTAGGCCTACTCCACCACCTTCCGCTCGTTCACCACACGATCCACGGCGTGTTTCGTGACGATGTTCCCGAGGCTGTCGCGGCCCTTGATCGGCAGGGCGGCGATGGGGAATTTGAGCTGCATCTGGCGCAGGTAGAGGGCGGGCTTCAGATGCACGAGCAGGTTTTGGGCGTTGCTGGCCTCCTCGGTCTCATGACGTGAGAAGAAGAGCACCATGCTGCCGGGCGTGCCTTTGGTGAGCACATATTGTTTGTCGCGCGTGATGCCGCCGATGCGGAACCGCTTCGCCATGACAGCGCCGTTTTTGCCATCGCGGTAGATGAGGGTGTACACGGCTTCCTCGTCTTTTTTGAAGAGGCTGATGTATTCCGGATTCTTCCCGACGTGGAATTTCGGGGCGACCTTGGTCACGGTCATGCTGCCATCGCGGGTGAAGAAGATGACGTCATCCAGTGGCGAGCATTTGCACAGCGGCTCGCCTTCCTTCTTCAGGCCGGTGCCGGCGAAACCTTCCTTCGCATCGAGATAAAGCGTCTCGTTCGCCAGGATGACCTCGGCGGCCATCACGCGGTCGAAGCTGCTGATCACCGTGCGGCGCTCGCGGCCCGGGCCATAGGTTTTTTTGATGCGCTCGAAGTGGGCGATCGTGTAGCGCGTGAGCTGCTTCAGGTTCTTCTCCACGCTGTCGATGTCCTTCTCCAGCGACTTGATGTGCTCGTCGGCCTCGAAGCTGTTGAACTTCGAGATGCGCTTGATCTTGATCTCCGTCAGGCGGGCCACGTCGTCATTGGTGACTTCGCGTTTAAGAAGGCCGAGGTGCGGTTTCAGGCCTTTCCAGATGGCCTCCATCACGGCTTCCCAGGTCTCGGCTTCTTCGATGCGGCGGTAGATGCGGTTCTCGATGAAGATCTTCTCCAGGCTGCTGAAGTGCCACTTCTCCATCAGTTCAGCGAGCTGGATCTCCAGCTCACTGCGCAGGATCTGCTTCGTGTGCTCGGCGCAGTCTTTGAGCAGCTCGTTCACATTGATGAAGCGTGGCTTGTCGTTCTGAATGACGACCGCGTTGGGTGCCAGCGAGACTTCACAGTCGGTGAAGGCGTAAAGAGCCTGGACGGTCTGCTCCGTGTCCGCACCGGGAGGGAGCTGGATGACGATCTCGGCGAACTCGGAGGTGTTGTCATCCACACGGACGATCTTGATTTTGCCCTTATCATTCGCGGCCACGATGCTCTCCATGATGCCGCCCGTGGTGGTGCCAAAAGGGATCTCGGTGACGCGCAGGATGTTCTTTTTCTCACCGGGCTCGATTTTCGCCCGCACGCGGACACGACTGCCGCGCAGACCGCCGGCGTAGTCCGTGGCGTCCATGATGCCGCCGGTGGCGAAGTCGGGCAGCAGGTTCACTTCCTCGCCCCGCAGTGCGGCGATGCTGGCATCGCAGAGTTCGTTGAAGTTATGCGGCAAAATACGGCAGCTCAGGCCGACGGCGATGCCCTCCACGCCCTGCGCGAGCAGCAGCGGAAACTTCACCGGCAGGGTCACAGGCTCCTTGTTGCGACCGTCATAGCTGGCGGCCCACTCGGTGACTTTCGGCGCATAGACCACATCCAGCGCGAACTTGGAGAGGCGGGCCTCGATGTATCGGGGAGCGGCGGCGTTATCGCCAGTCAGGGTGTTTCCCCAGTTCCCCTGGGTGTCGATCAGCAGGTCCTTCTGCCCGAGCTGAACCATGGCATCGCCGATGCTGGCATCGCCATGCGGATGATATTTCATCGTGTTCCCCACCACGTTCGCCACCTTGTTGTAGCGGCCGTCTTCCAGCTCATCCAGCGAGTGCATGATGCGGCGCTGCACCGGCTTCAGGCCATCGTGGATGTGCGGCACGGCGCGCTCGAGGATGACGTAGCTCGCGTATTCGAGGAACCAATTGCTGTAATGCTCATCCACTGGCTTCTCCACGATGGGAGCGCTGTCGGCGAGGATGGGGGAGGTGTCTTCGGACTTGGAGGATGCTTTCTTGGCCACAGGCAGGTCGGGGCGGTCGGTTTTTGGGAAACGGGAGTGCTCAATTGCTCACTACTCGGCCTTCCGTCAAGGGGAGACAGCGTGTGGAGATTGTGGCGTGCAGGCTTACGCTGGGAAACTCAGGTGGTGCTGGCAGGAGGAATCGCGGTGCCTCATCGGCTGAGTGAAGCATTCCTTCAGCTTCTTCCAGCCTGCACGAAACATCCATCGCTCGCCCAATGGGTCGTCTGCCAGCTCCATCCGGTGAAGGGTTTGCGAGAAACCCGGAAGGGTTTCGTTCATCCGGTGAAGAGTTTGATCCAAAAGCGGAAGGGTTTTGTCCATCCGATGAAGGGTTTGCACCAAAACCGGAAGGGTTTCGTCCATCCGATGAAGGGTTTGCACCAAAAGCGGAAGGGTTTCGTCCATCCGATGAAGGGTTGTTAGCGGTGCGCCGAGTGCCCTCGGTCTAAGCTTGCCTTTTGGTTTCGACAACTATGCCGCTTTCCGCTGACCGTCGATCCGCCGGGTCTTGGCCCAGGCTG
>NZ_JBILYB010000335.1:0-2548 GCF_044378005.1 Prosthecobacter sp.
GACGACAAGGCCGACAAACGCACCAAGCTCTACACCAACCTCGGCAACCGTGACACCCACGCCGTCATCAACAACATGCGCTGGGGCCTGGATGGCTGGGTTTATGCCACGGACGGCTATTCGAGCACCGATGACGTGAAATCTGGCGATGGCAGCAAGGGCTTCGGCCCCATCGGCGCCGGTGTCGTGCGCTTCAAGCCGGACGGCAGCGCGTTTGAGCAATACGCCAGCCGCGGCGGCAACACCTGGGGTCTCGACATCACCAGCGACGGCCAGGTTTTCTACACGCAGCCCACCAGCGGCAATCACTTCATCCACGTCGTGCTGCCGGAGTATGTGCTGGCCAAAGGCAAGCTGCCCGGCGTCATGGGCACGAACGGCATGCTGCCGAAAGAGCCGACGTATCCCGCCATGCATTGGGAGCAGCAGGCCTATGTGCAGATCGACCAAGTCGGCAGCTACACCGCCGCCGCTGGTTGCGCCATTTATGAAGGCGGTGCTTGGCCCGCGAAGTGGAACTACGGCTACTTCACCACCGAGCCTACGCTGAACATCGTCAGCCACTTCATGGTCGAGCCCGATGGCGTGACCTACAAAGCGAAGCGCGAGCCCGGTCGCGAGCAGACCGAGTTCATCCGCAGCAAGAACCTGTGGTTCCGCCCCATCGAAAATCGCGTCGGTCCCGATGGAGCGCTCTACATCGTCGATTTCTGCAATCAGGCCGTCATTCATAACGACACCCGAGGCCCCACCCACGGCCCCGCCAACGCCGCCGTCCGCCCCGACCGCGACCACTACTACGGCCGCATCTGGAAAGTGCAGCACAAGGAGGCGAAGGCTCCGAAAAAAGTCGAGACAGTGACTCGTGGAGCGGTGCCAGCACAAGGCAGTAAAGCTCTGCGAGCCTACGAAGCCGCCAAACAAGCCGCGAATGCCGACAAGCTCCTCCAAGACTTCGCTGCTGCTCAAGATGACTGGACTCGCAGCGCTCTGATTGCCGCCGCTGCCGACAAACCCGCCGAAGTCATCGCCGCTGCGCTTTCTTCTTCGTCTCCGGAGTCGCTTTCCAATTTCGTCAGCGCTCTCCTTCCAGCCGCGCTGCCAGCGAATGCCGAAAAACTCATCACCGCCTGTGCCAACGCCGATGCGAAGGCTGATCCGTTGAAGAACGCCATCCTTCGGGGCATCGCGACGAGCATGAATGAAGCTCCCGCGATGTCTCCGGCACTCACGGAGGCTTTGAAGAAGCTTCTCGGTCAGCCTTCGCTCGCAGCGGCCACGTTGCCGCTCGTGACGAAGTGGGACAAAGGCGGCGTGCTTGCTGCCGAGGTCAAAGCGCAGCTCGACAAGCTCAGCGCCTCGCTTTCCGACAATGCCGCGCCCGTGGAAGCACGTGTGAGTGCCGCGAAGGGTCTTGTGGCCGTTGGAGGCGCTTCGCAGGAGTACGTTGTTCGAGCTTTAGCTCGTCCGGAAATGCCTGCTGCACTGCAAACCGCCATCGTGGCCGCTTTGGACGAAAGCGGAGGCGTGGAGGCCATCGTGCCCGCTTTTGGCACGCTGAAGCGTGAACAACAAACCCAAGCCTTCGAAGCCATGCTCAAACGTCCCGAGGCCACCGGAGCCCTGCTCGATGCCGTGAAGGCCGGCAGCATCGACCGCGCGATTTTCGCCCCCGGCGATGTCGCACGGCTGCGCTCGCATCCGAACAAGCAGATCGCCAAACGGGCGAACGACCTCTTCAAGGTCAACAACGCCGCGAAGGACGCCATCATCGCCAAACTCGTGCCGGAGGTCGAGAAGCCTGGAAATGCCGCGCAGGGCAAAATGCTCTTCAGCGCCGCTTGCGCCATTTGCCACAAGCTCGGCGAGATCGGCGTCGCCGTCGGCCCGCCGCTGGATGGCATGGGGGCGCATGGACCGGCCGAGTTGCTCATCCACATCGTCGATCCAAACCGCGAGGTCGATCCCAGCTTCTGGGCCTTCAACATCACCACAAAGAAGGGCGAAGTGCTCCAGGGCGTCGTCACCAGTGAAAACAGCGCCACCGTCACGCTCGCCACGCAGGTCGGCGTGCGCGAGATCGCGAAGAGCGACATCGACAAGCGCGAAAACACCCGCCGCAGCCTCATGCCGGAAGGTCTCGACGCCCTCGGCCCCGAGCCGCTGCGCGACATCCTCGCCTTCATCTGCGGCGATGCGATGAAGCAGTTCCGCATCCTCCACCTCGCCGACGCCTTCACCGCCGACAGCCGCGATGGCCTCTTCGCCAGTGCGGATCCTCGCGGAGGCCAGGTGAAGCTCACCAAGTTCGGCAACGTGAAGGTCGAAGGCGTGCCCTTCTTCATCCAAGACCCGGCGAAGAGCTCCACCGGCGGCAATTTGATCGTGCTCAAAGGCGGCCCCGGCAAAGACAACCACTCGCAGACCTTCCCCGCGAAGGCCGAAGTCGCCATCAACATCGCCGCGAAGCGTCTGCAACTCCTCAGCGGCGTCTCCGGCTGGGGCTGGCCCGCCGTGCAGGATGAAGCGCCGGCACTGAAAGCCACCG
>NZ_JBILYB010000075.1:0-29202 GCF_044378005.1 Prosthecobacter sp.
GTCTATGAAGGCGGTGAGAAGGAAGAGTTCACCTTCGTCAACGGCATCCACTTCAGCGATTACATCCGCCCCGTCGAAGTCCCCGGCTCCAAAGGCATCGAAGGCCTCGCCGACGGCCAGGAGCCGCGCCTCCTCACGCTGGAACTCACGAAGAAAGGCATCGCCAAGACGCTGATCCTCGAAAGCCCCGCCGGGAACAAAACACCGCCGGTCATCATCGCCGTCACGGCTGACATTGAAGGCAAAGGCCCCGCGCCGCTCAGCGCCGATGCCTCCAAACGTCCGCCGCCACCTGCGCGTGGCAAAGACAAGGCCAAAGCCGCGCAAGGCCCCGAAACCGGCCCCAAAGAAGGCGGTAAAGGCGATGGCCCGCTCGTTCCTGCCGCGCCCATCGTATGGGAAGCCGAGAACCCCAAAGTCCTCACCCGGCAATTTGGTGAAAAGAATCTCAAGCAAGTCTGGAAGCGAGATAAAACCAAAGTCCTCGTCATCGGCGGCGGCAGTTCGCACAACTTCGCCGAGTTCTTCGGCAAAACCGATGTGGCCACGCTCAAAGCCGCCGGATTCTCCGTGAACTACACCGAAGATCGCGATCAAGCCGCGAAGGAACTCGCGAACGCTGACGTCGCCATCATCAGCGTGAACCGCAAATTCTTCGACACCGCCGCCTACCGCAAAGCCCTCTTCGATTTCGCCGCCGCAGGCAAAGGCATCGTCATGCTCCACCCCGGCACCTGGTATGGCTTCGCTGGCTGGCCGGAGATCAATCGCGACATCGTCGGCGGCGGCGCCCGCGGTCACGACAAGATTCATCCCTTCGATGTGAAGGCCGTGAAGGCTGATCACCCCGTCATGACCGGGATCCCTGCAAGCTTCACCGTCGAAGACGAACTGTATTACATGAACGCCGAAGGCACCCCGCCCGGCACCGCGAAGATCACCGTGCTCGCTGAAACCAGCCCGAGCGACAAATACAAGGTCGGCCACCCGAGTGTGTGGATCACCGAGCACCCGAAAGCCAAAATCGTCGGCATCGCCCTCGGTCACGACGCACGGGTGCATGATCTGAAGCCCTACCAGCAGCTCATTATCAACGCCGCGAAGTGGAGCAGCGGGAAGTAGAAAAATCCCACCGCCAATGACGAAGCCCTCAGCTCCCTCCGGGGCTTGAGGGCTTCTTTCTTTGGGTGCGTTGGTTCACTGCAAGTCATCACGCCTGACAGCCGTTCACCGTCCCGCCATGCGCCGTCTTCTTTTTCTCTTCACCTTCACATCTCTCACCGCTCACGCTGACTGGCCTCAATGGCGCGGGCCAAACCGTGACGGTGTCTCCACAGATACCTCCCCCATTGCCGAGAGCTTCCCGGAGGCGGGTTTGAAGAAGGTCTGGGAGAGCGAATACATCCCAAGCGATCACTACGGCGGCCATGGCAGCCCCGTCGTCGCTGGTGAGCAGGTCATCATGTCCGTCGTCTGGCACGAGCGCATCCCCTCCGAGCAGCGTGAGATCGACAGCGAGGTCATGCAGCAGATGAACTACCGTGGAGTGACGCCCGAACTGATGAAGAAGATGGAGGAGACGCGCCTGAATCTGCCAGCCATGCGTGGCACCAAGTTCGACGAATGGATGCTGGCCTGGCGCAAAGAAAACCTGACTCCGAAGGAAGACATCAGCCTGGGCAAATGGGCAGAATCACGTTTCAAAGCTGGGAAGACGGCTCTGCCGCTTGAAGAACTCGCCCGCGTCTCCAAGCGCGAGGGCAAACCTTTCGCCAATGCCGATGAATTCAAGAAGTGGATGGAGGAAGAAAAATTCTCCCAGCCTGTGAAGGACAAGCTGCTCGCCGCTGTGCCGAACACGATCAAGGTGGGCAAGGACGTGGTCGTCTGTCTGGATATCAACACGGGCAAGCAGATGTGGAAGTTTGAAGCCGAAGGCAAGCCGTCTGGCCGCAGTTCCAGCAGCACGGCGGCAGTCGTGGATGGCAAAGTCTTTGCCGCATGCAGCACCCACTTTTACTGCCTCGATCAGAAGGATGGGAAACAGATCTGGAAAGCGCCCCTGCCTGCCAACGGCCCCGCAGCATCGCCCTTGATCGTGGGTGATACGGTGTACATCGCCGCTGGTCGCGCCCAGGCTTATGCCGTGGCTGACGGGAAACTGCTCTGGGAGCAAAAAGACGTCCGCAGCAACACGGGCAGCCCCGCCTGGTGGCAGCCGACATCGGGTAATCCTGCCCTGCTCATGGTAGGCAATAACAGCATCTATGGCGTCTCGCCGAAGGACGGCAAAGTACTCTGGGAGATCGAAGGCGGCGGCCAGTCCTCCCCGGTGACTCACGGCGACTGGCTCGTCATTTACAGTGGTGCGAAGGACGTTGGGCTGCGTGCCTATCAGTGGCAGAAAGAGGGCCCACCAAAGGCAGCCTGGTCGCACTTTTGGGTCACCATGCGCTACAGCGGCAGCCCCATCATCCATGAAGGTCATGTCTATCTCATGTGCGGTGGCAAGCACCAGTGCGTGGAGCTTGCCACTGGCAAAGTCAGTTGGCTGGAGAACGAAGTTCAGAGCACCATTACCTCCCCCATCCTCGCTGATGGCAAGCTCATGGTCTTCGAGAACAATGGCACCCATCTCCGCATGGTCAAAGCCGCCCCGGATGGCTACCACCAGCTCGCCCGGCCCAAGATCGAGGGCATGGGCTGCACCTCCCCTGCCCTCAGCAACGGCAGGCTCATCGTTCGCCAGCGTGAGAAGTTGGTGTGCTTTGATCTTCGTCCTGAGAAGTGAAGCTCTGGAGTTTGGAGACGCAGGTTCAGCCGTAATCTTTGAAACTGGCAAGTCTCAAACGACTCTTTTGAGTCACAAGGCAGGGTTCCAAACTCGACATTGCCCGGTGGAATGTTTGGAATACCGGTTCAACGGGCGGCCTTTCATGGCTGTCTGACTGCCCACGGCATAGACGCCGTGATTTCTCTGCCACTTCTCCTGCTGCATGAAACGCCTTCTCCAGGGCTTGTTCGGGCTGGCTGCGATTGCAGCGGCGGGGCTGTGCCTGTGGTGGATGGCCGGGCGAGGAGATGGGGCCGCATTGCCCAGTCCCAATCCGCAAAATCGTCAGAGCGTGAAGACGACCCCAGCCTGGAGCGCGCAGCGTAGCGGACTGCGACAGGGGAGACAGGTCGAGGATCGATTCGCCGCACGAGAGATTTTGGATCAGCTGGAGACGGTGATGAGAACGGAGACGGGCACATCACACGTGCGCCGGGTGCGCCTCGTGCGGGATACTTTGCTCAAATATCCGCTCGTGCGCGTGGAGGATGAACTCGTGCGCTCTGCTCAGGGTGACAAACTCGTGCGTCAGAGCGCAATGGTTGGCGATCACGTCATGGTTAAGCTGCGGAACCCGAAGATGACCGAGGCGGAACTGCTAGCGATACTTAGTGACGGCGGAGCGAGTGTACGAAGCCGGATGCCAGCATCAGGACTTTGGCTCGTGGCATTCAGTGAACCGAAGCTCGACACGGTGCCACGCGCTGTCTCGCGCCTGTCGAAGCTCAAAGATCACATCCTCGTGGTGGAGCCTGATCATATCATGAGCGTGCAGGCCGTGCCGAATGACGCATCATTCTCCACGCTCTGGGGCCTGCATAACACGGGTCAGTCAGGCGGCACGGTGGACGCAGACATTGATGCGCCCGAGGCATGGAACCTCAGCACAGGCAGCGCCGCCGTGGTGGTGGGCGTGATTGATACAGGCATTGATCAAACTCACCCCGATCTGGTGGCCAACCTATGGACGAATCCCGGCGAGGTCGCTGGCAATGGAATCGACGATGATGGTAACGGCTATGTGGATGACACCCGAGGCTGGGACTGGGTAAACTCGGATAACAATCCCAACGACGACAACGGCCACGGAACGCATTGCGCGGGAACCATCGGAGGTTCTGGAAACAACGGGACAGGCGTGAGCGGAGTATGCTGGGAGGTGTCGCTCCTCGGACTGAAGTTCCTGAACGCAGCGGGCAATGGGTTCGAATCCGATGGAGCGGAAGCCATCTCTTACGCGACGGCACTCGGTGTCACTGTGACCTCGAATTCCTACACGGGTACCAGCTACACGCAGTCGATGAAGGACGCGATCAATGAGGCTCATGCCGCAGGAATCCTCTTTGTGGCAGCGGCGGGCAACAATGCCTCGAACATCGATCTTTTTCCCGAGTATCCGGCGGCTTACGACAGCCCAAACATTCTCTCTGCGGCTGCCACGACACGGACAGATGGGATGGCCTCGTTCTCCAACTTTGGCCTGACATCCGTGGATCTCGCTGCGCCTGGAAATGAGATTTACAGCACGCTCCAGAATGGCGGTTACGGCCTGAAAAATGGCACCTCCATGGCGGCACCTCATGTGGCCGGAGCCTGCGCTTTGCTCAAAAGTTACAAACCTGGGCTTAGCCATCTGCAAGTGAGGGAGATGATCCTCAACACGGTGAATCCGCTGCCAGCCATGACTGGCAAGACCGTGACCGGTGGACGGCTGAATCTCTACAATGCCATGCTTGCCAGTGATGACATACTAGCGTCGCCGGCAGATGCACTGAGTGCCAGCGGACCGATTGGTGGCCCATTCACACCAGCGACGCATACCCTCACGCTAACGAACCATGGCACATCACCACGGCCTTGGACGGCTGACGTGACTGGCTCATGGATTACTCTTTCACCTGCCAGTGGAACTCTCGCGGCAGGTGAGAGTGCCCAGGTCACGGTCACTGTTAATGCCAACGCAAATCAACTGCTCGCCACGACCCACACCGGCATCGTGATGATCACCAGCACCTCCACTGGTCGCATTCAGACCCGGGCGATCTCGCTGGAAGTCAACGCCGCACCTGTCTTCAGTTCAAACCTGGACATTGATCCGGGCTGGGCACGCACGGGAGAATGGGCCTATGGCACACCGCTGGGTCAGGGAGCCGTGAGTTTTGGCAATCCCGATCCTGCTGCCGGCGCGACCGGCACAAAGGTCTTCGGCATCAATCTGGCCGGTGACTATGCCGTGAGCAGCAGCACGCCGCAGTATCTCACCGCAGGCCCGTTTAGCATGAGCGGACGACATGGTACCAAGCTGCGCTATCAACGCTGGCTGAATGCCGATTACCAGCCCTGGGTGACCACGAGTGTGGAGATTTCCACCGATGGCTCCAACTGGGACATGGTCTGGCAGAACGACATCAATACGCCACGGGATGAAGAGTGGACTTTCGTGGAGCATGATCTCGCGTCCCTAGCTGATGGTCATAGTCAGGTCTTTGTGCGCTGGGGACACACCGTGACAACACCAGATGCCTACCCTCAGTCGGGTTGGAATCTGGATGACATCGAACTTCACGCTGTGCCTGACAAACAGCTGCGCTTGCTTCTCCCCAACGTGCTCACGGAAGGCGGAGCCACAGGCACCGCGACAGTGATGGTGGCTCCGGCACCTGCTGGTGATCTGGTCATCGCTCTTGCCTCGAATAGACCCGGGGAGGAAATCACCTTTCCCCCGACGGTGACAATTGCTTCCGGTCAGACTCAGGCAGCCTTTAGCGTGACGCCGATGAACGACGCACGCGTCGATGGCACACAGAGTGTGATAATCACCGCCACTGCCGCCACCTGGCCAAGCTCCAGCGCCACGATTCAGGTGCATGACGATGAATCCACGACGCTCACGCTCAGCCTTCCCGCCAATGTGCTCGAAGGTTCACCTGCCATCTCAAATCAAGCACAGGTGAACATTCCGAGCGCTGCCGTGGTGCCTGTTGAGGTGGCGCTGAGTTCCAATGATTACGGTGAGGTGGATGTGCCTGCCACAGTGATCATTCCTCAAGGTCAGACACAGGCCTTTTTCACACTCACCATGCCGGAGGACGATTTGATCGATGGCACACAAAACGTGTCCATCACCGCCAGTGTCACCAACTGGCCTTTGGCCAATGCATCGCTTCAAGTATTGGACAATGAAGCCACTCAGCTCTCGGTTTCGCTGACCTCGCCAACCTTGGAAAGTACTGGGGTTGTCGTCGGTGGTGGTGTGGTGAGTGTGCCGGGAACGCTGGTGAATGCACTAACAGTGACGCTAAGCTCCAATGACTCCTCGGAATTGAATGTGCCACTGAGTGTGCAGATCCCCGCAGGGGCCAGCGAGACCGTCTTTGATCTGAATCTCGTGAATGATGCTTTGGTGGATGGAGATCAAAATGTGAGCGTGACGGCCACGGCGGCTGGTTTTGCCACTGGCTCGGGCATCATGATCGTGAGTGATGATGAGCAGCCTGCTCTGCCGGTGAACCCATCTCCAACGCACCTCAACTCGCCCACTCATCCCGAGAGTGACTTGGCCTGGAGTTACGATAGCGTAAGCGGCGGTGCACCTGACAGCTATGATGTCTTGTTTGGCACACTACCTGTGCCTGCCGAACTCGTGGGCAACGTGGAATCTGCGCTGCTGACCTTACCGAGGCTGGAGCCAGGAGTGACCTATCATTGGCGGATCATCGCACATCGGGGTGCACAGATACGCGCTGGGCCGGTGTGGAGCTTCACGGTGCCACCCGTGGGTGCGGTGCATCACTTTGGCTGGTCGGATGTGCCTGCTGCTGCTGCGCGTGGCAGTGCCTTCACGAGCCGCGTCACGGCTTATGATGAATGGGACAATGAAATCGATGGCTTCACGGGTCCGGTGACGCTTTCCGCCCATGCCCAGACTGATCCAACGACAACGGGCACCGGCACCTACGCATGGTTTTATCCACTGGCCTGCTACTACCACGATGCCCGGATGCAGAGCATTTACACACCTTCTGAGGTTGGCTCAGCGGGGCGTCTGACTTCGCTTGCCCTTGATGTAGCGAAACTGCCAGGACAGCTTCTGAAGGACTTTACCATTCGTCTGAAGCACACCAACCGTGCGAGCTATCCCTTCAATGAACGCACCTGGGAAAGCGATGGCTGGGTCACCGTTTTCAGCGGCAATGTCACGCTTTCTTCCCTCGGTTGGAACTCGGTCAACTTCACCACACCCTTCGATTACGACGGTTCGATGAACCTGATGGTCGATGTCAGCTTCAACAACAACGACTACTCGAGTGACGGCACCGTGCGCAGTACCATCACCACGCTGAACCGTACGCTAAGTTTCCGCACGGACAGCGCTTATGGCGACCCTTTGACCTGGGCAGCAGCGCTGCCGCAGGGAGCATCCTCAAACACTCTGCCGAATCTCCGCTTTGGCCGCGCCGAGACTGCGCTGACGATGACTCCCGGCACGAGTGGAAGCTTTGTTCATGGCTCGTGGAGTGGAAATGTCACGATACAAACCGCCGTGGAAGATGCCTGGCTCAAGGCCATGCTGCCGACGAACTCAGCGATCACGGGGGTGTCATCGCTGATCGACGTCGTGGCGGTGAATGATCTCGTGCTCGCCGCGGAGCCTCTGTTCACCGGCGGCACCAGCAACACGGTTTCATGGGCGGCGCTTGGCAGTGGCTATGAGTATGAGGTGCAGCGCGCCACCGTCAGCAATTTCAGTGATGCCATCACCACAGGATTCGTCACCGCTGTTCAGCAAAGCTACTCCAGCCTCGCTGACGGCCAGCTCTATCACTACCGTGCACGAGCTCGCGCCGCAGGGCTTACAGGTGCGTGGTCGGAGCCGCAAAGATCAACGCAGGATGCCACAGCTCCGTCGCTGGTGCTGACTCCGGGCACGGGTGGTGTGATATTGCTGGATCACCTGACTCTGCAGGGCGGCGGCTCGGACTTGAGTGGCATCGCCTCCGTTACAGTGAATGGCGGTGGGGCTTCTTCCGCAGATGCCTTTGCCACCTGGACTCAAAGCCTGACATCGCTCGCGGATGGCATGAACACCTTTACCATCAGCGCCAGTGACAATGCGGTGCCGCCGAACACGCGCACGGAAACTTGGAGCATCCTGCGCCTGTCTGACCCGGCTGCCGATGCCGACGCCAACGGAGTCGGCGCACTTCTCGATTATGCCTTCCATGCTGGCAGCTTTGGCATGGGCGCGCTCCCTCAAACTGGCACAGCAATGGATGGCAACACAGGTCATCGCCATCTTACCTTCAGCTATCGTCGCCTGCTCTCGAATCCATCTGGCGTGCAATATCATCTCGAAACATCCACGACGCTTGCCGCATGGCAGTCGGCGGGATCGAATGCCGAAGAACTCAGTGTCACGCCAACAGGCGATGGCGTCACCGAGACGGTCAGCGTCAGGCTTGTGCCAGCGATGGATGGCGGAATTCCGACGTTCGTTCGCCTGCGGGTGGAGGTGCCGTAGCAGTCTGAACCCGCAGAATAGCTGGCTCAGTGAGCCGTGGCTTTTTCTGAGCCGAGTCCAGTATGGGCACGAACGGTAAGTTCGGCGAACTTGGCTTCAGCTTCAGGATCTCGCGGGGTCAGGATGGTGCCAAGATAGCCAGCGAGAAAGCCGAGGGGAATACTGACGATGCCTGGATTTTCCAAAGGGAAGATGGCCCCTGCTTTTCCAAAGATGCCATTCGGGCTGATGAGGATCAGGCCGATGGCGGAAATCAAGCCGGTGGCAAGACTGGCCACGGCACCGGAGGTGTTAAACCTTTTCCAAAAGACGCTGAAGATGATGACCGGCAGATTCGCGCTTGCTGCGACAGCAAAGGCGAGGCCGACAAGGAAGGCTGCGTTCACACTTGGGCCGAGGAAAATGGCGAGTCCAATGCTGACGGCTCCGACGACAAAGGCCGTGATGCGGGCAACCTTCACTTCCTGCCCTGGGCGGTTTTCTTTGCCGTGGTGGAGGACGTTGGAATAGAAGTCATGGGCGAATGAAGCGGAAGCGCTCATGGTCAGACCGGCGACGACGGCGAGGATGGTGGCAAAGGCGACGGCGCTGATGAAGGCGAAAAAGAGTTCGCCGCCGAGTTCCTGAGCGAGGAACGGGGCAACCATGTTGGGATTGGGTTTGCCTTCTGCCGTCATGATGATGGCTTTTTTCAGGATGGTGGCGGCACCGAAGCCGAAGAAGGTGGTCATGATGTAGAAGATGCCGATGATGGCCATGGCCCAGACGACACTGGAGCGGGCCGTTTTGGCATCCGGCACGGTGTAAAAGCGTACAAGGATATGAGGCAGGCCAGCAGTGCCTAATACCAGTCCAAGACCCAGTGAAACAAGGTCTAATGGTCCCCAGGGGCCGGCGACAGCAACGCCAAACTTGAGTCCAGGTTCCAGGAGATTCTTAGGTTCGGCGGAGCCCGCATAGTCCGCTTTGGAGACAGCATTGAAGAAGGTGGTGAAGCTGAAGTCGTGATACTGGAGTACGAGGTAACTCAGTAGAATGGCACCAGCCATGAGCAGCAGCGCCTTGATGATCTGCACCCAGGTGGTGGCCAACATGCCGCCGAAGACGACGTACACGAGCATCAGCACGCCCACGCCAATCACGGCAGGCGCGAAGTCGATGCCGATCAACCCTTTGATGATGCCACCCGCTCCGACCATCTGCGCGATCATGTAGAAAGTGGAGACCGTCAGGGTGCTCAGGGAGGCCATGGCCCGCACGGGGCGTGGTGAAAGGCGGTAGGCCAAAAGGTCAGCCATGGTGTACTTGCCTGCATTCCTCAGCGGTTCGGCGACGACGAGCAAGACGGTGATGTAGGCGACGAGGAAGCCGACGGAGTACATGAAGCCGTCATAACCTGAGAAGCAGATCATCCCGGAGATGCCGAGGAAGGAGGCTGCGCTCATGTAGTCGCCGGCTACGGCGAGGCCATTTTGCCAACCGGTGATGCTACGCCCGGCGGCGAAGTAGGCACTGGCTCCTGTGTTCTTTTTTGCGGCCCAGAAAGTGATCAGCAACGTGAGGGCCACGAAGCCGAGGAACATGATGAGAGAGATGGACATGAGAGAAAACGCTGAAGGGGAAGAATGGGAGAGTTGGGATCAATGCTGGTCGCTGATGACACTGGCGGCGGACTTGTCCCAGCCAGTGGCTGCGCGGACGTACACAAAGGCCATGATCCAGGCCATGAAGAACTGCGAGAGCGCGAAGACGTAGGCAATGTTCACCTCACCCCAGACCCTCTTTTTCATCAGGTCGGGGAAGTAACCGACGAGGATGGGCAGGGCCAGGTAATAGGACATGAAGAAGATGGTGGCACCGATGATGAAGCGGGCCTTCTTGCGGATGAGGGCGCGGAATTCGGGCTTCGCTTCGAGGCGTTCCCAATCAACGGGGGATTTTTTGTCGGACATGGGCGCGGAGGCTAGGGGATCAGGCCTAGCGTGGCAAGAAGGGAAATCTGCCTGAAGAAAATGCTCCGCCGGGTGGCGTGCCGCGCCCGATGGGCTATTCGAGATAGACGGCGTAGATCCTAGCGAGGCTGTTTGCAGGGATGTTCATACGCAGAGCGAGCTTCTTGCCTGCTGGCAGAGGTTTTGCAAAGCTGAGCCGGACTCGCACACCACTCGTGACCACCTTCGCGTCGTAGCCGTCAAGAACACGGTCAAGATGGTCAAGGAGCTGAATCGAAAGCGGTGCATCCGGGGTGATGCCATCCACGTTCACTGCGATCTCCTTCGCCTCGAATGGACTTGTGATGAAGTGCCCTTCTTCCTCCGCCACCTTGCGTGACAGCGAGCCGAAACCATCGCGGCGCAGGGTGGCGAGGCCGATGTCCATGTCTTCGAGCACGCCGCCGCTGTCCCAGTGCGAATACCAGATCATCGTCTTGTCACCCTCGTTCACGAAGGCGTGACCTTGGAGGATCGCGACATCATCCCACTCGCCTTCTTTGCCGCGCGGGATGATTTGAAAACCCGGCACAGGCTCGCGGAAGTGCACGCCGTCGTTGCTGATCATGAGGCCGAGATCGACGTGGACGCCGAGGTTCCAGCTTGCCCCTTTGGGTGGCGGTTGATTGGCGTCCTGCCACATGCCGTGCAGACCGACCATGACGTTGCCGCGATTCCACAAACCGGCGCCCATGTGCATCTGCTGGCCTTTGACAGGCACTTCGGAAAGCTGACCGGGGCGCGCATAGGAGAGTGCTTTGGCCTTCGACCAAGTCACAAAGTCTGGTGAGCGATACGCGAGCATGTCGCGGCCGATGTCGCGGCCATCGGGCCGCCAGGACCACGGGCTGAGAAGCTGGCCGGTGGCGTAATAGAAGTCGCCAAAGCGATACAGGCCGCTGACCTCGAAGCGCTCGCCGCCTGCATTGGCTGGGCGATCTCCGACGCATTTCCAGGTGAGGCCGTCGGCGCTCGTGGCGGTGACAAACGAGCCCCAGCGCTTCTCATTTGGGCCGATTTGGCTGCGACCGCCTTTCACGTCCTCGATGGGCATGTGGGCGATGTAGGCGCATTTGTATCGCTTCGACGGATCAGACTCGTCCGGCTCGAAAAGCACCGAGAGGAAGTCATTCACACGCGTCATCGAGTGAGGCTCGCCCTCGATGAGGCAGATGTTGTTCTTTTTGCTGCCGTTGAAGTCCACGAGGCCGAGATCGGGCTTTGTCCAAGTCACGCCATCCTTGCTTTCGGCGTAGCACATGGGCCGCCACCAGCCGGGGGCCTGTCCTTTGACGATCTCCGGTTCATGCATGCCGAGATACCACATGCGAAAGGTGTCGCCTTGCTTCAAAACAGTGCCGTAGAGGATGGCGTGGCCTGCATCAGGCGAGCCGGGCGGGCCGCTCCGCAGCACGGGATTTGCCGGATGCTTCTGTGCGGTCTCAAGCGTGAGCTTTAAATTGTGCTGCCAGGCGATGTTGTGGTCATCAAAGGCGAAAAACACCTGCTCGGCGGCATGAATCTGGAGCGCGAGACAACTCAGGAGGCAAAGGCTGGGTTTCATGTGCTGATTTTGAACTCCAGCCAGGCCCCTACCAGCACAAGTTCCTGGTTCAATAGGCAGACCAGCCGATCACTTCACATAAACCGCGCTCAGCCGGATGTCGGTGCGCTTCGGGCCTTCAAAGACGATCCGCAACCGCAAGCGTTCTGGCAGCTTCGTGTCGCTTTTGAAGTCCACCGGTGTTTGGAAGCCATTTTGACGAATAACGACGCTGTATCCTGGAACTGGCCGCTCAAGGTGATCGAGCAGTTCCACGCGCAAAGCCGCTTCATCACCCATACCTTCCGCGTTGACAAAGAAGTGTGGCTCCTTCACTGAGATCAAATCCGTGACAAGTTCCGCCGTCACCTTTGGCATCTGATAATCCCCAGATCCCTCGCCGCTCGTATCGACCACCAGATCAGCAAAACGATCTCGCGGCAAAACTGCGATCCCCACGCCACCGCGTTTCACTTCTGGTCCACCAGTCGCTCTCGGGTCCCACGCGCCATAGTACACGAAAGTCTTCTCGCCGATGTTCTCAAAGCCCTGGCCCTGGATGATGCCACCTTGATCCCATGCACCGTCCTTGCCGCGTTCGAGGAAAGTCCATTCATGCTTTGGCTCGCGGAAGTTGTGACCATCATTGCTCAGCACGAAACCCAGATCGACAGACACATCCTTCCACTCTGCCGCGCCATGCCAGCGACCATAGATGCCGAGCAAAACATTCCCACGATTCCACACCGCAATGCCTTCGTGGTTCTGCTCCCCCTCACGACTCTTCCCCGCACCGAGATACTCATGCTGCGGCGTGCGCACAAAGGCCAGAGTGCTCGTCGCCGACCAGTTCACAAAGTCCGCGCTGCGATGCAGCCGCACAACACGTCCCTGATAATGCTGCGTGTGCGGCATCGCATTCTGCGCTGTCAGGAAATACTGCCCGTTCCACTGATACAGCCCGCAGGCTGGCTCAAGATGGAATCCCGGCACCAGCAGGTCTTGTTTGCGCAGCTCACCTTTGACCGGATTGACCTCTTTGACTGGCCGCCACGTTAGCCCGTCCGCGCTCACAAACGGCAGCAGTGTCCCGAGTCGTGTGTTATGCCGGAAATAGACATGCGTCGTCATCTTGTAGCGGCGCGTGGCATCGGGATCGGTTTCATCCTTGATCACCTTCAAATTTACAAAGCCCCACGCGCCTCCGACATCCACGAGATTGTTCTTCGAGCTGCTACGAAACTCCACCAGCCCCAGCTCCGGCTTCACCCACGTCACAGCATCCGCGCTCTCGGCATAAGCCGCCCGCCACCGCTCCGAGGCTACTGCGCCTTTGCCCGCATCATCAAACGCCACATACCACATCCGATACTTCCCACCGTCGCGGATGATTGAGCCATAAAACTGCACGCCATGCGCGTCCAGCGTGCCCGGCCCACCTCGCTGCACCACAGGGTTCCCTTCAAACCGCACTGGCTGTCGCATTTCGAGTTTCAAGTTCTGCGTGTGTGGAATGGCGATGTTATCGAAGGCGAAGAGCGTCTTCGCTTTTGCCTCATCGAAAAGCTCCCCCGCGATGAGTGGCGAGGTCAGCAGGCAGAGCAGAAAAAGAAGTCGTGTCATGGCGCTTCAACGTCGAAGTCGGAGAACAACACGCACCAATTCCACAGCGGATACGCCTGCCCCGCACGCGTGCCATAGCTGGCATCGCCGAAGGTGTAAACCGACCGCTCGGGATCGGAGTCTCGCACATTGCCGTAGCTGAACGACCGCTGTGCCACCACTGGCTGCCCAATGGCAAAAGGTGTTCCATTGCGCAGTTCACGCGGCTCGTAGCGTAGCAAGGTGACGCAGTTGTCTTCACGCACGCTGCGGATCGGCACGCGGGTGTTAGCGCCGGAGATGTTCGTCACGAGGAAGGAACCTTCATCAGTCAGCGGCTTCAGCACCTCGGCAAAACTCCGCGTGAGCACCATCTCCTCATTGCCATCAGCAGTCTTTTGGATCGTCGCAATCGTCCCCAACGCCGCAGCGAAAGGATGACCATAGTTTACCCGGCATTTTTCGCCCGCAGGCATCGCGTTGGCGAAGCGAATGCGCACGCTCGTTGGCGAGACGATCTCCACAGCGGTCAACGTCAGCGCCCGCCCATTGCCGCCACGCACTTGGAATCCAGCCAGTGAGGTGAATCCTCCCTCAGTGACGATTTCCTGTCGTGCGAGGGAGCTCGTGTCGATCACCAGCGGCGGACGCGGCACGGTGAACTCGATCACGACGCCATCGCGTGCCGCATCGAGCTTCGCGTGACGCGGTCGCAGCGGCTGCCAGTCCTCGCCTTGATGCAGCACGCGATGCATCACCTTGCCCACCTGCTCACCCCACCAGCGCTCGCCGTCAGCGGAGAGATGAATCGGATCGCCGTGGCGGCCTTGAGTCGTGCGACTGTTGATCGCGCTCGGCACCGCGTAGTGTGGTCCCACAAGGTAGATGGAAGCATCTGCATCCGCCGCCATGAGTTGCGCATCGCCCGAAGGGCCGAGAGTTTGATAAGCGAACATTGGCAGCTCGCCATGCTGTCCCGTAATCGCGCACAAATCGGCCGACCACTGTTTGCGATACGCCATGAGTTGATCGCGATACCAAGCCAGACCCTCCTTGCGCGGAATTTCCGCATCCCAGCGCGTTGGCACGATGCCACCCGTTGGCCCACCATTGCCTTCGCCTTGCATCCAGTAGAGAGCCTTCACTTCAAACTTCGCGCCCATGGCCATTGCCTGCTCCATCGCCCGCCGTGCATCATCCAGGCTTGTCTTGTAATACCCGCCACCGTTCCGCCGCGACTCTGGCGTTCGCTCATCGGTCGAAAGATCCGCACTCGACAGCTCCTGAATCTGCCGTCCACCCTGCCCAGCACACGCCACGAGATACGGCGGCGCGTCTTTCGTATTGAGCGCCACTTTGAGATGATCCGCCATCCCATTCGCCACAGTCTCACCCAGCCCGCCATTCGCCGTCGCCCGCAGCGGCACGAGCTGAAATTGTTCATCAGGCCTCTTCTCCGGCGTCGCCGAATTGTCCTTCGCCAACCACGTTCGCACCCCGCGCCGAAACATCACATTCCCCCAAGCGCTGCCCTTCTCACTCACCACCGGCAGCGATTCTGAGCCATCGCCAAGGGACTGTCCCATCATCCAGAGACCGGAGATATCAGCGGCTAGGGCAGGCATTCCAAGAAGGCAAAGTAGTAAAAGGCGAGTCATGGCTTTTGGGCGGTCAATTGCTGCATCAGCACCTCCTGCATCGTCGTTTCTGGTTTGCCATCAAAAGGGTGCCGCACCTCGCATTTCACACCGAGGGGTCGCAACGTGTCCTGAAGCATCAAACCGAGCACGGCGCTATGCGTGGGGTCCTTCTGCGGCTCGCCTTTGATGGGTGTTTTGTCTTCTTTGGTGGTCAAAAGGATCGCGGGCGGATCATCGGCGCTGGCGTGAGACATCGGTGACCATTCTCTGAGGTCGAGGAGATGCTTGTCACGGTTCGCGAGGAAGGGGGCGAAGGTCTCAGGGCGAGTTTTACCAACATAACCGAAAGCATGGCCGCCGTACTCGCTATTGGGGATCCACTCGACGAGCTGTTTGGGATCCAGCGAGGGCTGCGGAGCCTTGGTGACGGTGAAAAGCACCCGCGTGGACTCACGGGCGATGGGATCAGCGCTCTTCGGATCGGCCATGTCATCATGCATCGCCAGCCAGAGGCTGGAGCAGCCACCCGCACTCACGCCACTCGCGGCGACGCGTGTTTTGTCGAGGTTCCACTCGCTGGCTTTCGAGCGCAGATGCTGCAAAGCCCTCGCGGCATCCTGAAGAGGCCATTGCAGTGGTGGCGAGACTTTCGCGGCGTTCGCATCGGCAAGGAAGCGGTAGTTGATCGACGCCACGGAGATGCCTGCATCGAGAAACGCACGCACATCCAGATGCTGATGGATGTCCGTCTTGTCCTGCGCTCCCCAGCCACCGCCGTGGATGTAAAACACAACCGGCGTCGGCTTTGTGGACTTGGCGAGCCATACATCCAACGTCTGGCGGAAGTGCGGACCATACGCCACATCGACGAAGGTCGCGGGCGTGGCAGCGGCCTTGTCGGTGGCGTAAAGTTTGCGTACCTCAGCAGGTGGCATCCAGCCGTTCGGGCGCTGCTCATCGGGCTCGTAGGCGCAGGTGATGAAGTAGAGTCCATCTGCCACGAGTTTCTGCGGCGGCACGTTTACCTGCACCTGCGTGAAGCCATCCGCGAACCAGCTTTCATAGCCATCGGCCGCTACGGGCTTTAAGGCGCGGCCATTGAGTCGCACATCGAGCTTGGTGGGTGCTCGATAGGGCAATCGCAGCCGAAAACCGATGCCCTTCGTGATCTTCGCATCCGTCGTTGCGGCGAGCAGTTGCTCGTTCGGCGTTTCCATCGCCACTTTGAGCTCAGGACCGGCGGCAATGAACTTTGTCACCGCCTCAGGGAACTCCTTCGCGACGATCTTTTTCTTCGCCGCGGCCGTCGTGGCCACCACGAGGCTCTCGCGGCCCACGGTCTGCGGATAGAGAAAACCGAGCGCAAACTCACTCTGCTGATTCCATAGCTCCACCCGGCTTGCTCGGCGCTCCGTCGCGTTCCGGCCATACGCGGTGACGTAATGACCGACGAAGTGCCTCATGCGGTTCACGGGATAGCCGGGCGCTTTTTCATCCAGCCACGCATCGTTGCCGATCTTCATGAGGCCCTTCATCCTCGCCACGAGGCTCTGCTCCCAGGCCACCTCCTGCGTGATGACCATCGTGTGATACTTCGCGTAGCCGTAGTGCGCGGAATAAAACATCGGCATGCCGTGCCATAGCTTCTTGCCCAGCGGTGCCAGCTCCGGTCCCCAAAACGTGCGCTGTGCATCCGCCTCGAAGCGATCCGATGGAAATCCCGCCGCTTTACCCGCCTCGATCATCGCTTCCGTCACACGCCAGTCCCACGGGCGTAGCGCGTAGTTCGAATACGCCCCGCCAGTCACCTCCGTCATGATTTGGCCCTGATACATGCGCCGCGAGCCGAGCTGCTCTGGCGCATATTCCTGCAAACCCGTGCCATGCAGGTCCACATGCACCTCCGGCTGGTATTCGTCGATCACCGACAGCACAGCAGCGAGTTCGGGCGCGTCTTCCGGCTTCGTCAGAGTGAGCGACTTCACATCCCACAGCTTCCCGATGCGACCCGTGCCTGTGTAAGGATCGACGCCGTGCTCATTGCGAAAGCGATCCGTGTAAAACATCGCCAGCGGATTCACGCACGGCATGATGAGCATGATCTGCTTCTTCCGCGTCTCAACCGCCAGCGGATCATCGCTCAGCATCCACTCGGCAAACGCCATCGCTCCGCTCGTGCCCGTGCGCTCCGGCCCGCTGTGCAGCGTGGTGACGAGACAGACCTGCTTGTCCGTGCTCTTCACCGTCGGGTCCGTGATCTTCAGCAAATACACCGGCATGTTCTGCCCGCTCATGCCACGCGATTCGAGCACAGCGACCTTCGGATACGCCTTCCACCAATGCGCCAGCGTCCCCGCATACTCCTCCCACGTCAGGCGATGCATCGGCGGATACTTCTCCTGCGCAGAGACCAGCGCTGCCAGACTGAAACAGAGTGCGGTGAGGAGTGCTTTCATTCGAGTGGATGGATGGGGCCGAGGATGCGTTCGCGATCCATACGCAGTTCCACTTCGACCTTGTCACCGTCGCGTTTGTGGCCGCGAATCTTTTTCGGCACAGGGAGAAATGTCTTCTTCCTTTTCGAGTCCTTCCAGATCGTGGTCTTCCACGTTTTGCCATCCACATTCGCGATGACCGGCGTCATGCCCCAGGAGCCGGTGACGGGTGGCGAGATGCTTTTCGGCAGAGCAACGAAGGTCCAGGCACCCTTGCCTTCTGTGGTGAAGAGCGTGCCGGTGAAGTGGTGAACTTCGTCAAAGGGATCGCGAGTGGGTTTCATGGATTGGGGACAAGGAGCAGCGCTTTCCAAGCGCCGAGGGCGGTTGGAAACTGCCCCTCCTTGTTCATGCGGGTGGCGTGGCGGCGACGGCGGCAGTGTAGGCTTCTTTGAGCTTGGGATCGGTCTGGGTGTGGCTGCCGCGATAGACAAGCAGCAGTCCAAGCCGTGAAAACTCGGTCGTGTTCGGTGCAGAGTGATGGATCGTCTCGCACTGATGAATGGTGGCATCGCCGGGGGCGAGCAGTCCACAGAATTGATCGGTGAGCGGCACGGGAGATGGCTCGGCCATGCCGATGCTGTTGCCACGCACGCCGCTGGGCTTGGTGGGTCGCATACCTTCTTTGTGGGAGCCTTTGACGAAGAAGACCGGGCCGTTTGCCTCGGTCACAGCATCAATGGCGATCCACACGGTGAGCATGTCTGGTGGCGTTTGGCAGAAGTAGGCGTTGTCCTGATGATACGGCACGCCAGAGCCGATGCGGGCGGGTTTGTTGAAAGTCTCGACGCCGACAAGCAACGGCTCACCATGCACGAACGGAGCGATGAAGGTCAGGATGTCGGTACGCTCACCAAGTTGGCGGAAGAAGGTGTTGTATTTCTCCAAGCGCCAGAGATTGCGCACGGACGTCTCATCCTTTTCGAACGTGCGAGCATCAATGGGCTGCGCGGCGAGATCATCACGGATGTAGCGGTCGAGTTCGGCACGCACAGCGGCGACTTCTTCGGTGCTGAGGAACTGCGGGACGAGCACAACGCCGTCGCGCTCGTAGATGTTGAGGAGTTCGGTATTGCTCATGGCTGAATGGCGATTTCGGTTTCGACGAGTTGCAGGGGCTGGGATGAGGACGTGAGAGTGATGTCGAGAGTGTTCCAACCTTCACGCAAGAGTGTGGTGTCGTTGATCGGCCACTGGACATAGGCCTCGGTGGCAGGCGAGGACGCGATGCCGTGGCGTTTGCCAGTCGTGACGACGAGCTGGTTGGCTACAGAGCCTTCATGCAATGCGCGGCCATTGATGAGCACGGTCAAAGCAACATCACCATAGGCCTGATTGGCACCGTGGAGGCCTAGGCGAAGGTGTGCAGTGGTTTTCGACGCATCTTCTCCAACAAGCAGCCGAAGCGTGACTTTCTCACCCAGTTTCAAGGCGGCGGGGAGTTGCTTGCGATACTCATAGGTGTCCTCGCGGTCATGGAAGTAACTCGTCGTCACCAGATAACGGCGGACACCCTGCTGCGTGGTGAGCGCCTGAACGGTCGCTGAATCCGTGTGCAGGATGTAGTTGTAGATTTGGTGAGCCGAGACACCAAGATGCTGCTGATTCAGTGCCGCGCCTAGAAACTGCGGCGCCGTGGGCGTGCGTGAGACTTCTTTAGAATAGGCTGCGATGTCATGCGCGGCAGAGAACGGCCAGTGGTAGCCTGAGCGGCC
Organism: Prosthecobacter sp.; assembly: GCF_044378005.1. GTDB lineage: Bacteria > Verrucomicrobiota > Verrucomicrobiia > Verrucomicrobiales > Verrucomicrobiaceae > Prosthecobacter. Next base: position 19,341 of record NZ_JBILYB010000075.1, read on the forward strand.
ATAGAGTGAGCCGATGACCTCGCAGCCCGCTGGTTTGGCGATCTTCACGAACTCAGCCAGCGGCATGTCATGCGAGAGCGTCATGGTCTGCGCGGGGATGATAGCGTCGATGAGGCGCTGCTTCATCCAGGTGCCAACATCAAGGCCGGACCAGGTGCAATTGTGAATCGCTGGTGGCACGCGGACGATGAGCTTCATCGGACGCTTTTGCTCGGTCGAGACGGCATTGAGTCGCGTGCGGATTTTTTCGAGCATTGTGGTGATGAGATGCGCGTTTTGCGCGGCGGTGCCGGGAGGGAAGAAAATTTGGAAGCGATTGAAATCGAGTTCGAAGCCGTCCATCACGTCAGCATAACGATCCATGGCCTCCATGATCACGGCGAGGCGATAGGCGCGCACATCTTCGCGGGCGTAGTTGAGCAGATGCTTGTAGCCATCGTATCCAGCGACAGGCGAGGCACCGATGGCGGCGTCTTGATGCTGCATCCAGAACTTGCCAGTGAGCGGGTAATGCAGCGGATCGGAGGTGTAGTGACCGTCGTTCATCCGGTAGGATGGGTAGAAAGCCATGCCGCGCTTCTTCGCGTGCTCACCAGCAATGCGTGGCGCATCGAGTCCGGCCTCGGTGGCGAGGCGACAGCGCTCGATGCGTGTCTTCCACTTCGGATCGTCGCTGTATTTCGTGTGACGCCAGCCCCAGGTGCTGGCGATCTTCGTCTGGTAGTAGAGAATGTCCGAACCCGCGCCGATGGACCACATGAGCGTTTTCGCCGGGCCGCTGGCGATGTCGTCGATGAGATTTTCGAGGTTCGCCTTCGATTCCTCTGGTGTGTTGCCTGTGAAGGACAAATCACCGTCGAGATTCTGCATGAGCACGAGCGGCTCCGCTGCGAAGAGCAAAGGGCAGAGGGCGAAGAGAATGAACAGCGTCTTCATGCGGTAAGTTCGGTAAAGAGTGCCGCATCATCGAAATTCAGCGCGGCGAAGGCTTGATCGAGATGCGCAGGCGTGCGTCCGCCGATGAGCACGGTGTCGATGCCTGGCTGATGCAAAGCCCATGCGAGGGCGAGATGCGACTGCGAGTGCCCGGTGCGTTTGGATACGGCTTCGAGCTTCGCGAGTCGCTGATAGGCTGACTCATGGAAATACACCTGCTGATGACCAGGAATGATCTCGAAGCGTGAACCAGCCTGAACGCCATGCTGATGCTTTCCGGTGAGGAATCCGGCACCGAGCGGGCTGTAGGTGACGATGGCGATGTCGTTCACAGTGCAATAGGCGCGGAACTCGTCACTTACATCGCTAACAGCGAGGTTGTGATTGTTTTGCACGACCCGGAAGCGCGATCCGGCGGCGCGGAGTTGCTCCAAGCTAAAGTTGCTGGCTCCAAATTGCTTCACGGGCAGCCCTTCGAGTTTGGAGTCCCCTTGCAGCGCCGTTTCGTGCCACTGATGCAGATAAAGCAGGTCGATCTGATCCACGCCAAGTCGTTTCAGACTGGGGGTGATGTCGATGTGGTCATACGGAGGAAGAATCTTTGTGGCGATGGTGATGCCTTCGGGCTTCCGCGAGGCGAGCCACTTGCCGAGAATCGTTTCCGAAGCTCCTCCGCCATAAGCTGCTGCCGTGTCGAAATGCCGAACGCCGCGCTCCAGCGCGTGATCGAGCAACGCGAATGAGGCAGCTTCGTCGATTTCGCGACCGAAGGTGACACAGCCGAGGCCGATGTGAGTGGTGGGCATGATGGTTCAGCGTTTGCCGTCGGCGAGGGACTTGAAGAGCGTGCAGACTTCCCGCCAGGGCGTAGAATAGTAGCCTGTGTAGCTCTGGCCTGACTTCAGCATGGTGTAGAAAGTCTGTGAGCCGTCATGCTCTTTGGTTTCGGAGTTCAGCTCCACGATGAGCAGATCGGAACTGAAGCCAGCCAGCACGCCGTCTTTGGCATGAGTCAGGATCTCATCGACAGCGAGGCGGTTTCGCCCGGCGGGCAGCGGCATGTTTTTGTGCGCATCATCATAGCCGGGATACTCGCCGCGCTTGGTGTTGTCATAGTCCCAGGCAACGACGATGAGGTCGTAGGCGATTGGCAATGGCTGCGCATTTCGCGCGGTGACCCAACGGCGAAGGGTGTCGCGCCCAAAGCCATGTTCCTGCCAGTCGTCGTTCGTTTTGCCATGGCAAAAGCCGCTCCAGGTGTCCTCAACGGCGGCGACGAAGGGCGGCGCGAGTTTTTCATCTGGTTGGAGACCGACGCGGATGAGTCCACTCTCGTAACTCTGCGACAAAATCGCAAGCGAGCTGCCTTGATCACGATTCGGCAGCACGTCATAGACGGCGATGCGACTCGGATGAATCTCGGCTCTGAAGAAGGTGATCAGCGACTGCAACTCGGCTTCCGCAAAGACGGGCGTGAGCTTCTTGTCATACATGCGCAGCACGAGCGCGGGCACGATCTCGACAGCGGCTGGAACGGCTTTCCGCCAGTCGCGAAAGAGCTGCATCGTACGCTCTGCGGGCAACTCATGATGATGGATGAGATAGAGGCGGGTGGGATTCGCATCCTGCATGAGCACTCGTGCTGCGTTGGCAATCTCGACGGCGGTCGGAGCTTTTGGCTCGGGGAACTCCGCACCCCAATAGCCACGCTTCGGCGCGGCGAGCGAGGCGTTCAGCCAGAAGGAGCGCTCCAGCTTTTTCAGATCATGCGCTGCAAGATCGAAGCTCACACACAAGAGTGCGATAAGAAAAAGCAGAGGCTTTGTTTTCATGGCTTCTTCCCGAGCAAGATCTGCATGGCATCGGTGAGTACACTCTCCACCTCAGGCGCGACATTGGAGGAAGTGGGTCCGGTTTCGTAGCCGCCCTCTGGATAAGCGGCGGCGGTGCCGATGTAGCCGGGGCCGTAGTTGCCGTAGGCGGCCATCATGACATGCAGATCAGGTCGCATGGCTTTGGCGGCGAGCTGATATTCGACGAAGAGTTCGCCCGGCAGATGCAACATGCGCGTGGTGCCGACACTGAGGCAGGTGATGTCGATCTTGTGCCCAGCCTTGGTGCGGCGGACAAAGGCGAGCTGATCGGCGAAGGAGATGTAGCCCCTGGCTGCCGTGGCTTTGAGTTTTGCTACGAGGTCGGCTTCATCCAATCGCGGTGAGAGCGGCAGGCTGACGGGAATATTGCCCCAACTGATGTCGGTGGCGGCGAGCGGCAGCTTGGTGGTCTTGTCATAAGCCTCACGCATTCCGGCGGCGAGGCGAGTGGCGAGAATGATGCGATTGCTCTGCGTGCCGTCGTTGTATTTGCCTGCGGCGACGTTTCCTCCCGCTCCATTGAAGTGGACATGCAGTGCGGCGTTCACATCCTGCCCGCGAATGAAGCGTGCGATGCCTGGGAAATCAGGGCTGGGAATGCCGAGGCGATAATAGCTCTGCGGATGGCAGGCATAGGCGCTGAGCACGGCGACAGGTTTGTCGCCATTCCAAAAACTGAGCAGTGAGACGACAGGATCAATGAGTCCCTCCGGCAGTTGGATCAGACCTTCGATCTTGCAACTGCTACCACGCATGCGGCCGACTTTGCCTTCGGGTGTGCGTTCCACGCGGCGGTTCGAAGCGACCTCTTTGACGATGGCCTCCCCGAAGCCGTAGTGCGTGATGGGTTGTGCATTCGGCAATGCTGCACGGATGGCATCAGCCGCACGCTGGATAACCACGCGATGGAAGGTGCCATCGAAGCGGGTGTAGCCTTTCACATCGAGTTCCTTGATGATCTTCTCGGCGGTGAAGTCACAGCCCGGCGCATCATGCTGATGCAGCGCATGCACCGCCACGCGAGCAGGCACGGTGCCTGCGGCCTCGGCGAGCGCGGCACGGAAGGCATCGTGACCTTCATTGGCAATACCGATCCAATCCACCGCACACAGCACGATGGGCTGCTCTGCGCCGAGAAGGGCAATGCCACGACAACGCAGCGTCATTTCATCCACCCGCTTCACCGGGTCATAAGCCATGGCCGAACCAAGTGAAGGTGTGGCATCGACATCGAAGGTGGCGAGACGCAACGACTCCGCTGCGAAGGCCGGAAGAATGAGCGCGAGATAGAGGAGTGCTTTCATGATGAGTTCGGTTTGAAATGAAAACTACTTCGCCTGCTGTTTCGCCAGTGCGGCGAGGAAGGCTTTCTCACGATCCTCGACATAGCGATGGTAGCCTTCGGGGTCGATGAAGGGATTCGTACTGCTGGTGCCGAGGCGTGCATGCTTGTCATTCATGTCGTAGTAGCCACCGTGGGCACCGAGGAAGAGATCGACGGGCTGCGCTTTGAGAAAGCGGAAGGTCTTCTCGTAGTCGGTCGCGATGGTCGGGTAATCCTTGTTGACGACGAGAATGTAGCCGGGATTCACGTTCGGGCTGCCGATGATGACGGCGTTGAGGCCATCGACCTTCGTCGTCCAGGTAGTGCAGCCGCGTGTGTGACCAGGGGTGAGGTTTGCAACGAGTGTGCTGCCGCCGAGTTTGACCTCCTCGCCGTCTTTGAGACGGCGGTCCACTTTGGCGGGGGTGAACTGCGTGTAGTCGGCCAGACGTGACTTCTTCGCGCCACCGCTCTCCACCGCATCGGCGTCCTGCTCCATGACGAAGTATTGGGCCTTGGTCAGCTTGATGACTTCCGCGCTGCCTGCGCAATGATCCGAGTGAGCGTGGCTGATGAGCAGGATCTTCACGTCGGTGAACTTGAAGCCGAGTTTCTCGATGCTGGCTCGGATGAGCGGCACGGACTCTTCAAAGCTGCTGTTGATCAGGATGTGGCCCTCCGGCGTGGCGATGAGATAGGACGCGAGATCCTTGGAGCCGACGTAGTAGAGGTTTCCGGCGATCTTGTGCGGCGGAAAGGGCTCCATCCATGCCGCGGGCTGCTCGGCGAGCGAGTGGAGGGACACGAGGAGGTTGAGCAATAGCTGTAGAGTGCGGCGTGTGTGCATGGTGGTCATGGGTTCGAATCAAAACTCCTCCGCCATTTGATCGAGTTCCTGGTTGATGCGGTCTTTCCAGGTGGCGGGAAGATCGAGTTGGGGGAGTTGGCCGAAGGTTTCGATGGCTTTGATCTTCTTCCCGGCTGCCAACAATGTGCGAGCGTAAGCTTCGAGGAGATTGCCCCGAGCGGTGATGCTGGTGACCTTGGTGAAGTCGGTGCCTTCAAAGGCTTTCACGGCTTCTTTCGCGCGTTGGCTTTCGATGAGCAATCGTGAGAGGGCGATGAGGCTCTCGACACGCCAGGCGTAGTTCGACGGCGTGACTTTAAGGGCTTGGCGGAACTGCTCTTCGGCCTTCGCGGTGTTGCCCTGCTTTTGAAAAAGCACGCCTGCTTCGCGAAGTGCCCGACCACGCACGCCGATCTCCGCACCCGGCGCGGCGGCGGCGAGCTGCCACTGCGCGAGTTCGGCAGCGGCGTCCTTCTTATCGTGGTAGATGGTGGCAAGAATGCCGTGCGCCTGACCCAGCACGCGCGTGGGCCAGGAGGCTACTTGCTTGTCATGCACAAACGTAAGCGCTTCGTCGTAACGCTCGAAATCGGCAAGCACACGCAGCTTGGCGAAATCGCGCAACGCGGGCTCCTTGATCGTAGCTGCGAGGGCGAGCGAACGGTCGGCATCCTTCAGCGAATCGACGGTGATGTCGAGTGCCTGCGAGAGGTAGGTGAAGTTCTCGCTGGCCTCGTCGGTCTTCGTCGCGAGCGCTTCGAGTTTTTGCAGTGCTTCGTCGTAGCGCTTCTCCGTGCGCAATCGCTTCACGGCGCTGAGCGCGGTGTAGTCGATGGCGTGTGAAGCGCCGCCGAGTGAGACGAGGCAAACCAAGAGGAGGCAGAGTCGATTCATGAGCGGATCATTTGAAGGTTGCTTTGCCGAAGCTCGCATCGCCGGGGATGCGGGAGGCATTGAGCTTGCTGGTCCAGGCGGAGAATTCGCGGTTGGTCTTCTTGTCAGTGGAGTCGGTGAAGTGCACGCGACCGACATTGAGATACCAGGTGTCACCAGCTTTGGGTGCCTCGGTGCGCATCGTTTCAAAGGGAATGACGGCCATGGATTCCCAGCGGTTTTTGGCCGGGATGAGTTTCGTTTCAAAGGTCCATGCGCCATTCCAGCCTTCGTCGTTCCAGCCGTAGCGCGGGTGCAGGTAGTCGGCGATGAAGCCGTGCTCGGCCTCGTTGAACGACGTCGGCTCCGGCTCGTAGGCGAAGTAGAAGTAGCGGCTCTTGTCGGCGATGGGCGAGACATTGACGACGATGCTCTCCTGCAACCACAGCTCGGCATCGTGGCCGCGGGCGGCGAAAGTCGTCTTGTTCGCTGGCTGCTCGCCGCTGACGCGGATGTAGAGGTTCGAGTCGTCACAGAGCACGCGGAAGGTCGTGGGTGCTTGCAGCTTCGTCACGGCGGCATCGGTGGGCAAAAGCGGATGCGACTCGGCCTTCTCCCAACGGGGTGAATCAAGCGTCAAAGGCCCGGCCGCACGCTCAATGGTGAGCGATTGGCTTTGCTGGATCATTTGCGCCGGATTCGCCCGCATCTTCGCGGTGTCCCAATTGAACGGCGCACGTTCCAAATAGCGTCCGGCATACTTCAGGCTCTTTTCGTCGGCGAAGCGATACGCGGGGTTCTTTTTCTTCGCATACTTCGCGTCGCCATTGGCCACGCCGGTGATGAAGGCGTTGCGCGCATCCACCGCGTCGAGCAACTGAGTGAGCGAGGCCACGTTGTTCATCGCCTGATGATTGCGCCACGCATTGATGACGAGCGCGAGGCGCTTCAGGAAATCGAACTCGTAGCGCACGATGTCGAGCCTGCGGCGCACCTCGGGCAGTTCGACGCTGCCTTCTGCGGCGGCGAGGTCTTCTTCGAGCGAGTTGATCACGTCCGGCGGCCAAAGAGTGCCGAGCGCGAAGATGGGATCGCGTCCGGACTGATACGCATATTCTCGCAGCACCCGCCACAGCTCGACGCGCCTCTGCACATTGGTGAAGAAGCGGCGCATCGGGTTCTCGCACTCGCGAAAGGCGGCCTGCAGGTATTCGTCGAAGAGTTCGTTCGCGCTCTGCCGCTTCGGATCGATGGCGAGGCGCAGATACACGTAGATGTTCGGTCCTTCGAGCCCCCATTGGCCTGCGCCGGGGCTGCCATTTACCTGCACCATACGCACGTTGTTCTCCATCAGCAGGCGACTTTGCTCCGCGATCATCGAGACGGTGGTGAGCGGCGTGAGGCCGACGAGATGGAAGTTTCCCCAGTTGTAAAGATACGCCGAAAAGCCGCCGGGCACCTTGAGCTGCTTCCACGCGGCGAAGGATTCCTCCTCAGAGCTCATCATTTCGATGATCGTGTTCTCCGGGAACTCGTGGAAGGTCTGCGGCGGCTCCCGCGAGATGCTGTAGGCCGTCATCATGAGCTTCTTCCCCGGCCGATCCTTCATCAAGCGCAAGGCCATGTCGCGATGCATGATCCAGATCTTCTCACCCCACGCGCGGTCGGTGCTGAAGGCAATGCCATCGGTTGGCTTGGTCGTGGGCTTCACGCCGTACAGCGCCTCGCATTCCTTGCACTGGCAAGGGCGGAAGCCATCGGCCTGGCCCAGTTCGATGACATCGTAACCGCTGTCGAGAGTCGCGAGGATGTGCTTGTAGATCAGCTCGCGCACCTCGGGGTTCGAGAGGCAAAGCTGCCCGTCCGTCGTGCCGACTTCCGGCTGCCGCACATTGCCCGTGAGGATGAAATACTCGGGATGCGTCTTCCCATACTCGCTAATCGGCACTGCGGACGGATGCTGATGCCCGCCACGCGACCACACACGCGTGAAGCGCCGACAATGATTCGCCGTGTAGAACAACTCCGGCCCATTGCGCATGTCGTGCTCGATGAAATGCGGCTCGCCACGCACATCGAGCGTCGGCGGCACATGAATGATCGACTGCGGCACGAAGGTCGTGCCTGATTCATCTGGCGACAAAAACCGCGCTCCGACAAAGCGATGCACAAACTCCGCCGTGCCAAACAGCGTGCCTTCAAAGGGCAGCGATTGATCCTTCGTCGCCGTGCGCCAGCCCGGGATGGCGCGTTTCCCTTCGAGCGTATCCGGCTCGTCATTGCCCGCGATGATCACATTCCGTTCGACCACCTTGTGCGCAAATCCCCAACCTTTGAGCTGACGCACCTCCACGCCATTCGCCGCCGCGAACTTCGTCGCCCCGACATAGAAGCCCGGACGCCCCGCCTCAGCCTGAGACTCCTTCACCACCTGCAGCGTGATCTTGTTCGCCGCAAACGCCTGCTGCAACAACTCCGCCGCCCGCGTCACCGACGACTCCGCCGTCGCATTCGCAAAAGTATCCGGCACCACGATCTGATACTTCGATTTGCCTCTGAACCCGAGGATCATGTCCTCCGGCTCGTCCACATCCGTCATCGCGACTTGAGCGAAGCCTAACAGCGCCAAGGAGAACGAACAGACGAGAACGGTGAGTAGGCGCATAAGGCGAGTGGTAGGAGATGAAAACACGGATGAGGCTAACGTCGCCAAGGGGCACGCTTTGTCCGCTCAGTCATTGTTGCCGACTTTATGGCCTCAAATCACGATTTGGCCTTCACCAATGCCGCACGGATGTGTTCCGCCACCTGCTTCGCCATCACCGATGAACCTTTGGCCTGAAAATGAACGTTGCGTGGGATTTGCAGCTCGGCCTGGCGGGGCTTTACCAGCGACCAGAGGTCGTTCCAGGTCACGCCTTCTTCCGACATCACGCGTTTGGCGACTTCGTTGTAAGGCAGCTCCGAGTCTTTGACATACTTCGCGGCATCGCTTTCGGGCACGGGCGTGGTGCTGGCGAAGATGAGTTTGGCACCCGTTTGTTTCAGGCGGGCGATGATTTGACGCAGGTTCTTCTCATAAACCTCAGGCGGCACGTTTTGATGCCCGCCGTTCGTCGGTGAGGCGTAATCGCCCTTCGAGTTCTTGTCGCGATCATCGGCGAAACGATAGGAGAGATCATGCAGGCCATGGTTGAAGTGAATCACGTCCCATTTCTCGTTCGCATCCGGCAGCCAGCGCTTGAGGCCGTAGTAGCCGACCGCCACTTTGGTCGAGCCGCAGTTCGCGGGCACGCGATGCACATTCGCCACGCCCGCGAGCAGCTTCCGCACCTCCAGCGCATACGCGATGGATACGGAATCGCCCATCAGGAGCACACGCGGGAGCTTTGGATCATCGGTGATGGCAACAAACTCGGGTGGGGTGGCCGGTTTGTCCGCCGCGAACGCGGTGCAGGCAGTGAGCAGGAGGCAGAGAATGGTTTTCATGAGATCAAGGCATCCAGCGGGCTTTGTAGGGGCGGGCGTCTTGGAAGGTGATGGTTCCTTCGGGAGCGAAAAGGCGCAGAGTCGCGCCCCAGGTGCTGAGGACGATTCGTTGAGTTACTGGATGGACGTCCACGGACTTCACCTTGGCATGGTCCTTCAGTGTGGGGTGAGGCCGGAAGCTCGCTCGATCGCGATCAAAGAGATGCACGCCGTGCTCGGTGGTGAGCAGCAGCTCGGCGCTGGCGGGCACGGGGCGCAAATCATGACCGTCAGCGTCCGGCAGTTTGTGCGTGCTCTTGAGCTGAAGTGCTGGCGAGGCCGTGTCCCAACCGGCGAGGGTGTAGGAGCGCAGCTCGTCGAATCCGAGCGCCCAAAGGCAATGCCGCGCCTCATCCCAAAACACGCCATGTGCGGAACGCAGCGGTGTTTTGAAAACGGGCACCGCCCCGCCTTTCAAATCGAAGACCTCCAGATGATCGCCGCTCAGCGAGCTGGCCACGACCACACGATCACCCGGCA
>NZ_JBILYB010000227.1:0-6332 GCF_044378005.1 Prosthecobacter sp.
GCATGCGCGTGTCAGCAAGACTCGCTTCTTCCATGCCCCTGACTCCTGCGAATGTCTGGCACTTCGTGCCCCGACCGGATGTCCACGATCTCCGGCAACACGCCAGACAAAGAACCCTTCACCCATGCCTCTGGCACTTTGTTTATGAAAAAAATTCTCGTTTGGGATATTCCTGCTCGTCTGTTTCACTGGGCCTTTGCTGGCTCGCTCACCGCTGCAATCGCCATTGGCTTCCTTGTAGATGATGATGCGCCGTTATTTCAACTGCACATGCTGTTTGGCATCGTTGCGCTGTTCCTGCTCGGCGTGCGTGTGGTGATGGGAGTGGTCGGCTCGCGCTATTCGCGGTTCTCCAGCTTTCCGGTGCATCCGCATGAGGTCATCGGTTACATGATCAGCGCGGCGGTTTCGAAGACGAAGCTGTATGCGGGAAACAATCCCGGCTCGGCAGTGGCGGCGGTGCTGATGTTCCTGCTCGTCCCTGCCTTGTTCATCTCGGGCATCGGCTACGGCGGTGAGGCGCTCGAAGAGCTGCATGAAGCCTTTGCCTGGGCCTTGCTAGTGGTCATCGTGATGCATCTGGCTGGGCTGGCGTGGCACACGATTCGGCATCGGGAGAACATCTCGCTCACCATGGTCACGGGCAAGAAGTCGGGCAGTGCGGAGGATGCCATTTCATCCAGTCATGCGGTCTGGGGCGTGGTCATCGCCATCGTGGCTGGTGTGTGGATCGCGGCGCTGTTTGCCTCGCACAACGCCAAGACGTCCACGGTCAAACTGCCTGGCATCGGGGTGACTTTGCAGCTGGGCGAAAACGAAGGCGGCAAAGGCAAACAAGGTCGCGAGCGCGATGACGACTAAAATCATGAAACGCTTCCTCTCACTCTTCCTGCTCCTGACTTCGCTCTCCGTGCAGGCGGGCGTGGTCTTTGAGCAGCCGCATGATGGCAGCGGGGCGCTGCGGACGTCGTCGCGCTATCAGCCGAATGGGACGGACTACGATCAGTTCGTGTGGGACTCGTTCAGCGTGCCCACAGCGCAGGCGGTAACGGAGATTCGCTGGCGCGGCGGTTATGATCCGCAGATGGCTTACTGGGGCGGTGACATCGTGAACTTCCGCGTTTCGATCTATGAATCCACGCCGGGCTTGTCGCAGCCGCATCTGGGGCCGGGTTATCCGGGCACGCCCGCGACGCTGGTGGCCTATGACACTGGCAACAAGGCGGGCGAGACAAGCGTGGGCGTGTTTGGCGGCGTGCCGATGTATGATTACCACTTCGTTTTGCCCACGGTGTTTCAGGCGCAGGCGGGGAAGCTCTACTGGGTGCAGATCGAGGCCGAGTTTGCCAATGGACTGCCGTATTGGGGCTTTGCGGCGGGCACGGGCAATGGCTCGCACTTCCGCCGCATCGCCGGGCAGGCGGATTTCTATTTCCAGTATGCGCCGGGCGATGCGGCCTTCAGCATCATCACGAGTGACGGGCCGACTTACACCATCGTCGCGAGCGAATCGCCTGTCGGCAGCGGCACGGTCACGAATGCGGGCCTGTATCCGCAAAACGCCGCCGCACCGCTCATCGCCACGCCGAATGCGGGTTTCGCCTTCGTGAACTGGACGGAGAACGGCACCGTGGTCAGCACGAATCCGAGCTACACCTTCACCGTGACGGGAAACCGCACGCTGGTGGCAAATTTTGCCACAGGCTCTCTCATCACGACGGCGTCATCGCCGCTCACGGGCGGGAACACGGATGGCGGCGGCAGTTTTGTGAATGGCAGCAGCGTCACGGTGCAAGCGGCGCCTTCCGCGAACTACAACTTCGTCAACTGGACCGAAAACGGCATACCGGTAAGTGCGAGTGCTAACTATACCTTCACCGTCGCCGGAGACCGCGATCTCGTCGCGAACTTCACGTCTTCAGCGACAAATCTCGGCATCGTCTTCTCGCAGCCGACGACGATATCCGGCACGCTGCTGCTCTCCTCCTATCTCGCGCCGGATGGGAATGTGGATGGCATGGAGTATCGCTTTGAGAAGTTCACGCTCGCCACCACCACGGGCATTTCGCATCTGCGCTGGCGCGGGGGCTACATCGGCAACAACGCGGCGGGCAATCCGGTGGTGGAGTTCAACATCAAAATCTACGGCTCCACGGCGAATGGCTTCTATCCCGACCTCGCGAATCCGCATCTCAAGAAATACACCATCACTGGCAACGCGAATCAAACCGCCGCCGAATTGGTCGGCGGTGTGCAGATGTATGATTACTCGGTCACGCTGCCAACTTCGTTCGTTGCCACGGCAGGCACCGGCTACTGGATTCAGATCGAAGCCTCGCAATACGGCTATCCGCTCACCTGGGGCCATGCCACCGGCGCGGGCGGCAACAACGCTCACTATCGCCGCATGGGTAACAGCTACTACAGCGGCACGGGCGATCTCGCGCTCACGCTCTCGGCGGATGTGCCCACCAGCTATGCCATCGCCGCCACATCGTCTTCAGTGAATGGCGGCAGTGTCAGCGGTGCGGGCACTTTCGCGCTCGATGCCGTCGTGAACCTCGCTGCCACGGCCAAAACGGGCTACGCCTTTGTGAACTGGACCGAAGGCGGCACCATCGTGAGTTCATCCGCGCTGTATTCGTTTCCTGCGGCGGCGAATCGCACGCTAGCTGCCAATTTTCAGCCGACGTATCAGCTCACGCTCACCAGTTCATCCACCACGATGGGCACCGTTGCGGGCGCGGGCACTTTCATCATCGGCAGCAGCGTCACCGCCATGGCGACGGCCAAACCGGGTTATGTTTTCCTCAACTGGACCGAGGCGAGCAACATCGTCAGCACAACACCTACCTATGCTTTCACGCTGCTGAATCAGCGCACGCTCCTGGCAAATTTCGCCGCCGGATTCACCGTCACGACGGCACCATCCTTCGCACCCGGCGGCAGTGTGAGCGGAGGTGGAGGTTATGCCACCGGCGGCGTGGTGACGCTGCTCGCCACGCCCGCTGCGGGTTATCAATTCACCGGTTGGAGTGAGAGCGGCATCGTGGTGAGCGCCAGCAACAGCTTCGCCTTCAACGCGGCTGCGAACCGCACGCTCGTCGCGAACTTTGTGCCCATCGTCGGCGTCACGAGCACCACGCCGGGCGCACTTGGCTTTGCATGGCCCGCATCGGCCACTGGCTGGGTTTTGCAGGAAAGTGCCGACCTCGGTGCAGCGAGCTGGACGACCTCCGCGCTGCCCATCACCACCAGCGGCGGGCAAAACCAAGTCTCCATCCCGAGCCCCACAGGCAGCCTGTTCTTCCGTCTCTCCCATCCATGAAACTGCCCAGCATCCTGCTCTCTCTGATTCTCGCCACACATCAGTTGAGTGCAGCCGCCGCTTACACTCAACCGCCCAGCACAGGAGGCGGCGGGCATGTCTCGGCCAGCTACACAGTGAATGGCAGCAACCTTGATGAGTTCGTCTGGGACTCCTTCAGTGTGGCCGCCACGCAGACGCTGCGTGAGATCCACTGGCGCGGCACATCGCTTCCCGTGTCGCACACCGAGTTTGTCATCAGCATCGACACCATCGCGCTACCCGGCGGCACGGTCTGGCATGTCGCAGGTAATGCGCATGAAACTCCGGTGGGGGCGACCGGCTATTCGGACTTCCGCTTCACGCTCCCGGCAGGCTTTGTGATGACCGGCGGGCAGACGTATTGGATGCAAATCTACGCCGTGCAGAGCGAGCTGCCGCCAAACTGGCAATGGAGCACGGGCACGGGTGGCAATGGCACACACTTTGCCCAAGTGCCCGCTGTGACGGGCGACTACAACTATGTGAACCGCGCTGGCGATACCGCCTTCACTTTGCTGAATGCAGCGACGGAGCCGGTCACGATCACGGTTGCTCGAATGCCTGCGGCGGGCGGCAGCGTCACCGGTGGCGGCACCTTCAATCCCGGTGATAGCGTGACCGTCACCGCAACGCCCGCGCATGGCCGCACCTTCATCAATTGGAGCGAGGAAGGCGTCGTGGTCAGTGCGAGTGCCAGCTACACCTTCGCCGCCGATGGCCACAAGACACTCACCGCCAACTTCACCGGACCCAACACCGGCCCGTATGTGATCAACGCCGTGGTCAACCCGAGCATCTATGGCAATGTCGGCGGCGCGGGCACCTACAACGCGGACGAAATCGTCGACCTCGATCTGAGTGCCGCCGACGGTGTCTCGTTTGTAGGTTGGACGGAAAATGGCGAACTGGTGAACCTTCCGAATGCCGGTGGCGGACTTTACCAATTCCCCGCCATCGCTGATCGAAATCTTGTCGCAAACTTTACCTATTTAAACAACACCTTCTTCATCAATGGAGTCGTCTCCCCGGCGTATTCAGGCACCGTTTTGCTGGCCGGAACCGCCGGACTAGCGGGCAAGAGTTATAGTGGTGGGACGCCGATCACCATTACCGCCACCCCGGCGTCGGGATACCGTTTCGCGTATTGGAAACAAGGAGCCGGCCTTGGTGACTTGGGCGGCGTGCCGCGCGTCGTGAGCATCAATCCGGTGCTGAAGCACATGGTGTGCTACGGCACCACGCTCACCGCCCACTTTGAAAAGAACTTTCCCACGCTCTACACCAGCTCGTTCCCCGTCAGCAGCGGCACGACCACTGGCGGGGGCAACTACGCGCACGGCTCGAACGTAACCGTCAACGCCGTCCCAGCCGTTGGCTATGTCTTTTCAAAATGGCGGCAGGGCACCACCGTGCTGAGCACCGACCCCAGCTACACGACGACCGTCACCAATGACGTCACTCTCGTGGCAGACTTCGTTGCCACCAATCGCACCATCACGGCAAGCGCTGCACCCTTGGCTGGCGGCAGTGTGACAGGCGCTGGAGTCGTCGGAAATGGAGCGCCCGTCACGCTCACGGCGTCTCCGTCTCCTGGCTATGTGTTTGGCAATTGGACCCTCGGTGGTGCACCCGCTGGCAACACCAATCCCATCATCTTCAACGCGAATGCCGACTACGCTTTCACTGCCAATTTCACATCCGCATCCACCTTTGCCATCACGGCAAGCGCATCACCGCTCGCTGGCGGTAGCGTCACGGGCACAGGCAGTTTCTTGTCCGGCGACACCTCCTTACTGACCGCCACGGCGAGTCCAGGTTACTACTTCGTGAACTGGACCGAAGCCGCTGTCGAAGCAAGCACCCTCTCAAGCTACAACTTCACCGTTAGTTCGAATCGCACGCTGATCGCCAACTTCGCCACGATCCCCGTCTTGAACATCGTGCCAGATGTGACCAACGATGGCTTCACTTTAACATGGCCGTCATCGCTCACCGGTTGGGTCTTGCAGGATAGCCCGGATCTGAGTGCTGGTAGTTGGCTGGATTCAGACCTGCCCATCATCACCAGCGGCGGGCAAAACGAAGTCTCCATCCCGAACCCAACGGGCAGCCTGTTCTTCCGTCTCGCACTGCCATGAAGTTCCGTCATCAGCACATGAAAACACGGCTCTCACTTCTCATCCTCACTTGGGGAGCAATTCACGCCCACGCCAATCTCCTGACAAACGGAGATTTTTCCCAGACCTACGATCCCGTGGGACCTGCGATCAGCCTGCCGACGAGCTGGTCAGGAATGAACGGCAGCACGGAAAACGCGGGCGTTTACAATGGCGATTTGAGGTTCAGCACCGCAGGGCTTCACAATGCCAACACGCACAAATACTACGTCTTCCAAAGCTTCGATGCGGGCAGCGGGGGCACCTTCACGCTGACCTTCGACTACTACCTCGAAAGGGCCAATACGGGAACGTTGATCAACGGAGCCAAGATCGCTATCGACAACTGGTATGTCACGGCATCACAGGCACTCTTCTCAAAAACCTACATGAGCGAAAGTTCGCAGAGCGCGTGGCATCTCAGTCAGACAGTCACGCTGACGCTCACTCCCGGAGTCCATGTGATCTACCTGGGCACCATCGGTGCCTCGCAGCAGAACGATCAGGCATTGGTCCACTATGACAATGTCTCATTGGATCCCGCGCCTCCCTCCTTGTTCACCGTGACGGCCACTGCATCCTCAGCCCCTGGTGGCACCGTCAACGGCGGCGGTGCATTTGTTCCGGGTGGGACCGTCACTCTTCACGCCATGGCGAATGAGGGCTATCAATTCACGCATTGGTCCGAAGCAGGTATCGCCGTGAGCAGCAGCCAAAGTTTGGTTTTCAATGCCACCTCCGATCGCACGCTCGTCGCGAATTATGTTCCGATGATGAATTTGAGCCAGAGTGTGCCCAGTGTGCTCAACCTAGCTTGGCCTGATACC
>NZ_JBILYB010000090.1:0-25411 GCF_044378005.1 Prosthecobacter sp.
CTTTGAGCGGCCCCCACCATGCGAAGCGTTGTGTTTTCATCGGTCGCCTTATTTACACCACCCCTTCAACTTTGCCAATCGACAGGTTTTCAAACACGGCCTAGCTTGGCCTGATACCGCCGCTGGCTGGGTCTTGCAGGAAAGCCCGGATCTTAGTCCCACGAGCTGGGTGAATTCTACAGTGCCCATCACCACCAGCGGCAGTCAAAACCAAGTCTCCATTCCGAGTCCCACCGGCAGCCTGTTCTTCCGGCTCGTTCATCCATGAACTTGTACATGACGTATCATGAATAACACCCTTCTCCACATCGCCACTCATCAGGTTCCGATCATAGGTCTCCTGTGTGGTCTCGGCGTCCTGGTCGTCGGACGCTTCAACCGCAGGCTAGTGATCATGCGGGTCGGACTCTGGCTTCTTGTTGCCAGCGGCATTCTCGCCAGCCCTGGATATCTGATTGGAGCACCCGCTGAGGGGATCGTTGAGCGGCCCTTAAATGGTGCCGTGCTAGTACTGCCCTCGGTGATGCTGGCGGGAATGGTATCGGCAATCGCACAGCTTCTTTTGCGTCGAGGATGGGCCGTCGGGGCGATCATTTCTGCTATTATCGCCATCGTTTCCGTCGGGACCGCTGGCAATATGGTGTGGGTAGCGAAGTGCCACAGTGAAGTGGGTTCCGCCCCGATCTTGTGGTCGGCAGAGCAGCAATTGGCATTCTTGCCAATCCCATAACAGTCGCTCAGCGCCGATTTGAGGGTGCGGCTGCCTATGGATGTTCTGCGTAACAAGCCGAAGAACGCCAAGTTCTATCGCGTCAAGGCCGTGCCGTGGCTTCTCCCAGTCTCGCGAACATGATCATTTGGCAATGATTGGATGAATGCGTTGCACCCGTGTCTATTAACCACACCTTCGCGCGCTCACCGCCCATGCATCTCTTCCACCACATCATCTCCGCTCTGCTTTTGATGGCTTATGCCATCACGGGCACGTCGCTGATGCCTGCGGTGATGACGATGCTGGTGGATCTGGACGGTAGTCATCAAAGCCTCGTGCGTGTCAGCGAAGGTGGAGCGCAAGTCGTGCTGCATCATCGGCAGACTGAGTTTACTCCAGCCGTCAATGATCACCGCCGGGGTCTCGCCCGGGTGCTGGTGAGTCTTTGCCAGGCTGACCAGGATGGCGATCACCAGATGACGACGAGCCAGCTCTCCGGCAACCTCGGCCAGGAGCGTGAGACGCTTTCGAAAATGCGTTCGGGCGATGCCTTGATCAATGAGCAGGCCACTCACGAATGGCAGCACATGTTGCAACTGCCCAAGCCTTCGGTGACACGCGCGGATAAGCCGTCACCCCAGGTTTCGATTTCTCACCAGCCCCCCCTGCTGTCCACGATACAGCTTTTAATCTGAGGTGGAGGCACGGTGCCACGAGCGTCCGGCATGACCGGCGCGGCACTGATCTGAGATGACGCAGCGCATGTCCATGGCCGCGCGCTCATCTCACGGCGCATGAATCTGCGCATGGCGTCAGGCACGCCTCCGACATGGCCTGGAATTCCAACCACTTAGTTACGCTCCATTCATTTCACTCTCGGAAGCTTCGGCGAAGAATACAGACGACTTGCCGACTCAACCATCCGCCAAATTTATGAAAATCAGCTCCCAACGTTTCAGATCTCCCAGGACGCTTCGCTCTTGGTTTGCTGCTGCTGCAGTCGCCGTGCTGGCGTTGTGCCCAGCAGCTTCTCAGGCCAGTCAAGCCTACGGCAGCATCAACAACTTCGACACCGTCAACGACACCGGGCACGTCTGCCACGGCTTTGAAATCGAGATCGAAGACTGCCACACCACGGACATCACCTACACCTACAATTACAACCACTACGGCGTGCCGCGCTATGAGCAGGATGACACGGACCCGCTGCATCCAAAGTGCCGCATCCGCTGGGAGAGCAAAAAGAACGCGGATGGCTCATGGGCGGCCTACACGGCGATCCCGAGCGCTCCCATCCCAGCGACGAATGGCCACATGTTCACCAATCCGAGCGTGAACTTCGGCGGAGAGCACTTCGGTGTCGGTTTCCGCCTCGCGGTGGGCATCATTCGCTACAACTGGCTCATCGACAATGGCAGCGGCGTGCTTGTTCATGGCGGTGCGGTGCAGGTGGCGACGCCGGTGTTCACTTATTTCCCGCCCGTTGTGGGCGTCATAGCCCAGGTTCAGGCTGTCATTGTGCCGCCAGAGCCACCAGCGCCGCCGGTGAAGCAGTTTGGCAAGGCCGTTTGGGTGAAGGAAATCAAGACCACCACACACAACAACAAAGAGATCAAGCTGCGCGAACTCGTCAGTGATGATCCGGACAATGCGAATGACAAAAACTGGGCCAATGGCGAACCCGACGAGGTCGAGGTGGAGTGGCGCATTTTGCAGAAAAAGACCACGGCTGTGGATGGTGGCCCAAATGGTCAACTGGCCGCAGCTCCTGAGGACCTGCCGAATGGCGATGAGGTGGTGACACGCCGTTACGAGTTCTACAAGTACACAGGCCCGCTCGATGCGGAAAGCGGCGAAGCGATGGCCGATGCGGTCGATGCTGACGGCCTTCATGGCACCGGCATGAGGACCTACAATCATCACCTGGTTGGCGGTGAGTGGGTCGCAGTCACTGAGGACATGGCGGGCTATGAGGTCATCGGCGATTTCACCGGCTCGCAAATGGCTGCCGTCGATGTTGAGGCACCTGTAGGCCTGATTGATCATGTCGGTGAAGCCAAGATGAACACCGCTTTTGCCGACCGCACCGTCGTGGTGGAAGGGGCTGTGCCGCTTCTGAACATCACCAAAGAAGGTGCACTGCCTGCGGGCATGACTTTCGATCTGGACACAGGCGTGCTTTCGGGAACACCCATCGTGAGCGGTGAGTTCAATTTCAAAATCACGGCTTCCGATGGCGCGAGCCCTGATGTCTCAAAGAACTATACACTCGTGGTGGCCCCTGCGAATGCTCCTGCACCGCCATCGAGCCTGCTTGATACCATTGCCTCTCCTCTCGTCGGTGGGACGACGAGCGGTGATGGTGCGTATGCCATCGATGCGAATGCGACGGCCACGGCGGTTGCCGCAGCAGGCTTTGCTTTTCTGAACTGGACCGACAATGGGACCATCGTCAGCACCAACAGCAGCTACACACTGTTGATGGACGTGAATCATTCGCTCATCGCGAACTTTGTGCCGGTTTACACCGTGACAGCGGGTGCGCTGCCAGTCGAAGGCGGCACGACGACGGGTGGAGGCACCTTCAATCAAGGCACGAGTGTCACGGTGACGGCGACGCCGAATGTGGGCTACACTTTCACGAACTGGACAGAAGGCGGCTTCGTCGTAGGCAATGCAGCCAGTCTGACCTTCAATGTCGCTTCGGATCGCACGCTGGTGGCAAACTTTACGCAGGACACGAGCTACACGATCAGCACGAACGGATCGCCATCCATCGGTGGCAGCACGAGCGGTGGTGGCGTCTTCGCCAGCGGCGCGAGTGTCACAGTCATCGCAACACCCAGTGTGGGTTATGCTTTCGCTAACTGGACACAGGGCGGCAATGTGGTCAGCAGCAGCCCGAGCTACACGTTCAATGCCACAGCGGATCGCATCCTGGTGGCAAACTTCACTGTCACGGGCGGTGGTGATCGCACCATCGCGACCAGTGCATTGCCTATCGCGGGTGGCACGACGAGTGGTGGCGGCACCGTGGCTGATGGCACGAGCGTGACCGTCGTTGCTACGCCGAATGCAGGCTACAACTTCGTGAACTGGACCGAAGCCAGCGTTCAGGTCAGCGCCTCGGCGAGCTACACCTTCAATGCGACGGCTAACCGCACGCTGGTGGCGAACTTCATCGCCATCGCAGGTGGCAATCGCACGATCACCACGGCGTCCAGTCCTGCGGCTGGTGGCACCACCTCAGGCGGTGGTGTGTTTGCCGATGGCACGAGCATCACCGTCTCTGCGGTGCCAAATGCAGGCTACATCTTCAAACGCTGGAGAGTCGGCGGCACCAACGTGAGCAGCTCCTCCAACTACACCTTCACGGTGACTGCGGATCTCGCACTCTCTGCGACGTTTGCGCCAGTTGCCGTGATCACCACAGCCTCTGCCCCCGTGAATGCAGGCACCACCAGCGGCGGCGGCCAGTTTGAAGATGGTGACAACGTGACCGTTCAGGCATTCCCCAACAATGGCTACACCTTCGCCAACTGGACGGAGAACGGCAACGTGGTGAGTGTGGATGCAGCCTTCACCTTCAAGGCACGCCCCGACACGGCTCCTGCCCGCAATCTCGTGGCGAACTTCAGCGGCGGTGTCAACTACACCATCAACGCCAGTGCGGCACCCGCAGCAGGCGGCAGCGTGACCGGCGGAGGCACCGTGGCTGGCGACAGCAATGTCACCCTCACTGCCACAGCCAACTCGGGCTACACATTCGTCAATTGGACGGAGGCAGGCGTGCCTGTCAGCGCTTCGGCGAGCTACTCGTTCACAGCGATCGCGAATCGCACTCTCGTGGCGAACTTCGTCGCAGGTTACAGCATCACCACCTCCGCCTTCCCTTCCATCGGCGGCACGACCAGTGGCGGCGGCTCGATCAATGCTGGCGCTAGTGCCACCCTCGTGGCGACAGCAAGCCTGGGCTACACCTTCACGAACTGGACCGACGCCGTCGGCACCGAAGTCAGCACTTCCGCGACCTACACCTTCACACCGACAGCGAGCGGCAGTTATGTGGCCAACTTCAGCGCGCCACCTCTCGGTATCCACTTTGACTTCGACACCGCCACACCGGTCCTGGCTCTCGATCAGGCACTGCCTTTGACTCAAACCAATGTCGGTTATGGAGCGACCTTTGATTCGCCAGTGGTCGATACCTTCAAGATCACCACGGAAGCAGCGAGCGGTCGCATCTTGTCCAAGTTCAGTGGCAACTATCTCGAACCTACTGCCGATGCGGGCACGCTGACGATCCAGTTGGATCAATCAGTAACAGGCATCAGCATCGACTTCGCCACGGTGGAGCCGGTCAATGTTCCTGTGGCCTCGAACATCCAGATCACCGCTATCGACAACTCCAGCGGCGCTCCCGTCCAGGTTGGCACCGGCATCGCCCACGGCACTGTCACCGTTGGCGATACGCTCCCTGTCGGCACGATCAATTTCAACAGCGACTCGCCGTTCGACCAAATCACACTGCAACTGCCTGACGCACCCGTTGGCGCAGTTCGCTTCCTCGTCGATAACATCACCGTCAGCCCTGCGGCCAGCACTGGCGGCTCCATGCAGCTCGATAATCCGAACTGGAACATCACGCTGACCGACTTCGGCTACTCCGACTTCCTGCTCGACAACACGCCTGGCTTCGAAGGTCGTGAGTATCTTTCCGGTGAATGGGGCAGCGCCGTTGGCTACACACGCAATGGCAACACGGTCGATCCCACCTGGATGGAGCCAAACTTCATGTTCCCTGACTGGCGGACAAACTCCGACTTCACCGTCGTCCAGGGCATCCATCTCATCGGCAGCAATCTTGATGGCCTGCCCATCGCTCAATCCGTGATCTCCAATGGCGATCTCGAAATCACCCTACGCTTCGAAATGGTCGATACCGTGACCGGCACACCGATGGGCGTGAAACCAGCTTCAGCCGCAGGTGCCCCCATCTCGGTGAACAGCAACCGCTACGTGATGAATCAGACCTTCACCGTGAAGAACATCAGTGGCGTGCAGATCACTAACGTGCAGCTCTTCCACCTGCTCCACGGCTTCATCTCCCAGCGCGGTCAATACGACAACCGCAGCTATGTCGGCAAGCTGCCCGAGTATCAGTATGACATGACCATGTCAGGCGTGGATGCCGGAGCCGCTGGCGATCAAAGCTCTACCGTCGGCCTGGAGGATCTCATCGGCTTCCATTCCAAAGTGGCCCCGAGTGCCTTCGAGATCGGCCACTACGGCATCGAGAACAATGGCATCGACGATCACTCCGTCGGCAAGCCCAGCGATGGCGTGCATCTCTCCATTGAGGACAACTGGACAAACGGCCCCTATCTCGCCCGCAAGAATCGCGACACCTTTGCTCCTGCAGATCGCTGGATCTCCGGCGCGCAGCGTTGGGAGCTCGGCACCATCGCTCCAGGTCAGAGCGTGAACTTCGACATCATGCTCAGCCTTCTCACTGGCACCAAAGTCATCGTCGATGGTGGCGGCACGAGTGGCACGGGTGGTCATGGCAGTTGCAATGGCGGCTCCACTCACACGGGCGGCGTTGATTTCGAGTTCGAAGACATCGACCAGGAAGGCACCTTCTACGGCGAACACTCCGAAGCAGATGCTGACGAGATCGGCGAGCGCGAACTGGAAGGTGAGTTTGAGCTCCCAACCTTTGAAACACCCAGTGGCACGCGCAAACAGCGTTGGAACCTCAAGTACAGCGGCACTCACACCGGCAACATCAAACTCAAGTTCGCCTACAACCCCGCGCTGCTTCCTGTTGGATATGATGAGAACCAGCTCTCCATCTACCACTTCAATAATGGCGTGTGGGAGAAGCTGCCTTGCAAAGTCAATCCAACGACCAACGTCATCGAAGCCATCACCCCCAGCCTCTCGCCCTTCATGCTCGGCGTGAATGACGTGGTCGTGAAGCCTGATGTCGGACTCTCCGTGGATACGCCCGGCGCACTCAGCGTCTCCTGGCCCGAGTCCTTCACCGGCTGGACACTTCAGGAAAGCCCTGATCTCAATCCCACAAGCTGGTTCAACTCTTCACGCGCTATCACGACCGTGAACGGCACGAGCGCCGTGACCGTGCCGATGAGCTCCGGCAGCCGCTTCTTCCGTCTCGTGAAGCCCTGACGGCTGCCGGAGATTCAAACTCTTCATCCTCCACCACCATGAAAGCCACTCTCGATGACACCTCCTTCGGCCAGCAGACAGATGCCTGCTCCGAATGGTTCGAGAGTGCGCTGCGTGGTGATGAAGCTGCGGCCACGCGTCTTTATCAGCATTGCGTTCCCTTGCTGCGCGGATGGCTGGCCACTCGGTTGTCAGAGACACAGGCGGCAGATCTGGCGCATGATGCGATGGTTCATGCTTTCAGAAAGCACGCCCAGTTTCGCGCCGGAACAGTGTTCATGCCCTGGCTGAGAACTCTGGCATGGCACATGGCTCTCAATCAGATCCGCGATGATGCGCGTGAGCAAAGCCGCATCATCGCCTGGGTCGATCAGCAGCGGCTCCAGGAGGTCCAGGCAGAGGATGAAAGTGAAAGACGCCTCGCTGCCATGGATCGCTGCCTCTTCAAACTGCCAGAGGCACAACGGCACTTGCTCCATCTCCACTATGCAGAAAAACAAACTAGCCAGGCCATCGCAAAATCCCAGGGTCGCACGCGCAGTGCCATCGCCGTCAGCATCCACCGCATCTGCCAGAAAATGCGACGCGATCTCAGCGCCACGCAAGCAGATGATGACCATTTGGTAACAAACGAACATTCACTGGCAAAGTCCGCTCTATAACGCGTTAGAGACACCTCACAAAACATGCGGCATTCCCTGAAACAGCGCTTCATCGCACTCACGCTCCTGATGGCTTACACCATCACTGGCACGTCGGTGATGCCCGCTGCCATGGCGCTGGCCGCTTGGATTGACGGCAGTCACAGCTTGGTGGTGGCGCAGTCCGAAAGTGGCATGAGGCTCACGCTTCATCATCGCAGTGACGCCTACACACCCGAGGTCAATGATCATCACAATGCACTGGCCCGTGTCCTCGTGCGTCTCTGTAAAGCCTCCGATGCCGGTGATCATCAGCTTGTCTCCGCCCAGTTTGACTCAAGCTCCAGAGGCGAGCGCGAAGACATCGCTCGTGCCACCAAGGAAGCGCCGCAGGTCAATCTTGCCGCCACCTTCCAGCTCACGCTCATCGCCATCAATCCCGCACGCGATACAACTCGCGCCAGCGGTTTCAAGGAAGTGCAAACGCCACGGCACCGCATCCGACCGATGCTCGCCACCGTGCAGCTTCTGATCTGAGAGAGAGGCGGCTCAAAGCCGTCAGCCGACGCTCCAGCCATCTTGCAGGGTTCATCCTGCATTGGCCCGGGCACCTCATGCATCACGTGATCTGCGTGATCCAAAGTTCGACTCATTCCCTCATAGCTCTCTCATGAAATTTTGCTCATCTCTTCTCCTGTCAGCCGCTCTGCTCACTAGCAGCGCCTCCCTCCTTCCAGCGCGTGATTCCACCGCTGTCACCAGTGGCGACCTCGTCGCCGAAGCACTCCAAAAAAACCCCGAAGTCCGCTTCTATGAAGCCGAGATCGCCGCTGCACGCGGTGGTCGCCAGTCTGCCGGTCAACTCGCCAATCCTGAGCTCAACACCGAGCTCGGTGGCATGGGCATCGCTGCTCAGAAAGACGGTCTCGTCTGGCGTGCGCAGATCCTTCAGACCTTTGATTTCCCAGGTCGCATGTCCTTGCGGAAAGCCATCGCTGACCGTGACATCACCCTCGCGGAACTCGGCCTGTTTCAGTTCAAATCCCAGCTCTCCAACGAAGTCCGCGCCCGTGCGGGTGACGTGCTCTTGCTCAAACGCAAAGAAGACGCCGCCCGCAGTGTCCGCGAGCGTTTGGAAGCACTCATCGACGTGCTCGTGCAGCGCGACACAGGCTCCGTCAGCGCCCTGCTCGAACGTCGCATCCTCGAAGCCACGCTGCTTACCAGTGACCGCACTTTGACGGATGCCTCGAAGCAAGTCCGCGAGGCCATGGCGACGCTCGCTGTGCTTTGTGGTCGTGGTCCTGATCAGACCATTCAACTCAGCGGTGCCGTCACCTCATTTCCTGGCGCACCACAGATGGAAACCCTGAAGCAGCAGGCAGCTCGCACGAACTTCGACCTCCAGCAAAAGCGCCTGAACGTCGCCAAGCAAGGCCTCAAGATCGACCTCACCAAATCCGAGCGCTGGGGCAACATAACCTTTGGTCCCTACATGGCCGGACAACACGCCGGTGGCACACAGATCGAAGGTGGATTCGCCTTCTCCATCCCTCTGCCGCTTTGGAACAAGAACAAAGGCAACGTCGCTGCTGAAGAAGCGCGTACACAACAAGCCGAAGCTCTGCTCCTCGCCACACTGCGCGATCTTGAGCGTGATCTCTCTGTCGAGCGCTCCGCCTATCTCGCTGAACTCGACGCACTGTCCCGCTGGCGTCCCGAGAGCGAGAAACAGTTCGCCGATGCCGCCGCTGAAGCTGACCGCCACTACCGCCTCGGTGCCGTGCCTGCTGCGACCTATGTCGAAATGCAGCGTGGCTATCTCGACGCCATGGATTCGCTCATCGAGTCCCGCCGCAATGCCTGGAAGCACCGCATGGAGATCGAGCGCCTCACCGGCACGGCACTCACGGGCGAATCCATCACACCCAAGCTGACGAACAACTAGGCCATGATCTCATCCATCATCGACTTTTCGCTAAAGAACCGCTTCCTCGTTATCATGGGGTCGCTGCTCTTGCTCGCGGCTGGGGTATTCTCCGCCATGCACTTGCCTGTGGATGCCGTGCCTGACATCACGAATACGCAGGTTCAAATCAACACCGCCGTGCCAGGGCTGGCCCCCGAGGAGACAGAGAAACTCGTTACCTACCCGCTGGAACTCGCGCTTGCGGGCATCCAGGGCGTGGAGGAATTCCGCTCACTCACGAAGTCCGGCCTCTCGCAGGTCACGCTCGTGTTTCGTGATGGATTTGATCTCTTCCGCGCACGCCAGCTCGTGAGCGAACGTCTCGTGCAGGTGGAGCTGCCCGCAGGTCTCAGCCCGCAGATGTCACCCATCAGCACCGGCCTCGGAGAGATCGTCTATTACACGCTCGACTACAAAAAGGATGCCCCACAGCGCAAACAAACCCGCGAGCGCCAGCTCATGGATCTGCGCGAAGCCCACGACTACATCGTGAAGCCCTTCCTGCGCACTGTGCCAGGCGTGGCTGAGGTCAACAGCAGCGGCGGTTATGAGCGCCAGCTCGTCATCCTTCCGAAGCCCGATTCTCTCACGAATGCTGGCATGACCTTTGGCGAACTCGCGGAGATCATCGGTCAAAATGTGGACAACGCGGGCGGTGGTGTCATCGAGCGTGGCACGGATCGCGTGTTGATTCGTGGCGTGAGCAAGGTGGCCAGCGCGGAAGACATCGCCAACCTGCCCGTGAAGTTTGCCGCAGGCATCGAACCGCTGCGCGTGAAGGATCTCGCCGAAGTCAGCATCGGCAGCAATGTCCGCACCGGATGCGCGGTCGAGAATGGCGAAGAAGCCGTGCTCGGCACCGTGATGATGCTCGTCGGCGAAAACAGCCGCATCATCAGCAAGCGCGTCGAAGAGAAACTCAGCGAGCTGGGAAAGAAGCTGCCCGCTGATCTAGAAATCCGCATCCAGTATGCCCGCAGCGAGGTCGTGGACCGCACGATCAACACCGTGAAGCACAACCTCTTCGAAGGGGCTGTGCTGGTCGTTGTTGTCCTGCTCCTCCTGTTGGGCAACTGGCGTGCGGCTCTCATCGTCGCGCTCGCCATTCCGCTCTCGTTCCTCTTTGCCCTCATCGGCATGACCTTCGGCGGTGTGTCCGGCAACCTCATGTCACTCGGTGCGGTGGACTTCGGTCTCATCATTGATGGTGCCGTCGTGATGGTGGAAAACATCGTCCGCGTGCTCGGCGAGCGTCAGCATGAACTCGGTCGCAAACTCACCGCGAAAGAGCGACTCAATGCCGTCCATGAAGCAGGCGAGCAAGTCGGCAGCCCGATGTTCTTCGGCGTGCTCATCATCACTCTCGTCTATCTGCCCATCCTCGCACTGACAGGCATTGAAGGGAAAATGTTCCACCCCATGGCGATCACCGTCATGCTCGCGCTCGGCGGCGCGCTGGTGCTTGCACTCACGCTCATGCCAGCGCTTTGCTCCCTGCTGCTGACTGGCAACATCAGTGAGAAAGACAACTTCCTCATGCGCTGGTCGAAAGCCGCTTATGCGCCATCACTGCGCATCGCGTGGACGACACGCTGGGGTGTGGTTGGTGGCGTCGTGGCGCTGCTGGTCGTCACCGTGATTGTGTTCACGAATCTCAAGCAGGAATTCGTGCCGACACTCAACGAAGGCTCCTGGACCGCGATGGTGTATCAGCCCGCGAACACCAGCCTCAAGACGTCACTGAATCGCTGCATCAAGACGCAGAAGTATCTGATCGAAAAAGTGCCGGAAGTGACACGAACCTTCGCCCGCGTCGGCACCAGCGAAGTGGCGACTGATCCGATGTCGCCCGGCGAATACGATCTCTACGTTTTCTACAAGCCCCAGTCCGAGTGGCGCAAAGAAAACGGCAAGCCCGTCAGCCGTGACCGTCTCGCTGAACTCGTCCGCGATGAACTCGCCAAAGAGGTGCCCGAGCAGGACTACGACTTCGCGCAGCCGATCCAGATGCGCTTCAACGAGATGCTCGAAGGCTCCCGTGCCGACCTCGCCGTGCGCATCTTTGGCGATGACTACGACACGATGGAAAAGGTCGCCGGTCAGGTGAAGGAGATCCTCGAAGGCATCGCTGGCACCGACAACGCCGAGTTTGAAAGCCAGGGCCGCGTGCCCGTGCTCGAGATCCGCGTGGACCGCGCCTCGATGCTCAAATTCAATGTCGAGGCCTCTGAAGTGAATGCCGCCATCACCACTGCGATGGCTGGACACACCGCAGGCATGTTGGTCGAGAACAATCGCCGCCGCGCCATCGTCGTGCGCCTGCCCGAGAATCTGCGCAACGACCCCGAAGTCATGAAAGCGCTGCCAGTGCGCACGCAGGACGGATCACTCATCACCCTCGGTCGTCTGGCCGACTTCGTCGAAGTGCCGCAGGTCGATGCTATTGGCCGCGAAGACGGACATCGTCGTGTCGGTCTGAATGTCGATCTCGCCGGTGGCACCGATTCCGAAGCTTACGTCAATGCGGCGCGCGCCAAGATCGCCGCCAGCGTGCAGTTGCCGGAAGGCTATCGCGTCGATTTCGGCGGGCAGTTCGAGCATCTTCAGGAAGCCCGTGCGCGACTCATGGTCGTCGTGCCGCTCGCTCTCGTGCTCATCTTTGTGCTCATCCACGCCACCTTCAAAAGCGTCACGCAGACGCTCATCATCTACACTGGCATCCCACTCGCCATCACCGGCGGCGTACTCGCCCTCTGGATGCGCGGACTGCCCTTCAGCATCAGCGCTGCCATCGGCTTCATCGCCCTGTGTGGTGTGGCCGTGCTGAATGGTGTGGTGCTCATCAGTTGCTTCAATCAACTCCGCAACGAAGGCCGTAATGCTGAAGAGGCGGTGACTGAAGGCAGTCTGCAACGTCTGCGCCCCGTGCTCATGACCGCCCTCGTCGCCAGCCTTGGGTTCATCCCCATGGCCATCAGCGAAGGAGCCGGAGCCGAAGTCCAGCGCCCGCTCGCCACCGTCGTCATCGGCGGGATCGTCAGCAGCACCTTCCTCACGCTCTTCCTGCTGCCGGTGCTCTACCGCTGGTTCGTTTGCAAACCAGCACGTGCTCATGTACGACACGAAGAGCCCGCGTTGCTCGGTCATGTCGCCATTTGATCCGCACTCTCCCGCCCACTCGAATCATGCAAAACCAAACACCATCCACAGCGGAATCCTCCTTCATGTCTCGCTTCAGTCAGCCATGCATGAAGAGCCCGATGGCATTAGCTCCACTGCTCTTGCCGGGCTTATCCCTCTCTGCTGCGGAGGCGTTCAAGTTTGATACGAGCTACCAGACTTATGATGAGTCGGGTGGGCGCATGTTCATCGAGTCCTACTATTACCGGGGAGAGATGTTCCTGTCTGAGGAGACGAGTTTGCGCTTTCAGATCCTGCGAGATGCCATCACCGGCTCCACTCCCATCGGTGCGCTGCCGGGTGGCACGCAGCCATTCCTCACGGACATCGAAGATGTGCGTCAGGGCGTGCTGGGAGCGCTTTCTCAGCAGATCGGCGATCATCGTGTGGAGCTGGAGCTGTCTCACAGCCGGGAGAGCGACTACCTCTCCCAGGGCATCTCGCTGAGCGACAAGTGGGAGCTGAATCAGAAGAACACGACCGTTTCTTTCGGGCTCAACTACCTCAATGACACAATCGTAGTGATCGGCACAGATGATCAGAAAAAGAAGAGCTACGATCTCTTCCTCGGCCTGTCCCAGCTCCTGGACAAGAACACCGTGCTCAGCGCAAATTTGACGCTTGGTTATGCCGAAGGTTATTTGAACGATCAATACAAGGCGATCCAGCGCGATGAGCTTCTCTTCGGCATCCCGGTGACAACCCTCTACCGGGAGAACCGTCCTTCCAGCCGTCTTCGTGGAGTGCTTCAGCTTCAGGGCACGCACTACTTTGAAAAGACGAACTCTGCACTGGATGCCGTCGTTCGTCTTTCGCAGGACGACTACGGTGTCTTCTCCCAGAGTCTGCAACTGGAGTGGCGGCAGGAATTGTTCAGCAGGCTGGAGATCACTCCCTTCTTCCGCTACTACCAGCAGAGCGCGGCGGACTTCTTCCATAACACCCTCAACGAGGTGAATGTCGGCACGCCGCAGGACTATCCCGACGGCACTGGGCCGAACTACTCCGCCGACTACCGGCTGTCTTCCATGGCCACGATGAGTCTAGGTTTGAAAGCTCGCTTCCGTATCACGGAAAACATCTCCCTCTCCGCCGCCTACGAGCATTACGACATGAGCGGCATCGGCGGCAATCAAGCCCCTGCCGCTGCCTATCCAACGGCCAACATGTGGACCTTTGGTGCCCATTTCGAATTCTGATCCAGCACACCATGTCGAAGCCCGTCCCCCAGATCCATCTCGAGCCAGATCCACGCGGCGTGCGGCGCGTGGCCTTCCGCGCGCTGGGCACGGACTGCGCCTTCCAGTTCCGCTGTGAGGACAACAAGACGGCCCTGCAGTTCGTGGCGGATGCACTGGGCTGGCTGAGTGCTTTTGAGGGGAAGTTTTCCCGCTTCAAGCCGGACTCGATGCTCTCAAAAATCAATCAAGCGGCTGGCAAGGAATGGGTGCCGGTGGATCAGGAGATGGAGAAGATGCTCGATCTCGCGGATGCCATGCATCGTCTGACGGAAGGCGTCCTCGATGCTGCGACGCTTCCGCTCACCAAGGTGTGGGACTGGAAGGTTGTGCATGAGCGACTCCCCAGCGATGATGAAATCGCCAAGGCGATGTCACTTTCCAACTGGAACGATGTGCATCGCAAGCCGGGGAAAGTCTTCCTGTCTCGCGAAGGCATGGGGCTCGACTTTGGCGGCTTCGGCAAAGAGTACGCTGTGGACCAGGTCATCGCCATCGCGAAGCAGCATGGCATCCAGGACATCCTCGTGGACCTCGGGCGCGACATCTTCGCCATCGGTGGCAATGGCGTGCATCCATTCTGGCATGTCGGCATTCAGGATGGCATCAAAACGGATCAATGCGTCGGCGGGCTCGCTGTCTCTGGTTATGCCGTGTGTGCCTCGGGTGACTACGCGCGACGCTTTGAACACAACGGTGTGCGCTACGGTCACATCCTTGACCGCCGCACTGGTTGGCCTGTGCGGCATGGCTTGCGTGCTGTCACGTTGATCGCGCCGAGTTGTCTGCTGGCGGGCATCTATTCCACCTGCGTCTTTATCCTTGGCCTGCGTGAGGGACTGCTCTTCGCCGACCGCGCTCCCGGTGTCGAGGCCTGCGCACAAGATGAGCATGGCCCACATGCCACCCGGGAGTTCCGCAAATTCCAAGTCCAGGCCGCTTGATCTGATTCTCCAAAAAACCCAAACGAAACAAACATCATGAAACACATCCTGCTTCTCGCCATCACCTGCCTCAGCCTTTCCGCTGCAACTGCCGCAGAACCCAAAGTCGGCGCTGCACTGCCAGCTCTCAGCGGCCTGCTTCCCGGAGCCTCGCTGCCCAAGACATCCGGCAAAGTCGTGCTCGTCGATTTTTGGGCGTCATGGTGCGCTCCGTGCAAAGCCTCCTTTTCTGCGATGGCACGTCTGCACCAGAAGTATGCCTCGAAGGGTCTCGTGATCATCGGCATCGGTGTCGATGATGAACTGGCAGACTACCAGGGCTTCGTGTCGAAGAACAAAGTCGCCTTCACTCTGGCTCACGACACGCAGCATAAGGCAGCGGACTTCTTCAATCCGCCGACGATGCCCAGCAGCTACCTCGTCGATCGCAATGGTGTGATCCGCCACATCCACAAGGGCTTCAAAGGTGCCAAGACCGAAGCCGAATACACCGCCGAGATCGAAGCGCTGTTGGCTGAATAAACTTCACTCCACCCCAACCGTGATGAAAACGATCCTCCTCACTACCGCCGCCATGACCGTGATGATGCTCAGCAGTTGCTCCCAGCATCTCGTGCGCGTGAAGCCCTACCAGCGCGGCAATCTCGCGAACCCGCTCATGGACGCAGGTCGTGACTCCCTGCTGCTGGCGATGACCCAGCACGCCTACTTCTCCCGCGAAGCCAGCTTTGGCGGTGGCGGTGTGGGTGGTGGCGGCTGTGGCTGCAACTGATGCTCATTTTATCAACAAACCGTGAACCCTTAACTCACCGAACGATCCATGAATGCCTCCACATTTTTCCTGAAACTGAAACGCCTTTCTAAACGCGCGAGCTCGCTGCTCATGCTCTTCCAGCGTAGTCCTGCGGCGCAGATCTTGCTCCCCGCAGAGTTTAATCTCGCCACATCGGCCACCTTCTTTTCACCAGCACAGTTTGCCATCGCCACGGTCGTTGGGCTGGGCTCTTACGATAGTGTGGCTGGCGCGACGACACTCTCTCAAGTGGCTCCATCGGCTGGTTCGACGACCGTGCCTGTGACATCAGGCGTGGCTTTAATTGGCCTTTTCCAAGTCACGGGAAGTCCCAGCCAGCCGAAGTCGTGGCAGGTCTCCAGCGGCACACTGCCTGCCGGCCTGACGCTGACGAAATCCACCGGTGCCACGGCAACTCTGACGGGGACAACGACAGAAGTTGGCAACAAAACGGTCACGATCAAGGCATGGGAGAATGCTGGTTTCTCGGGAGGACAGGTGTCGAAGGTCTTTACCATCAGTGTCGCTCCGAACCCAAGCATCACCACGCATCCGGCCTCGACGTCCGTCAACAGTGGGGGAAGCACCACGCTGACGGTCTTGGCCACTGGAAGCACGCCCCTAACTTATCAATGGTATGAAGGAGCCAGCGGCACGACCACGAATCCTGTGGGAACCAACTCCGCTTCGTTCCTTACGCCAGCACTGACGGCGGCAACGAGTTACTGGGTGAAAGTCACCAACTCAGCGAATACGACGGGAGCAAACTCGAACACCGCGACGGTCACTATTCGGCAACCGGCCGCCATCACGACGCATCCCGCCTCGACTTCGATCAACACCGGGCTGACCACGACTTTGTCCGTAGTCGCCACTGGAGATGCGCCACTGACCTATCAATGGTATGAAGGTGCCAGCGGCGTGACAACGACACCCGTGGGAACAAACTCGGCGTCTTACACAACACCGGCTTTAAACGTCACAACGAGCTATTGGGTGAAGGTCACTAATATCGCGAATACTACGGGTGCATTTTCCACGGAAGCCACGGTCACCGTGGTGACTCCAGAGGCACCGACGATCATCACCGCATCACCTCTTCCGACGGGATTGATGGGCAGCAGTTACAGCGTCAATTTGGCGGCCGTTGGAGGCACGGCTCCCTACACATGGACAGTCAGTAATGGAACGCTGCCCGATGGACTCAGCCTGAGCACGGGTGGTGTGCTTTCCGGAATGCCGACAGCGACTGGTACAAGCAACTTTACCGTGCAGGTAGAGGACGACAACGCTGTCACCGACACGGAAGTTTACAGCCTCACCATCAGTGATC
This sequence comes from Prosthecobacter sp., assembly GCF_044378005.1. Lineage (GTDB taxonomy): Bacteria > Verrucomicrobiota > Verrucomicrobiia > Verrucomicrobiales > Verrucomicrobiaceae > Prosthecobacter. Next base: position 17,003 of record NZ_JBILYB010000090.1, read on the forward strand.
TCGCCATCGGCACCACGAGTCTGCCGACTGCCGTGAAAGGCTTGGTTTTTGTGCATCAGCTTATCGGTTCTGGTGGTGGTGCTTCACACACCTGGACAGTGAGCGCGGGTGCATTGCCAGCAGGCATCACCCTTAGTAGCTCAGGTGTAATCTCTGGAAATCCCAGCGGTTCAGGCAGTTCCGTCTTCACGGTTCGTCTGGCAGATGCCAGTGGATTCGCAGTCACCAGGCAGCTCATGCTGACCGTCTCGGCCACCCTTATTGCCCCGATCCTCCAGCCCATCGTTTTCCCAACGGTCACCATTGGCACGGCCTTCAATTATACCGTGACGGCGCAGAACTATCCGAAGACCTTCACCATCACAGGCTTGCCCAAAGGACTGAAGTACGTTGCCGCCACTGGCGTGATCAGCGGACTCCCGGATGCCTCAGGCGACTTCAATGTGACGGTGAAAGCCGTCAATGCAGCAGGCCCTAGTGCCCCGGTGACAGTGCCACTGAGCGTCACTGCCTTGAACGCAAATTTTGTGGGCACCTTTGGTGGCCTTGTTTCCCGAGTTCCATCTGTTAACCGTGACCTTGGTGGATCGTTGACCGTCACCATCACTTCGATTGGAAGTTACTCAGTCAAGTTGATCGGTGCCAGCGGCGGTGGAGCTACCACGGCCAGTTATGCAGCCACGGGACGTTTGGCAGCCACTGCACCGCAGATAACTGCGTTGGTTGGCGGCCGCACACTGACGTTGACGTTGGATGCTGACACCGGCGAGATGACGGGAACTCTCGGTATCGCGGGAGTCACGGCCTGGCGCTCTGCCTGGAACGCGAAATCCAGTCCAGCCACTACACTCCAAGGTTATTACAGCATGGCCTTGGATCTCGCAGAGGGCGATGGCTTGAGCTGGATTCCTCAAGGTTCAGGTTTTGCCACCTTCACGGCCAGCCTTGCGGGAACTCTCGTCATCGCTGGCAAGACGGCCGATGGGGAGGTCATCACCAGCGCGGGTTTCCTCGGCACGGGCGGTGAGTTCTGGATGTATTCCCCGCTCTATAAGAAACTGGGTACGATCCAGGGGCCGTTGAGCCTCCATGCAAACTTGGATGGACTTGTGGACAACACCCTCAGTGGTTCGCTCAGTTGGTACAAGCCGACCATCGTTGGGCGTGCTTACTCCACTACTTTCGGGCCCATCAATCTCAAGGCTGACGGCGGCTATCTGGCTCTGACAAACAAGACAAAGGCTATCTCGGGTCTGCCTGCCGTTGGCAACGTGCAGTTAATTTTCACGGATGGTGGTCTGGCAGATTCTGTCACTGATCCAAATACGAGCTTCAATTTCAATGCCCTCAACAAAGCTGAGGCACCCAATGCATTGAATAACCCAGGCAAAGTAGTGATCACGATCAATGCCGCCACAGGTGCGGTGGCTGGTAACTTCACCTTGGTCGAAGCCACGCCGCCGCTGACGCGGGCCAAAGTTCCCTTCCTCGGCCAGGTGGTGAGACAGACAGACGGTCAGATCAAAGCGGTTGGTTATTTCATGCTGGGGCAAATTCCTGGTGTCGGTCAGAAAATAACCACGTCACCCATCCTTTCAGGTGGAGTCAGTCTTCAGCAGCCACTGCCATAGGTCAGCCTCGATGCTTCTATGAAAACAAACATCCATTGCATCAACAGTCGCATCTTGGCGCTGGCCGCGGCGCTGCTCTTCATGGGTTATGCCCATGCCTCCAACAGCATCTTGCTTGATGTGAACATGAAAGGCAGCCACAAGCCGCACACAGGCAAAGACAGCGCCGAGGAACATCGGCGCTGGCTTGAGATCAGCGCTGCCGCAATGTCGCTCACAACGCCCACCCAGGTCACCCTGGAGTGGCATTTCTTCGCGGATGATTTGAGCGCCAAAGAAGTCATCGAACATGCCAAAGGGAGCGAGATCATCGAAATGCAGCCTGGCAAAAACAAGGGAGTCACAACCAAGGAAACGGTCTTCTCCTACACGCGTGAACACTCGGAGCGCGCCAGCAGCGGGCGACGTGCCAGCTACAAGCGCGTCGAGGCTGCTGGAACACGATTTCACGGCTGGGGAGTTCGCGCCTTGATTGATGGCAAGGTCGTCGCAGAGGCATTCAGTAGTCGAGACATTGCCAAGCTCATGGAGGAACCATGAAGTGCGAACCTTACCTTAAGGCAACAGCGTCTCATTAACATCGAGCAAAACATGAACTCCTCCTCAGCTTCTATTGAGCAAAGGGAGGATGTTCATGTCACATTCGAACTTGCTTTGCGCAAGCGTCCCCAGACTCCATTCAAATCTTGAATATTGCTCGACTGCTTCTCCTGCTTCTGACCTTCCTCGCCGTAGCGGGTGAGGCCGCGACGCTGGGGTTCATGCCGAGTGATGCAGATCAGGTCCATGCTTGTGTCGAAGCTGAAATTGAAAAGGAGGCCACTACAGAGCAACAGGAAGCATGGGGTGAAGTCCCCATGGTGTCCTTGCTGGCATGGGGCTTGGCTTGGCCGCCGATGCCAGTTTTCATCAATATATGGACAGGTTATTATCCACACCTCAAGCATGGGTGTGGAGTGAAGCATCGGCGGCATCGCTTGCTAGAAGTTGACTTGAACTGAGGGGCTCCCACGTCGCCTTCCCGGCCCCGGCCGAAATGCCACGGGCCCGATCAGACCATCACAAGATGGTCTCAGTTTCACCCTTTCCTTCTTTCTGCTTTGCATGAATCCGCCTCTTTCCACAGCTCTACGGCCTATCCCCCAATGGCCTGCGCGTGACCTCATCCGCCTCTGGCCCTGGCTGCTGCCATGCGTGCTGGTTCTCGTTTCCGCTCGCGATGGCTTCGGAGTTGGATATTCAGCTCTCGCCTCCGCGTTTTCAGCCTGGGCGACTGTCTGGATGACCTTTTTTATCGTTCGCCGACTGTGGGGCCACCACCGCGCACATGCTGCAGCTACGATGCTCATGCTGTTGTTCGGGACTTTCACTTTCGGGCGGTTGCCCATGCCGGACATGGTTTCGTGTTTCCTCACCATGGCTGCCATTGCTGCGCTCGTGCATCGGCATACATGGGCGTTCGTTGTCGCCATGGGAGTTGGACTTCATTCACAAGGGCCTACAGCGCTCCTTACACCGCTCAGCGCTGCTCTCGGATGGTGGCTCGCAGCTGGGTTAAAGTCAGACTGGTTCGGGTTGCGCAAGGGCAGCCTCCTCGCGCGTCATGGGCTGTTGTTGGGCTTGCTGCCTCTGCTGCTCATGGCCAATTCCTTGACGATGCCTGCCCTGGCCGTGCTGACACTTGCGACTTTTGTCATCGCCTTTTGTCCTTCACGGATCGATCTGCGCTGCCTTTGGAAACTTGGAGCCATGGCACTCGTGATCTGGCTCGCGGTCAATTTCAGCGGCATTCCTTTACAGTCTGGCCCTGCACAACAGGTGATGAAGCCTGATCCAAGTGCCGGGACCATCAGGGAGAGTAGCAGCCAATGGATGCTGAACCAGATCCTGCCCGCTTCTTTTTCCCATGCCTCGTCCACACGCTGATCAAAACGGCTCTTCTCTTGCTCCTATCAACTCAACGACACCCACAATGACCACCACCTCATCACTCGAGTACATGCCCACCATCGACGGTGCGGCCTCGCATTACGATGACCTCGACTCCTTTTACCGTGAGATCTGGGGCGAACATGTGCATCACGGGATGTGGCTCTCTGGCAAAGAAACGGACACGGAAGCGGCAGAAAATCTGGTGACACTCGTGGCCAAGCTCGGCGGCACTGGCAAAGACACGGACGTCTGCGATGTCGGCTGCGGCTATGGTGCCACGGCAAAGATCCTGGCTGAGCGCTACGGAGCCAATGTCACCGGCATGACCATCTCGAAGATGCAGTGGCGCTATGCTCAGGAACACAACGATGTGCCAGGCAAGACGACCTTCCTGCTGCGCGACTGGTATCAGAATCAACTGCCGGACAATCGCTTCGATGTGGTGGAGACTGTGGAAAGCCTCGAGCACATGCCTGACCTGCCCACTTTCTTCCGCGAGTGCTACCGCGTGATGAAACCCGGTGGTCGGCTCGTTGGCGTCGCGTGGATGTCATGTGAAAATCCTAGCGCATGGTCGAAGCGCCACCTCATCGATGCCATCACCCGCGAATCTCAGATCGCCGGTGTGCGCCCCGAAAGTGAGTTCCGGGCCGCGGCTGTGGCAGCAGGCTTCAAGAACTACCAATTCAACGACTACGCCCAGCAGGTGAAGAAAACCTGGCCACTTTGCGCCTGGCGCACCATGAAGGGGTTCTTCACCAAACCTCACTATCGCAGTTTTTTGTTCAGCTCGAAGAACCCCAATCGTATCTTTGCGCTGACTTTGTTTCGCATCTGGCTGGCTTATGAGTTGGGAGTTCAGCGCTACGGAGTCTTCAGTGCAGATAAACCGGCGACTTGAACCATCCTGATGAACCCCCTCTTCTGCCTCTCCTTAGCTCTCCTAGCCTCCATGCTCCACGCCGACACCACGGCGAGCTGGTCTGGCAAGGCTGAGATCACCTTCTCAGGCACATCCACACTTCACGACTGGGGTGGCAAAGTTTCCGCCAAGCCGTTCAACACCACCGTCACTCTGGACAGCAGTGGCAAACCCACCCGCATTCAGGCTGAAGTCCGTGTCGAAGCTGCGAAGATGGATACTGCCGAGGCCAAGCGTGATGAAAACATGCGCAAGGCCATGAAGGTCACGGACCATCCGCTGATCTCCGCCTCCATCGATGTGCCTGCGGATCAAATCGCCGCTGATGGCAAGACGCCGACAAAGCTGCCGATGACGCTGACCTTGCTCGGCAAACCAACAAAGGTCACCGCAACGATCACGAACTGGAAGCTCGTTGTCGGCAAAGCCACCTTCGATCTCGACTTCCCAGTCTCCATGAAAGCCAGCGGCATTAGCGTGCCCACGGTGCTGCTATTCATCCGCGTAGGCGATGGCGTGAAGGTTCACGCCTCGGTTACCTTGACCCAATCTTGACCCTTTGACTCACATGTCTGCCTACATTCATCACATCTCCACCGGCACGCCCGCCTACACCTACGCGCAGAGCTACACGCGTGACCGTCTCAAAGACTGGGCCAAGGACCCAAAGACGAAGCGCCTCATCCACGCCATCTACAACCGCAGCGGCATCGAGACTCGTCACAGCGTCACGGGTGATTTCGTCACCGGCACGGAGGCCACGCTTTATCGCAGCGATGCTGATGGCACGCTCATCCCACCAGGCACTGCAGAGAGAAATCGTGTCTATACCCACTGCTCTCGTGAGCTAGCGGTCGATCTCGCGCGCCGCACCATCACGAACGCGACTGGCTTCGAGAAAGAAGACATCACCCACATCATCTACACCTCCTGTACAGGCTTCGCGAACCCTGGCCCTGACTTCCACATCATCAAGGAACTGGGCCTGCGCTCGAATGTAGAGCGCTACACGCTCGGGTTCATGGGTTGCTACGCTGCCTTCCCCGCGCTGCGCATGGCCGCGCAGTTTTGTGAGGCAAATGCCGACGCGGTGGTGCTCGTGATCTGTCTGGAACTCTGCACGCTGCACATGCAGATCAATGACCAGCCTGACAGCATCCTGGCCAACTCTTTGTTCGCCGATGGCGCCAGCGCGGCCATCGTCAGCGCTCGCGAGCCTGTCGAAGGCAAGCCTGCCTATCGCCTCGATGGCTTCGAGTCCGCGGTCGTTCCGTCCAGCGAGGCTGACATGGCTTGGGAAATCGGCAATGAGGGTTTTAATATCGTCCTCTCCAGCTACGTGCCGGACATCATCGGCGGGAACATCCGCCAGCTTCTCAACGGCGTGCTGAAGCGGCATGACACCAACGTCGATGAGATTGATGAATGGGCCGTGCATCCAGGAGGTCGTGCCATCCTCGATAAAGTGCAGGAGAGCCTGCATTTGAAACCCGACGCACTCGAAGCCGCCCGCACCATCTTGCGCGACTATGGCAACATGAGCAGCGCCACCATTCTCTTCGTGCTCAAAGAGATGCTCGACTCGGCAGAGACCGAACGCGCCACTCTCTGCGCCATGGCCTTTGGTCCAGGACTCACGGTAGAAACAGCCGTCATGGAGCGAATCGGCAGTACGGCCATGAAAGTGTCTGAGACCAGCAAAGCCGCGCACGCCTGATGGACAGCACCGCCAGACTTTATACGACGCCTCAGCGCTACACGGCGCTGGTGTATGGCATCGTGAGTCTGACGCTGTTCGTCGCGTCGGTGTCGGTCATGTGCTGGAGTCTCTACAATGGCTTGCATGGCAGCCTGCTGCATCTGCATGGTGGCGCGGCGCTGGCGATGGATGTGCTGCTCATCCTGCAGTTCGCCATTGGTCACACGCTGCTGCTTTCTGATCGTGGTCGTCGCTTCATGACACGTCTCGCTCCACTGGGACTTGGCTCCGTGCTTTCCACCACGATCTTTGCCGGCTTCGCATCGGTGCAATTGCTCATGACCTTTCTGCTTTGGTCGTCCACAGACATCGTGTGGTGGATGCCGGCGGGTGGGATTAAAATCGCCCTCAGCGTGCTTTATGTCCTCTCCTGGATCATGCTCGCGAAGTCCATGACCGACGCAGGCATCGACATCCAGATGGGCACGCTCGGCTGGCGCTCCGTGTGGCGCGGCGAGCGACCTGTGTATCGACCATTCACGCGCACCGGCATGTTTCGTCACAGCCGTCAGCCGATCTACGCATCCTTCACACTCATCCTTTGGACTGGACCCGTCTGGACACCCGATCACCTGGTCATCGCCGTGCTGTGGAGCGCCTATTGCGTGCTCGCGCCGATGATGAAGGAGAAGCGCTATCGTCAATGGTATGGCGCAGCTTTTGAGCGTTATCGTCAGCGGGTGCCGTATTGGTTTCCGGCGAAAGTGCGCTCCATCAAATCCCCCACCATGAAACCCACCGATCACGACATCGCCATCGTCGGCGCGGGACCAGTGGGTTTGCTGCTTGCAGGCTTGCTCGGGCAAAAGGGCCTGCGCGTGCTCATCGTGGACAAGCGCACGGAGCCGCTGCCGAACTCGCAAGCCATCGGCATCACGCCCCCATCGCTGGAGATTCTCTCGCAGCTTGGACTGGATGACGAATTCGTCCGCCGTGGTGTGCCCATTCGCGATTGCCATGTGCATGGGCAAAACGGCCGCCTTGGCTGTGTCTCCTTCCGCGAGATTCCGGGCGCACATCGCTACATCCTTTCACTGCCGCAGCAGCAGACCCTGACCTTGCTGGAGGCAAAGCTCGCCACCATGCCGAACGTGACTTTGCATCGCGGCATCGAGATCACGCAGATCGATCAAGATGCCGAGACCGTGACTTTGCAGGGCGATGGCTTCAGTAGCACCGCTCGCTGGCTCATCGGCTGCGATGGCAACAAAAGTCGTGTGCGCGAGCTGATCAAGATGCGCAGCAACGGCGCGAACTACGGCTGTCATTTCCTCATGGGGGACTTCATCGACCACACCGACATGAAGGAAGAAGCCCATCTCTGGTTCACGGCCGATGGAGCCGTGGAGGCCTTCCCACTTCCCGATGGCAAACGCCGCTGGATCGTGCAGACGAAGCAACCTGTCACCGACTCGAAGCACGGCATCATCAGCGAACTCGTTCGCAAGCGCTCGAGCCTCAATCTCGCCATCGAAGATCAATTGAACCAAAGCCCCTTCTCGCCGCGCTGGATGCAGGCGGAGCAATATCATGACGGGCGCGTCATCCTGTGTGGCGATGCCGCCCATCTCATGAGCCCCATCGGTGGACAGGGAATGAACACTGGCTGGGCAGATGCCGAGTTTCTGGCGGAAGTGCTGCTCGCCATCGAGCAGCGCGCACAGCCTGCGTTGCCCCTGCTCGAAGCCTACGACCGCTGCCGACATCGCGCCTCGAATGCCGCGATTCAGCGTGCCGCACGCGGCATGTGGCTCGGCACACGCACCGGCATCGTGCAGTCCTGGCTGCGTGATGTCTTCATGAGCGAGTGTCTTTTCAAAGGCCCACTCTCACGCCGCACCGGGCCTTACTTCGCGATGCTGACGATCCCCTACAGTACGATGAAGCAAGTGCCTGCAAAGGTTTGGGAGAAAGCCATCTCCTGAAAATGACCTCATCGCCAGCGCTTGCGCCTTCTTCGTCAGTGCGGCAGTGGGATGACATGCGCACGCGAGTCGTCGAACCCGAGCTTTTGGAAACCTACCCGGATGATCATCCTGATGCGATCGCCAGTCGGGAGGATCTGCTGCTGGTGAATGCCGTGATGGGAAACCATCGCTGGATGGTGCGCACGCTGCGGCGGCTATATCAGCACGGCTGGCATATCACGGAGATCGGGGCAGGGG
>NZ_JBILYB010000065.1:0-31751 GCF_044378005.1 Prosthecobacter sp.
TCCGAACTTCGCCAGCACCACCAGCCAGGTATGCACCGGCGTGGTGAAGAGCGTCTCGAAGGTGCCCATCTTCTTTTCCTCGGCAAAGAGGCGCATGGTCAGCAGGGGAAAGACGAAGAAATAGGAGAGCCAGAACCAGTTTGGCTGAAACATCCATTGCACGATGCTCCCCTCACTCGGCCCGCGCTCCAGAATCGAAAGCGCCGCGCGGAAGGAGTACCCGCTGAGCACCATCACCAGCGCCAGGACGATGTAGGCCACGGGCGAGACGAAGAACGCTCGCAGTTCTTTTTTGAGGAGGACCCAGAAGATGCGCATGTGAGGGGGGACGGTCGGGGGCAGAAAATCAGATCGAAGGCCGGTCATCATGGGGACTGGCCAGAGCAGCGTCAAGGAAGGATACGAAATCCACGGAAGTGGTTCAGGGCTTGCGCATGAAGTTAAGGCGGAAACAGGAGGCGAGGGGCAGCGTGCTGGCAGCCATCTATCCAGCCAGACTACCAGACACTGATACAGTGACGTGGCGGCAGATGTCACGCGATGGCCTGCATCCACGGCTGGAACTCGGGGGGCACGGGGGCTTCGAAGTTCATGGGCTGATTGTGGATGGGGTGATGGAGGCTGAGCTTCCAGGCGTGTAGCATGAGGCGGGAGACGTGGACGATCTGGCGCTTGGGATTGCCGTAGATGGGATCGCCGAGGATGGGGTGGCCGAGGCTCTCTCGCATGTGGACGCGGATCTGGTGGGTGCGGCCGGTGAGGAGCTTGCAGCGGATGAGGGCGCTGTTTTGATGAGTGGCGATGTGCTCCCACTCGGTGACGGCTTCTTTACCAGAACCGTCGTAGAGGATGGACATGCGCTTCCGATCGACGGGGTGTCTGCCGATCATGTTCTGGAGGCGTCCGCTCTTTTCTTTGGGCAGGCCGTTGATGGCGGCGAGGTAGATTTTGCTGAGGCGGCGCTCGGCGAAGGCCTCGGTGAGGCGGCGGTGGGCGATGTCGTTTTTGGCGACGACCATGCAGCCGGAGGTGTCTTTATCGAGGCGGTGGACGATGCCGGGGCGCATCTCTCCGCCGATGCCGCTGAGGTCGTCGCAGTGGTGGAGGAGGGCATTGACGAGGGTGCCGTCGGGATTGCCAGCAGCGGGGTGGACGACGAGGCCGGGGGCTTTGTTGAGAACGAGGATCTCTTTGTCCTCGAAGAGCACATCCAGCGGGATGTCCTGGGCGACGACGGAGACGGGGACGACTTCGGGGATGGTGAGGGTGATCTGGTCTCCGCGCTTGAGGGTGGCGCTGGCCTTGGCGGGGCGTCCGTTCAGGGTGACGTGCCCGTCCTTGATCAGGTCCTGGAGGCGGGCACGGGAGAGATCAGGAAAACGGGCGGTGAGGTGCTTGTCGAGTCGGGAGCCGGAGTCGGCGGCGTCAGAGAGGGTCCATTCCACGGTTCAAAGTCGATATTCGAATTAATTTAGCAAACTGTAATTTCTGGCATAAACAAAGCGTGAACAAACAAGCATCTGAACAGTCCAAAGCCGCCTCCTTCCTCGTAGCTCTCCCGGAGCCACCGCGTTTTCTTTTTCCTCCCCCCAGTGTTTCTCACTCCTGAACAGTCCTACCTAAGCACCTGTCCGGTCTGCCAAAATCAGATCGACGTCACCTCGCTGGAGCCTTTCACGAAGCTGAAATGCCCTTTCTGCGGCCAGTTGGTGCGGGTGCGGCGGAAGTTCGACCACTTCATGATCGTGAAGCAGATCGGCGAGGGGGGGATGAGCCGGGTGTTCGAGGCGGAGGATGAGACTCTGGGCAGGCGCGTGGCGCTGAAGATCCTGAATCAGCGTTACAGCCGGGACGAGGGGCGCATCGAGCAGTTCCGGCAGGAGGCGCTGATCACGGCGAATGTGAATCACCCGAACGTGATCAAGCTTTACTCCGTGGGGTATGACCAGGGTTACTTTTACATCGCCATGGAGCTGGTGGACGGGGGGAATCTGGAGCAGCGCATCCGCCGCGAGGGGCGGGTGAAGGAGGCAGATGCCCTGAAAATCGGTCTGGAAGTGGCCGAGGGGCTGCGTGCGGCGCAGCAGATGGGCCTGATCCATCGTGACGTGAAGCCGGCGAACATTCTTTTCACCGAGACGGGCACAGCCAAGGTCGTGGACTTCGGGCTGGCGATCTTTGTGGATCGCGGCGGCGACAATTCGGGTGAGATCTGGGCGACTCCTTATTATGTAGCGCCTGAGAAGGTGCTGGATAACCGCGAGGACTACCGGAGCGACATTTTCAGCTTGGGTGCGACGCTTTACCACGCGATGACGGGCAAGCCGCCGCACAAGGCGGACACGGACAGCATTGAGCAACTGCGGATGATCAAATGCCGCCGCGTGGCGCTGGAGGACAGTGGCGCGCGCTTTGCCCCTCGCACGGTCCATGCCATCAACCGGATGCTGGCCTTCCGCCCGCAGGAGCGCTGTGCAAACTACGATGAGACCGTGGATGAACTGCGGCTGGCAGAAGGGCTGCTTGGTCAGAGCTATGCGACGCGCTGGCGCCTGACCAGCCGACGGATGCGCTGGGGGATGACGGCGGCGGCGCTGCTGACGGTGGCCTTCGCCATTGGCTGGCTGCTGCAGTTTTCCGGGCAGCGGCAGGCGGCGGCCATCACTCAAAAGGTGGACACGAGCCGAAGCGATCTCACGGGTGATGGGGTGATGCTCCAGGCCAGCAATAAGGGAACGGTGGCGGAGCGCTTCATCGCCGCCCGCACCCTGATGCTGGAAAAGCGCAGGTTCGCGGAGGCACACAATCAGTTTGAGCGCCTGATCGGTGAGGATCTCCGGCAGCCGACGCTGAACTGGGCACGCATCAATGCGGCAATCAGCGCCATTATGCTGGGAAAGAAAGATAGCGCAGGCAGGCTGCTGAGTGCGCTGGCCAATGATACTGGCAGTGGTGCCAGCACGCTCGTGAGTTCTGAATTGGCGGACTTTTTCGGCACTCTTGGCAAGCGCTTTACGAAGATGCCGCCAAGTGTGGCGCTGGCGGATCTTGGCTACACCACTCACAGTGAGGCCATCATCGGTTATCTCATCCACGGACTGGCGGAGTGGCACTTCGGTGACGCGCGTCTCGGGGCGGCTTTGATGAGCCATTTCAAAACACATCTCAGTGATCTGAAAAGCACAGAGAGCCAGGTTTCGCTCGAATGGATCAGCCAGTGCGTGAACCTCGTCCAGCCACTTGAGAAGGAGATGGATTTGGTAGCAGGTCTGACAGCACCCAGAGCACCCAGAGCACCCGTCAGCACTGAAGAATGCCGTCAGACATTGGAATCCCTGCGCAGGCAGCGGGAGCAATTGCGCACCGCCTCAGGCATGCGGGCACTCATTGAAAAATGGGAATCACAAATCAAGCGCGAGCTAGCGCGCCTGACACTGGATCAAAAGCAGCAGCAACTGACCGTTCAGCATGCTCTCCGTCAGCGTGAACTCGCGCAGTGGAGTGAGATTCTGGCCACGTTTCCATCCTTGATCCATGGCTACGACTACACGCACATCACGAGCATGTTTAGGGACATGCGCTTCGAATCTCCCGAGGTACAGTCGGCCCTCGACGGTCAGCGTTATCTTTATTCCCAGGCCACGGCTTTCCTCAACCGGCTGTTTGGAGATCTTCAGACTCTGGGGGGCTACAACGGTCTGCTTTTGCGTCGCAGTGGGAGTGCAGTGCAGGGAAAGCTGAGTGCGGCGACAATGGAAACGGCCAGCATTTCCCTGGATCGAGGCATGATCAACCTGCCTCTTTGGGATATTGCTCCCCAGACTTTACTTGATGCCGCCCAAGGCTTCGCGGCGCTGACGACGGACAGTTCGAATTATTATGTCCGCCAGGAAGAGATCGCCGCCTTTGCCCGAGCGGCTGGTCTGCCCGATCTCTCCGCTACGGTAGCGGCTCAACTCATGGAGGAGAACCGCTCCTTCCGCCAACGCTGGCTCAAGGTAGCCCAGTAGAAGATAGGGCAGGAGCTGTTTTATTTCAGCTCGGCAAGCACGCGCTTAATGTCTGCCGCCTGCTCAGCGGTGGCGGCTTTTTTGTCCTGCCAGACGACTTTGCCGTCTTTGACGAGGAAGCATTGGCGGGTGGCGAGGTTGAGGAGGCCTTTGACCATGCGCTCGACCTTGAATGCATCGACGATCTTGCCTTCGGGATCAGCGATGAGGTCATAGGGCAGAGTGAAGTCAGCTTTGAACTTCTTCTGAGCGTCTGGTTTGTCGAAGGAGACGCCCAGAACCTGCACGCCTTCTTTGCTCAAGTCAGCAAAGGCATCTCGCAGTGAACAGGCCTGCTTCGTGCATCCAGGGGTGTTGGCCTTCGGGTAGAAGAAGACGACCGTGGGGCCTTTCTTGTACACATCAGCGAAGTTCACGCTGGCTCCGTCTTGATTGATGCCGGAGACAGCGGGGGCGGGGTAATCCACTTTTTCGCCCTGGCCTGCCTGAGCGTTGCTAAAGAGGCCGGCGAAGAGGGCGGTAAGGATACGCATGGTCATTTTCATGGGGTGGGGGATGGAGGGTGGTCTGGCTGGCACGAGGAGTATTCCGCATGACCGTGAACGCCAAACGCAGCGATGAGGTTCGTTCTGACATGGGAAACGGATGCTTCGAAGACAGACGAACCGGCGCAGGCCAGCTTTAGCGATTCGATCTCTTGTCTCCACCGCAGTCCTGTGCTCCATGGAATCTCATTCAAATGGCTGTCGATCTCACCTCCATCGCCCTCATTGCCGGGAACGGCCTTTATCCAGAGACCTTTGTGGCTGCTGCGCGTCGCGCAGGAGTGAAACGTCTTGTAGCGGTCGCCTTCGAGAATGAGACAAAGCCTGAACTAGCCCTCCTGGTCGATGCCATTACCTGGGTCAGAGTCGGGCAGCTCAGCAAGATGATTGCCTTTTTGAAAAAGGAAGGCGTGACGCAAACGGTGATGGTTGGACAGATTGCCCCGAAGAATCTCTTCGACCTGCGCCCCGACTTCCGCACACTGCTGATGCTCGCTCGTTTAAAGCGGCGCAATGCCGAGACGTTGTTCGGAGCCATTGGTGATGAACTTGCCAAAGATGGAATCACTCTGCTGCCTGCAACGACCTTTCTTGAACATCTCATGCCGGCCGTTGGGCATGTAGCCGGACCAACGATCAAACAACGTCGTTGGGACGATGCCGGATACGGCTTCAAAATCGCCAAGGAATCCAGTCGGCTCGACATCGGGCAGACAGTGGTGGTCAAGAACGGTACCGTCCTGGCGGTGGAGGCATTTGAAGGCACCAATGAAGCCGTCAAGCGTGGGGGGGCGCTTGGCCGCGGCGGTGCCACCATGGTTAAAGTCTCCAAGCCTGGTCAGGACATGCGCTTCGATGTGCCCGTCATCGGTCCCGACACGATTCGAAATGCAGCTGAATCCGGCGTGAATGTCATCGCCGTGGAAGCAGCCAAGACTCTTATTCTTGGCTTCGAAGAGCTTCATCAGGAGTGCCTCAGACAAAAAGTCAGTCTGATTGCCCTCGCATAAGCGAGAACATCTTTTTTCTAAAAAGTGTGGTTAAGCCTTGATTAAAGGGCACAAATTCAGAAAAAATGAGCGCTTCCCGCATCTGCGGGTCTTATTCCGTCCCACCTTACCAACCCCATATGTTACTGACCGCACTTAAAGTAAAACTTGCAGCCCTCGTTGCCGTCGCAGGCATCGATACTGCCGAGTTGCAGACCCCCAGCACTGAGCTTGTTTCCACTCTTCAAAAGCTGGCAGATGACCAGTCTGCTGCCCAGAAGGCCGTGCAGGACAAGACGAACGGGCCTGATGTTAACAAATCCTTCAATGATGCACTCGCCAAAATTAAAGAACTGGCCAGTAAAAATGACAAGGATGCCCAATACACATTGGCTCATTGGGGGGTGCTGAACAACAGTAACGTCAACGATATCATTGACCTGTATCGCAAGGCCTCCGCCCAGGGGCAGATTCTAGCCAAGGTCGAACTGGCGCAGGTATTGCTTCAGGCTTTCCCACAGGATCAGGAGCGCGTGAAAGAAGCCGTTCAATTGATTAAAGACAGCGAGGCTGGCGGAAACAAGCTTGGCCGCCGTCTTCTCGCCAATCTCTATCTCGCTGGCGCCCCAAATGTTGACATCCAGCAGAATGTGGAGACGGCCAAATCGCTCTTGGAAAAAGGTAGTACTCAAGGTGATGGCGAAGCTACTCTAGGCCTTAGCCAGCTTTATGCATCTGGGGTTCCTGGACTCGCCAAGGACGATCAGAAGTCTCTCGAATACCTTATTAAGGCTGCTGATCAGAAAAACGCTGTCGCCCTCAGCACCTATGCGGCGCGTCTCTTTGATGGCGATCCAACCACAGGCACCGGCAAGCCTCTCGTGCAGAAAGATCCAGCCAAGGCCATGAAGCTGTTCGAAGATGCTGCCAACAGCGGCTTCGCTGCGGCCAACCGCCTCCTCGGTGCGATCTATGAAAATGGACTGGGTGGAAACGCCAAAGATCTCAAGAAAGCCGTCGAATACTACACCAAGGCTGGTAACGGCAATGATGCCCAGGCTCTTTTCCGCCTCGGCAACTACTTCGAAGCTGGTCTTAACGCAGGGACCGCCGAAAAGCCTGAAGTGATTATCCAGCAGAACGCCAAGAGCGCCCTCGACCTTTATCGTCTCGCCGCTCAAAATGGCTCCGCTGAAGCCTTCTTCAATGTGGGTGTCTATTATGAAACAGGTACCGTGGTGGACAAGGACCTCACCAAAGCCTTCAGCTTCCTTCTCAAAGCTGCTACTTCCGGCATCCCACAGGCTCAGTTCCGCCTCGCTGGTCTCTATCAACAGGGTGGTGGTGTGACCCAGGACCCCATCGCTGCGCTTGCCTGGTTCCAGCGCGCTTCCGCAGGCAACTTCGCGCCTGCCCAGATTGCGCTTGGCCAGCTCTTGGAAACCGGTGCCGGCATTGGAGCCCCCGAATACGCTGGTGCAGCACTTCAGTATGAAGCCGCCGCAGAGCAGGGCGTGCCCCTCGCCATGCTTCGTCTTGCCAGCCTCAATGAGCGCGGCCTGACCAACATTAAAGAAAACAAAGCCAATCCAAACCTAGCCCGTGCGCTTGCTTATGCTGACCTCGCTGTCGATGCTTCCAACAGCGCAGAGATCGCCGTCAAGTATCGCGATGAGTTGAAGAAGAACATGAAGGCCGACGAAATCGCTGAAGCCAAGAAGATCTACGATCTCAAGAAGAAGCCTGCAGCCGCTGCTGAAACTCCCGCTGCCGCCGCTCCTGCCAGCAAGGGCAGCAACAAAGGTTCCACCAAAAAATCGAGTGGTAACTAATCGCTTAAAATGATGTAAAAACGGCTTGTCAAAACATTGAAGGCCGCTAGTCTCCGGCTCCCCAAACCAGGGGAGCCGGTTTTTTATTTTCCGGGGCATTAGCTCAGTTGGTAGAGCGCCTGCATGGCATGCAGGAGGTCAGCGGTTCGAACCCGCTATGCTCCACCAAACGGCATTCAATCAAGCCGTCTGGAAGTCTGGCAGGCACTGCATCATCCGCCTTTAAGGCTCTTGTTTGCATTCCCCCCTTTCGTGGCCGATAGACGCGCTCATTCATCCAACACCCGCATCAACGTGAGCGCCTCCCGCCTTCCAGAGCCGAAGAAACAATCCTCCCTCATCAGCCGTCTCAAGGATCGCCTGAAGAAAGTCATCGGCATCAGCAAAAAGCCTGTCAAAGCTGAAGCCACCCCCAAGGCAGCAGATCACCCTCATCTGCCTGCGAAGATTCATCCCCATTCACGCCAAGGTCGTGAGGAGCGTTCGCCGCGTGAAGAGCGCCCTCGCGATCATGCGCCGCGTGATGGAGCTCGTCCGCCGCGTCGCGAAGGTGAACGTGGTCCACGCCGAGAAGAAGGCGGAGAACGTGGTCCTCGACGTGAACGCGGTCCGCGCCGTGAGCATTCGGAGGAAAAGCGTCCGCCGATTCAGAACTACCAGCCACAGCCGCCACCACCAGCACCGCCCGTGCCTGAAGGTCCTTTCCCTGCGGCCTTTGAAGCTCTTGGCCTTTCGCCTGCCGTGCTCGCCGCCATTCGTGAATCTGGCTACGAGAATCCCACGGAGATCCAGCAGCGCGCCATCCCGATCATCATCGAGACCAAGGATGTCATCGGTGCCTCTCAGACTGGCACAGGCAAAACCGCCGCCTTTGCTCTGCCCACGCTTAGCCGTTTGGGTGCTCCTGGAAAATTCCGCTGTCTCGTGCTAGAGCCGACTCGCGAGCTGGCCCTTCAAGTCGTCGAACAGTTTGAAAAATACGGCAAGCACACCGGTCTGCGCGTGATCGCCGTTTATGGCGGTGTCGGTTATGACAAACAGCGCAGGGCACTGCAGGAAGGTGTCGATGTCGTTGTCGCCACTCCAGGCCGCCTGCTTGATTTCATGCAGGATGGCACCGCTGACATGGGCAGCCTCGAAGTGCTCGTGCTCGACGAAGTGGATCGCATGCTTGACATGGGCTTTCTTCCTGACGTGCGCCGCATCATTGATCGCACGCCCAAGAGCCGTCAGACACTATTCTTCTCGGCCACCATGCCGCAGCAGATCAAGAGCCTCGCTGACTTCGCTCTCAAAGATCCCGTCAGCGTCGAAGTCGGCATCCGCTTCTCTCCTGCGGAAACCGTCAGCCACTACATGTATCCTGTGGCGGGCGATCAGCGTGAGGAACTCCTCCTTGCCATTCTCAAGCAGACGCATTTCAGCAGCCTCATGATCTTCACCCGCACCAAGGCGCAGGCAGATCAGATCTATTCATCCCTCAAGCAGACCGGCGAATACAAAGTCGCCGTCATGCACTCCGACGTCAGCCAGAAGGAGCGTGAAAAGGCTCTCTCAGGCTTCCGGGATGGCGAGTTCGAAATCATTGTCGCCACTGACCTTGCTGCTCGCGGATTGGATGTCAGTGGCGTCACACACGTCATCAATGTCATGGTCCCCGAGAACTCCGAGGACTACGTACATCGCATCGGCCGCACTGGGCGCGCCAAAAAGGAAGGTGATGCATACACGCTCTTCTCCGCCGAAGAACTGCCCTACGTCGCCAGCATCGAGCGTCTCATCAATCAGAAGATCGAGCGTCGGAAACTCGAAGGATTCAGCTACAAGTACACCACCGTGCTTGATGAGGAAGACAAAGCCCGCGCCATCCTGCATGGTCGTAAAAAGAAGCGCCGGTAAACAACTTCGGGCAGGTTACTCACTCGCCAGCGATGGAGCGCCTTCGGGCAGCTTGATCGTCGGCTTTCCGCCGAGATAGCCGAGTGACGCGAGGAACTCATCCATCTTCTTCGCCGTGACCTGAATCCACGGTTCTCTGTTAAAGAAACCGTGTGGCATCTCCTTTGCCGTCCACATCTCCGCGCGCCGACCTAGCTCGCGGGCCAGTTTCACATACTCATCGCCACCAAGCTTGAGCTTGTCCGCAGTGCCAAAGAACAGAATCGCGGGTGGAGTATCCTTCGCGACAAAGCTGTTTGGCGTGATCGCCTCCGCCATCTCCAGCGTGAAGTCTTTCTGTTCACCTGTGACCCGCTCTTTGAAGAGTGTACTGATGTTCATCGCCGGATTGAAGAGCACGAGTGCATTCGGTTTGGCGGAGATCGACTTGTCATCTCCCTCCGCATCGTAGGCCGTCACCAGCGCGGTGCAGGCGGCGAGATGGCCTCCCGCCGATCCTCCACTGGCGATGATCTTCCCCGGATCGATCCCCAGTTCTGTCGCATGACCCCGCACCCAGCGGATGGCGCTCTTCGCGTCTTCCACCGACTTGTCTGGCAGCGTCTTGTGCTCATTCAGAATGCGATAATCAGCACACACAGCCACCAGCCCGCGTGTCGCCAGATATTCGGCCTGAGGCACGAACTGCTTGAAGGTTCCGCTCTTCCAACCGCCGCCGAAAAAGAAGACCACGCAGGGGCGCTGCACTGCCGCTTGAATTTCGCCAGAAGGAGAAAAGACATGGAGCTTCAGTTCGCCCTGCGGGGTGACTTTATATACCACCTCGTTCGTCTTCACGGCTTCCGTGGTGAGTTTGATCGTACCCTTCGGTGCTTTCGCCTTTTGGGCGAATGAGAGCAGGGGAGTCAGACAGAAAAGAAGACAGGCGATCAGTTTCATGGACTCCTTGGAACGCCAGTCCGAAGGCGAAGTTTCAATCGACTAGCGCCCCAAAGCCTCACGTGCTTGCTCGATAAATTCACGCACCATCGCCAGATCCTTCACGCCAGGCGAAGACTCCACTCCGCTGGCCACATCCACTGCCGCAGGATGTGTTTCCTCAATGGCTCGTCGCACATTCACCGGAGTCAGCCCACCGGAAAGGATTAGCCGCTTGTCGGGAAACATCTCCTTCGCCTGCAATGCGAGATCCCAGGGAAAAGTTTCCCCCGTCCCGCCATACAGTCCTGGATTGTAGGCATCGAGCAGGATGGTTTCGCATGGGTAATGACCGATGCGCGCGAGTGACTCCCGGTCACGCACCGCGAGAGCTTTGATCACGACTGCACCACGATCTTGAAGCGCGGCGACTTGTTCAGGTGTTTCATCCCCGTGTAGTTGCAGGATGTGGACCAATCGTTGGTCGATTAGTGTGTCGAGCGTCCGTTCATCGGCATTCACGAGCACAGCGACGAGCGTGGTCTGCTCACGCAGCGCTGGCACCCAGGCAGTATTTTCCAAAGGCAGGTAACGCTTCGATTTTGGCCAGAAATTGAGCCCAAGTGCATCGGCGCCGAGCGCTATGATCTGGCGTGCCTGCCCCTCCTGCGTGATGCCGCAGATCTTCACTGCTGGACCGGAATGATGAGTGTCAGGGAACACGGGGAAAGCTGGGCAGGTTGGGGTTGTTGGGCAAAAGTCCGGAGGTGAGTGTCAGTAGTAAATCGAGCTTCGGCGGATATGTGATCGTGCCGCGAAGTCGCACATTGCGCTGGATCGCCGAGAGCGCTCCGCCATCCTCAGCGCGGGCCAGGAAGATCACGGGAGGAGCCGTATGAATGCCCTGATGTGTCAAAGGATAGGCATGAGCGATGAGGCGATCGATCGTGATGCCGCTCAAGTCAGGCAATGGGACCGAAAAGATAAAAAGCTGGTAAGGACGAGAAAGCGCCAGTTCAAACGCTCGCTCAGCCGTCGGGCAGTCATCCACTTCACAGTGGCGAAACGAGGTCAGCGCTTCGCGGATCACCCGTCGGAATGGCAGGCTCTCCTCGGCGAGGAGGACGCGGGCAGGTCCGGGGTTGGAAGATGAAGTGCTCAATGTTGCCGAAGGTAGAACGAGTTTTCAACTCGTCCACTGGTGGGGCGGGTTTGAAACCCGCCAGCTATATTCCCCGCGTTGGAAACTTGGGACACCAGCTTACGACTTTCAAAGTCGTTCTACCTCAATAATAAGGCACCAGACCACCCTGCCAGATCGGCTTCAGATCGCCGATGGCGGCGTCGATGAGCGTGCTGCCACGCAGAGTGATGTTGAGGTATTTGTCATTGGTCGATTCACCGATGACGACGGCTCCGGCGGCTCTGGCAGCGGCGAGGTGCTCGGGGGCGACTTCGAGGAGGAGGCGTCCAGGCGTTTCGCCAAAGAGAAGCTCGGCGGTGGTGCAATCTTTGGCCGCAGGCAGATTTTCCAGTTCGACTTTGAGGCCGGCTTTGCCACTGAAGGCGAACTCGGCCAGAGCGACGGCGAGACCGCCTTCGCTGAGGTCGTGGCAGGAGAGCACGGCACCTTGCTTGATCAGCTCATGATACTTCTCGTAGCTGGCCCAGGCGGCGCTGTCGCTCCAGGTCGGGGCACCATCGATGCCTGCGCCCTTGGTGTATTTGGCGAAGACGCTGCCACGGAGACCGGGCGTGGTGTTGCCGATGACGCAGATCTTGCTACCCGAGCGGCGCAGCGAGGCACCGACGACGTGCTTGGCGTCTTCGATGATGCCGAAGCCGCTGACGAGCAAGGTGACGGGGATGGAGACGGGGCCGTCTTCGGTGATGAAGTAGTTGTAGAAGCTGTCCTTGCCGGACACGAACGGCGCACCATACGCGATGGCGGCTTCGGCCATGCCTTTCGTGCATTCCACGAGGGCTCCGAGTTCCTTCTCAGCGTCGGGATTGCCCATGCAGAAGTTGTCGAGGATGGCGATGCGCTGCGGGTTGGCTCCCATGGCGACGAGCTGACGCACACACTCATCGACACAGGCGCGGCCCATGGAGTGCGGATCGTTTTTGCCCCACTCAGGGAGCAAGGCACAGGCGAGAGCGACGAGTTGCTTCGAGCCATCGACCTTGATGACGCTGCCATCTTGTGGAGCATCGCCCGTCGCACCGGCGAGAGGTTTTAGCACCGTGTTGCCCTGCACTTCGTGGTCGTACTCGCGGATGATTGGCTCACGCGAAACGATGGCGAAGTCGGCGAGCAAGGTCTTGAGCACCTGCGTCCAGGATTCCGGACGAACGGCGACCTTCGGCGCGATGGCGGCAGGTTGACGCCAGTGGGCGCGCATCTCGCGACGTGGCGCGCCGTGGAGTTTATCGACAGGCAGATCGCAGACGATGCTGTCGTAATGGAAGACGCGGAGGCGCTTGTTGCCATCGGCTTTGGCGAGCACAAAGATCTCGCTCTGCCACTTGTCGGCGATGGCTTGGAGCGCTGGGAGATTGTGCTCATCGATGGACATGACCATGCGCTCCTGAGACTCGGAGATGAAGACCTGCCAACTTTCCAGGCCGGGCTCTTTCAGCGGGCAATGGTGGAGATAAACCTCGCCGCCGACCTCGCTGAGCATCTCGCCAGCCGCGCTGGAGAAGCCGCCCGCGCCGCAGTCGGTGATGAATTCGATCAAGCCTGCCTCACGAGCGGCGAGCACGAAGTCGGCGACCTTCTTTTCCTCGATGGGATTGCCGATCTGGACGGCGGTCTGGTCTTCTTCGTGGGAGTCGGTGGTGAGTTCGGCGGAGGAGAAAGTCGCACCTTTGAGGCCGTCTTTGCCCGTGCGACCGCCCGCCGCGATGAGGAGCTGGCCAGGCTTCACTTCCTTGGCGATGTCCTTGATCGGGATGATCCCGGCGGTGCCGCAGAAGACGAGGGGATTGTAAATGAAGGTGTCGTCGAACTGGATCGCGCCATTCACCGTGGGAATGCCCATGCGGTTGCCGTAATCACGCACGCCACGGACCACGCCACGCATGATGCCGAGCGGATGGATCACGTCTTTGGCCTTCAGATCTTCCTGCTTGGTGTCCGGTGGGCCGAAGCAGAAGACGTCGATGGAGGCGACGGGCTTGGAGCCTTTGCCTGCGCCGAGGATGTCGCGGATCACGCCGCCGAGGCCGGTATTGGCTCCGGCGTAGGGTTCGATGGCGCTGGGGTGATTGTGCGTTTCGACTTTGAGGCACACGGCCTTGTCGTCATCGAGCTTAACGAAGCCCGCGTTATCGACGAAGGCGCTGAGCACGAAGTCGGGCTTGTCGGCCATGATCTTCTCCGTGACGGCGCGGATGTAGGTCTTGAAAAGGCTGTCCACCACTTCCTGCTCGCCATTGAGCGTGTGATAGATCTTCGCATTAAAAATGCGGTGCTTGCAGTGCTCTGACCAGGTCTGGGCGATGACCTCCAGCTCGACATCTGTCGGGTCGCGGCCTTCGTCATTGAAGATCTGCTGCACGACCAGCATGTCGGCTTTGGAGAGCGAGAGCTTCATCTTCTTCGAGAGATCGAGAAGCTGGTCAGCAAGGAGTTCGCGGACAGGGATGGTGCGGAAAACGGCGCGGTCAGACATGGAGACTCTGCTTTTGAAGAGTATCGGCAAGGCGTCAACCGGGAGGTTCAACAGACCGCACACGGCAACTTGCCCGCACAGGCATTCGCATCCAATCTCCGCGCTCCTTTCCGCCCGCTCCCGCCATGCCCCAGCTCCATCTCCAGCCTGATTTTGATGCCTTCCGCAAGCTCGCGGCCACGGGAAACCTCGTCCCGGTGATGGCGGAACTGGCCGCTGATTACGAGACGCCGCTGTCCGCCTTCCAAAAAATCCACGACGGCCGCTGCGCCTTCCTTTTAGAATCCGCCGAGCTGACCCAGCACTCGGGCCGCTACTCCCTGCTCGGCAGTTCTCCGCGTCTCATCTTCACCGCTCGTGGCAAAGAGATCGAAGTCGAAGAGCGCGGCAAGACACGCCGATTCACCACCACGACCGACCCGCTGGAAGAGCTGCGCCAGATCATGCTGCCCTACAAGCCCGCCGAAGTGGCGCACATCCCCGTCTTCCATGGCGGTGCCGTCGGCTACCTGGCCTACGACATGGTCCGCTTCTTCGAGCCGACCCTCCCCGCGCCGCCGAAGGATGAACTCGGACTGCCGGACATGGTTTTCATGGTCACGGACACCGTCCTCATCTTCGACCACCGCACCCGCCGTCTCATGCTGGTGGCCAACGTCCACACGGACGAGCACGCCACGCTGGAAGCCGCCTACGACTGGGCGAAAGCGCAGATCGAGACGCTCATCACGAAGCTCTCGCAGCCACTCGCCGTGAAGCCTTTGCAAACCTTCGCCCCGGTGAAGAACGACCAGCTTCCGCCGCCGGTCAGCAACACCACGCGCGCCGAATACGAAGGCATGGTCACCAAGATGAAGGAGTACATCGGCGCAGGTGACATCTTCCAGGGCGTGCCATCGCAGCGCTTCGAGACCGACTACACCGGCACCACCATCGACCTCTTTCGCGCGCTGCGGCATGTGAATCCTTCGCCCTACATGTTTAGCATGGACCTGCCGGGCGGCTTCTCGCTCGTCGGCAGCTCGCCCGAGGTGCATGTGAAATGCCTCGACGGCAAGATCGAGATCCGCCCCATCGCCGGCACGCGCTGGAGAGGCAAAACGAAGGCCGAGGACGATGCTCTCGCTGCCGAACTGCTCGCCGATCCGAAGGAACGCGCGGAGCACATCATGCTCGTCGATCTCGCCCGCAACGATGTCGGCCGCGTCGCCGAATACGGCACCGTGAAAGTCACCGACCTCATGATCATCGAGCGCTACAGCCACGTCATGCACATCGTCAGCAACGTCGAAGGCCAGCTCAACGCCGACAAAAACGCCTACGACGTCATGCGCGCCACCTTCCCCGCCGGGACCGTCAGCGGCAGCCCGAAGGTGCGTGCCATGTCCATCATCAACGAGGTGGAAAAGAGCAAGCGCTGTGCCTATGCCGGAGCCGTGGGCTACTACGGCTTCGATGGCAATCTCGACTCCTGCATCGCTTTGCGCACCTGTGTGGTGAAAGACGGCAAAGCCTATGTGCAAGCTGGCGCGGGCGTCGTCGCCGACTCCGATCCTGCTTCCGAGTATCAGGAGACGGTCAATAAAGCCACTGGGATGCTGCGAGCCATTGAGTGGGCACGTCAGCTCGGTGCCTAGCCTCCTTGTTCACAGCCCCGCTCTTTATTCACACGAGGCGGGGTTTGAAAAATCCCACATCTTGTTTCGGACATCTTAACCAACCCCAAGATAGGGTAAAAAATAGCCTTCTCGCTTGCCGGGGTTCAGGCGGATAGCGTTTCATGATCGGCTTCAATCTTTCCTGCCGCTATGTATCTCAAAACCCTCACCATCCACGGCTTCAAGTCCTTCGCCGACAAGACGAACTTCGAATTCCACAAAGGCGTGACCGGCATCGTCGGGCCGAATGGCTGCGGCAAGTCGAATGTCGTCGATGCCATCCGCTGGGTGCTCGGCGAGACTTCGGCCAAAGCGCTGCGCGGTGAGGAAATGGCAGACGTCATTTTCAATGGCACGGACAAGCGCAAGCCCGTCGGTATGGCGGAGGTCGTGCTCGTCATGGCGGACTGCGAGCATGCACTGAATGTGGACTACAACGAAGTCGCCATCTGCCGCCGCGTGTTCCGCGATGGACGCAGCGAGTATCGGCTGAACAACACCGTCTGCCGTCTCAAAGATATCCACGATCTCTTCTCCGGCACAGGCATCGGGCGCTCCGCCTACTCGATCATGGCTCAGGGCCAGATCGATCTCCTGCTCAGCTCGAAGCCTGAAGATCGCCGCACTGTTTTCGAAGAAGCGGCGGGCATCACCAAGTTCAAAGGCCAGAAGCGCGAAGCTCTGCGCAAACTCGAATACACGGAAGCCAACCTCCTGCGCGTGCAGGACGTCATCGCCGAAGTGAAGCGCCAGATGGGCTCGCTGCAAAGGCAGGCCGCCAAGGCGAAGCGCTATCAAGTCCTGCTCGATGATGCGCGGATGCTGGACACCCATCTCGCGCACAAGCATTACACCGACTACAGCGCCGAAAAGGCCGAGTCTGACAACCATGTGCGCATGATGACCGAGCAGCTCGATCAAGTGCAGGCACGACTGCAAACTGCCGAGCACGAGGCGCTCGAAACGCGTGAGGCCTACCACAGCATCGAATCTCAGATCAACCAACTGCGCGGCCAGATCAGCGAGTTCCGCAGTCAGGTGCAGAGCGCGGAAGGCCGTATCGGTTTCAATAATGAGCGCAACGAGGAGTTGATCCACCGAATCCGTCAGAACGAAGAGCAGATTGAGATCGGACGTGAGACACTCGATCAGCAGCGCCGCGATCTCCTCACGGCAGACGAGCAGATGGACCTTCTACGCGCGACCATCGAGACACGCCAGATGGCTCTCAATGAGCACCTAACCGTGCATAATAGCATCGTGCCTGATCGCAGCCGTCTTGATGAAGATCGCCGCGCTGTGCGTGAGATGATCCGTCAGTTCGAAGGCCAGATCGCTGGAGCTGAATCCCGCGCGCAAAGTCTGACGAATCAGATCAGCAATGATCGCCAGCGCCACGAAACACTGGCCCACGATCTGCAAAACGCTGCCCATGCGAAGGCATCCAGCCAAGTCGAGTTTGACCACCTCCAGCAGATGATCGCGGAGCTGGAGCAGACTCGCAACGACCTCGAAGAGCGCGCCAAGACTTGCGCCCGCGACATCATCGAAAAACGCCGCCAGCGCGACGCTCTCATGGAGGAGCTGAACGCCCTCCAACGCAGCGTCACCCAGCGCCGTAGTCGCATGGAGATCATCGAGCAGCTCCTGCAAAAAGGCGAAGGCCTCGCCGAAGGCACGCAGCAAGTGCTCAAGGGCATCGACAACCCCGAAGTCTTCTCCGTCGGCGTGCGTGGCATCCTCGCCTCATCCATCGAAGTCGAGCCTCAATTCATCACCGCCATCGAAGCGGCGCTTCGCGACCATTTGCAAGCGGTGCTGCTGACAGACAGCGAACTCGCCGGCCAGATCCTCGACCGTCTCGCGGACCAAAAGCTCGGCAAAGCGGCCCTGCTGCCGACGGACTTTGCCACCATGCGTCCGCTGCCGGATCGCCAGTTCGTGCCCGAGGGCGGCATCGCGTGGGCGATTGAAAAGGTGCGCGCCAAACCCGGCGTGCAAGACATCACCGACCGCCTGCTCGGCAACGTGCTCATCGTCGAAGATCTGCACACAGCGCTGCGCATGAAGCGCACGATGCGTGACATCGCCATCGCTACAATGAAGGGCGAATTCGTCGCTGCCGACGGCATGATCCACGGTGGTGCCACGAAGGAAGAAGGCGCGTCCACATTGCGCCGCGAGGCCGAGGTGCGCACGCTCAAGGCCGAGCTCGAAGGTCTCGAATACCAGCTCCTCGAAAAAGAAGACGCTGCCGAGCAACTGCGCGTGCAGTTTGAAGACATGCAGCGTGAGGAAGTGACTCTGCGCGAGCAATCCCAACGCACTCGCGAAGAGTATTCCCAGCTCACCGGTCAGGTCACTGTGGTGCAGCGCGCGCTTCAACAAGCCGTGACGAAACTCGAAAGCGTCGAGTGGGACCAAAACCAGATCTCCAGCCGAATGCAGGCCGCCGAGGCGCAGATCCAATGGCAGCAGGAAGAGGCGAAAGTCACCCGCGAGCAGCTCGACGGAGCACGCGAGCACGAGCAGCAACTCGAAGTCGAGATGGAGGCCTTCCTCCGCCGCGAACTCGAATCCTCCGAGCGCCTCAACGAACTCCGCAGCGCGCTCGCTCTGGAGCAGAACTCACTGCATTCCATCGAGCGTCAAAAAGCGCCGATGGCCAGCCGTTTGCATGAGTTGCAGGCCAGCATCCACCGCTTCGAAAACGAGATCGCCGCATGGCGTGGTCGCATCGAGCAGAGCATGGCGGAAAACGCCCGCTTCCAGGAGCAGGTCGAGTCCCAGCGCGGCGCCATCGCCAGCATCGAAGAGCATCTGCAAGGTCGCACCGAAGAGCGCGCCGCTGCCTTTGAGCGTGTGAATGCCCTCGAAAGCCAGCTCGTGAATCTTCGTCAGCAAGCGCAGGGTTTGAGCGAGAGCCGCAACCGTATCGAAGTGCAGCTCACGCGTGTGGATCTGCGTCTCGAAAATCTCATCAGCCAAGTGCAGGAGCGCTACAACTTCCACATCAGCGCCTTTGAGCCCGACTACCATGCGCTCATGCTCACTATTGATGAGCAGAAGCGGAACCGTAGTCGTGGCAAGAAGGCTGAGGTGGTAGCTCCAGAATCGTCAGAAACGTCTGACCAGTCCGACTCGTCTGACCAACCCGTCACCATCAATGCTGACGATGAAGAAATCGACGTCGATGACATCACCATCCCGGGTGAAGAAGGCCAACCCGATTGGGACTTCGTCACGAGCATCGTCGGTGATCTACGTCAAAGGCTCGAAAGCATCGGTCCGGTGAATTTGGATGCCATTCAGGAGTTCGAAGAGCTCGAAGAGCGGCACAACTTCCTCGACACTCAGTACAACGACCTCGTCCGCTCGAAGGAAGAGCTGCTGGAAGTCATCGCGAAGATCAACGAGACCACGAAGACCATGTTCTCCGAGACCTTCAATCAGGTGCGTCTCAACTTCCAAAAGAACTTCGTCGAGCTCTTCGGCCCCACCGCAAAAGCCGACCTCATGCTCATCGACGAAGGCGATCCGCTCGAGTCTGGCATCGACATCATCGCCAAGCCGCCGGGCAAGAAGCTGCAAACCATCACCCTGCTTTCTGGTGGCGAGCGCAGCATGACCGCGGTGGCGCTGCTCTTCTCCATCTTCCAGGTGAAGCCGAGTCCGTTCTGCGTTCTCGATGAGCTTGATGCTCCTCTCGATGAATCGAACATCTCCCGCTTCCTCAAGATGCTGGACAATTTCATCGACAACTCACAGTTCATCATCGTCACCCACAACAAGCGTACCATGGGCCGCGCGGATGTGATCTATGGCGTGACGATGCAGGAGTTCGGCATCAGCAAGCCCGTCGGCGTGCGCATGACGAGCGCCGACCTGAAGCCATCGAAGCAGGAAGAACTGCGCCTCGAAGCCGAAGCCGCTGCCGATGAAGGTCATCACCGCGACACCACACCGCCGGAGATGATCATCAGTGAGGAGGTCGAGCCTGCCAGTGAGGGCGAGTCGGGTGAAGAGCCAGTGCTTGCCTCATAAAACCCAATGATATTCAAGCGGGCATCGGATTTCCGGTGCTCGCTTTTTTGTGCCTGCGAATCAAGGTCCGTCGAAGAGCGGCACCGAAGATTCACCGCTGACTCCAGCTCCTTTTTTGTGAGCGATGCCATCGGCTTTGCGACGGCGGGCTTCGGCGAAAAACTCTTTGAGCACGCTCACGCATTCGTCGCCGAGTACTCCGGAACTGATTTCGCAGCGGTGGTTGAGGTTGGGTGCTTGCAGCAGATTCCAGAAGCCACCGGCGGCACCGCCTTTGGCATCGGGGCAGCCGAAGATGACGCGCCTCACGCGACAGTGGACGATGGCACCCGCGCACATCGGGCAGGGCTCTTTGGTCACGTAGAGATCACATTCCGCGAGTCGCCAGTCATCCAGAGCGCTCTCGGCCTGAGTCAGTGCGAGCATCTCGGCGTGAGCGGTGGCATCTTTGAGCGTTTCCACCTGATTCCAGGCTCGTCCGATCACGCGGCCTTCATGCACGATGACGGCACCGATGGGGACCTCGTCGAGTCGCGCGGCTTTGCGCGCCATGCGCAGGGCTTCGCGCATGTAGTGCTCGTCGAGATTCAGGATCATCGGGGGCTCATCGGGGAGGAGATCAGACATCGGCTGACGATGTGAGTGTGCCCGCGCCTCTGCAAGAGGAAGGTGATCAACGAGCCGCCTTGGCAAAGCAGAGTCGTTCTTCCGGCAGCATGCGTGCGGTGGGATCGATGTCCCGGAGCACATGTCTGGCGACATCGACGGCATTCTCAGCAATGCTGTCACGAGCGATGGCGGCATAGACGGCCTGCTGGCCCGGTGTGAGGTGATTGTTGCTCAAATCCATGCCATTGAGAAAATGAGTGGCGGCATTCATGTCGCGCATCCGCCAGTGGGCGAGGGCGACGAAGAGTTGGCGCTGGTAATCCTTGGGTTGGAGTTCATGCAACTTCTGGACCTGGAAGAGTGCGAGTTCGACATCGCGCCCAGTGAGCAGATTGGCATAAAGAAAGTCTTCCTGATAACGGCTGTCATCAGGCCAGCGGCGGACTGCCTCACCAGCCGAGGCAAGCAGCCCTTCCGTGTTGCCGTTGCTCTTGGTCATGCGGATGAGTCCGTCAAATCCGATGCGTTCATGCTCAGGATTCATCGCCACAGAACGAAAGGCTTCTTCAGCGATGTCGAAGTGCCCGCGTTCTTCAGCGTAGGTGGCGATGCGTTGAAGCAGATCGGCGCGGCTTTCGATGTCGGAGGCATTCTTGGCGCTGATCAGGGCTGCACGTGTTTCCTCGGGGGTTTTATTCGTTACGTAGGCGAGGTGGGCCCGGTAGAAAGCAAGGAGGGTCTGATTGAGGATGGCGGCAACTCGTTTGTCGCCGACCAACCTCTCGAGATCTGAATACCGACGCAATGCGGTGAGTGCGGTCAGATAGTTTTCCAGGAGAGGCTGGTAGGCGACGGCTTCGTCTTCGGTGACGAGGGACAGTGCTTTGAGATACTCATTTTGAGGAGGTTCGATGAGCCAGCGGAAGAGCGGCACAAGCTCTTCACGTGAGCGTCCGTTGGCGAGTGTGACGGCTTCAAGGATCAGCGCATCACGACGCAACGGGTCGATTTTCACCTGACGGCGCAAGGCCGAGACGAGATGCCAGCCGCCCGCTTTCGGATGATTGCGGAGCCGCTGGATGAGCTTCATGGACTCGTCCGGCGGCAGATCGGAGGCTGTGTCGATAAGTTCGAGAGCCTTCAGACTCAGATCATCTTCGCTTTCGGCGACTGCCCAGGCACGGCGGAGACCTTTGTTGACTTCGAGCGGCTTCTGGGAGGCGATCTGGACGCGGGAGAGGCGCAAAGCGTGCTCGCGATCATCGGGATGCTTGGCGGCGTAGTTGCTCATGGACTTGGTGAGCATGGCGTCCTTCTCACTCTTGCCCCAGACTTGCTCGGCGAGCTTCATGAGCGTCTCTGTGGGCATCTGTTTGTTGAGCATTTCTTCGAGAAGTTCAGATGCCTCCTTGGGTCTTTGCAGAGTCATCAGGGCGCGCACACGCAGGACGCGGTCGCTCTCTTTGGTGACGCCGCGTCTGTCCAGTTGATCGAGGAAATACAGTGACTCCGGCTGCTTGAGTGCGGTGAGGTATTCGGCACTGAGACGAATGGCATTGATGTTATCCGGGGCGATCTGAATGGCCTTCCTCACCTTGTCCCAGCCGGCCTTGTAGTTTTTGTCGTTGGTGTGTTCGAGCGCCTCCTCGTAGAGCTTTTCGGCCTGCCAGTCCTGGTATTTGTCCTGGATGGGTTTGGCATAGATGAAACCCAGCACGATGACCGTGCCGCAGACGGCAATGAGGCTGCTGATGGCGACGATGCGCGCTGTGGTGGACTGGCGGTCGCGATGCGCCTGCGTGGGGGGCACAAGCCACTGCCAGGCGGTGATGATGGGACGCAGCAGGATGAACGGCTTCGGTTTGCCGGCCTGGTTGGGGTCGATGTTCTGGCTGAAAAGCACTGCGCGGTCGGTGGTTGGGGCGGGCAGAATAGACGCAGCCGATCAGAGTCTCAACACTCAAGGCGGTTCTTTGCCGCCGATTCATGCCTCACTGTTTCACGAGAACTTCGCCGTTCACACAATGCAGCAGGCGATTCTTCAGCCCACGCAGGCTTTGACGGTGAATGGAGACAGGCGTCTGACCGATCTCGACTTTTTGCACGGACGGCACGGTGATGAGGGAGGTCCAGTCGAGGCGGAGCCAGGAGGAGCCTGCCTTTTCCCCCTCGGAACAATGCACATACTCCAGTGACAACAACTCGCCTGGATGCCGGCTCTCCTCCGCCTGCTGCCTGCTGTGCAGGTAGTCGGCGAATTGCGTGGTGTAGATGATGCCACAGGGGTGGCGCTGCATTTCTAAAGCCATGGGGGAGCAAACGAACAGCGCCGATCAAAGGCGCTGGCGCTGAGGATGCAAGGGAAGTTTTTCACCGTCCCTCTCGCCTCTTCCTGAGTTTAGATTTCCGTTCCCGGTTCAGGCTCGCCTTCGGCCTTGAAGGTGCCGGTGCCGACCAGGCGCTCGAAGATGGGGGATGCCATCAAGGTCGTGATCACGGCCATGATCGCGAGCATGGCAAAGATCTCGGCGGAGATGATGCCCTTTTGCAGGCCGATGTTGATGATGATCAGCTCCATCAGGCCGCGTGCGTTCATCAGTACGCCGATGCCCATGGCTTCTTTGTTCGAGATGCCTGTGGCACGGGCGGCGGCCCAGCAGGCTCCGCCTTTGCCCAGGATCGCTGCAGCCAGCACAGCTCCGCAGAGCAGCCACAGATAGCCGGTATTTAGCAGGCCGAGACGGGTGTTCAGACCGGAGTAGGTGAAGAACAGTGGCAGGATCAGCGCCACAGCGAGCGGCTGGGTGCGCTCGATGAGCGTGCGGTTCACGATACCACGTGGCATGGCTGCACCCATGATGAAGGCACCGAAGACGGCATGCAGCTCGATGTAATCCGTCCACCAGGCACCGAAGCACATGAGGGAGAGGAAGAAGGCATATTCGCCGTCGCTTACCTTGCCACGTGCCTCGATGCCAGCGGCATAGCGCGCGAGGATGGGGCGGATGACCAGCAGGGCGAGCGCCACATAGCCAGCACCGCCGCCGATGCTGAGCACCGCATGGGAAAAGTCGCCATTAAAGCTGGCCAGCACCACGGCCAGCATGCCCCAGGCGGCAGCGTCATCAATGGCACCCGCGCCGATGGCCACGGTGCCCATCGTTGTTCCCGCCAGCCCTTTGAAATGAATGATGCGCGCGAGCATGGGAAAGGCCGTGATGCACATGGAGGCACCCATGAAGATCATCGCGTTGTTCAGCGAGGTCGCTTTTGGAAACAGCTCCGTATGCTCATGGAAATACCAGCCCACCGCCGCACCGAGCGCGAACGGCGCCGCCATGCCCGCCAAAGAAACCGCCACCGAACTGCCGAAGCGCTTCCTCACGATATCCATGCGGAACTCCAGACCGACGATAAACATGTACAGCGCCAGCCCGAGCTGCGAGACGGGGAAGAGTACTTTCATGGACTCCTTCGGAAACAAGGCCTCGCTCCACTCAGGCACAAACAATCCCAGCAACGACGGCCCCATGCACACCCCGGCGATCATTTCCGCCACGACCTGCGGCTGCCCGAAACGTGCCGCGATGATGCCGACGATGCGACACACGATCAGAATGATGCCGAGCTGAAGAAAGAACTGGATGGCGAGTTGCAGGTTGGTCATGGGGCAGGGGAGGGGTGAAGTTAAAAGGAAAGGGTGACTGTCGGTGGTTAAGAGGCGTTTGGTAAAGAAGAGGGCAGGCTGGTTTGGGAAACAATCCACCAACTGTCGCCCTCCGTCGTTCTGTGTGGGCATCAGGCCGAGACGCTAGTGTAGTGAAACTTGAGCGCCTTTCATCCCATGCTGATTCGAAAAGAATAATAGACTCTCGTGATGTCATTCATCGCGAGTCGGCATCACGGGCAGAGTTCCGCTAGATGCTGCCGATTGAAGGCTTGCGTGTTCAGTCTGCCATCATCATGGATGCATTACTCGGTTCAAGGCGATTGACAGACACCGGGAAAACCACACTCTCACGGGCAGGCTATTCCCCCCGCCTTCTTTACCATGAGCACCCTCGACCGTCTGGAACGCGTCTTCTTCTGGCTCGCTGGAGCCAGCTCCGATAACCTCGACGCCTGCCCGGCCTGGGAGCGACGCAAATACGTCGCCTTCGGTGCCACCGTGCTCGTGCCATCCACGTTTGCGATCATCGCCTGCGCCTACGCCATCTCCACACTGACGGACAACTGGTTCGTCATCGGCACCGTCTCGCTCGTCTGGTCCTTCATCATCCTCACGGTGGACCGCGCCCTCCTCGCCACCTACCGCGCTTATCAAAACATCTTCCGCAAGATGTCCCAGTTCGGGCTGCGCATGGTCGTTGCCGCGCTCATGGGCATCACCATCTCGCATCCGCTCACCCTGCTTCTCTTTAAAGACACCATCACCTCCGTGATCGAAAAAGAGCGCGAGGTCGAGATCGACACCGTGCGCAAGGAAGCCGTCGCACAAAAGGCCCTCGTCGAAGTCCGCGTGAAGACCTTGGAGACCGAGATCGCCACGCAGCGCGAATCCTGGAATGCCAGCTTCAACGCCAAGTTCCTCGATGAGAACGGCAAGCCCATCGAGAAGCCGCTCACCGACGACGAGAAGAAAGCCAAGGCCGAGCGCGACGCCAAGATCGCCGAAGCCGTCGCGCCAGGGAAACTGCGCCTCGAAACCCTCGACAAAGAGATGGCGAAGATCAGCACCGACTACCAAAAGATCGCCGGAGAGCTGAACCAGTGGCAGACCGAGTTTGAGCGCGAGGTCAATGGCCAGCGCAGCGGCATCATCGGCCTCGGACCGCGTGCCAAGAGCATCATGGAGGACCAGCTCACCTGGCGCCGCGCCGAGTCAGCGCGCCTCAGCGGCCTCCTGGACACCATGACGAAGAACCGCGTCGTGCTAGTCGCCGAAATCAAAGCCGCCGAAGACGGCGTGAACGCCGCGCTCGACTCCAAAGCCGCTGAGGAAGCCCTCAAGATCAAAGCCGAGAAGGACCGCATCGACGGCCTCCGCCGTCAGGTCCAGCAGCAGCAGGCAGATGCCTTCGTCGGCCAGCAAAACGCCATTCGCGAGACGCTCAAAGCGCAGATCGACGCCCTGCTCCTCCAGCTCAAAGGCCTCCATGAAGAAGTCACCCGCCTAGCCAGTGATGAAGAAACTCGCATCGCAGCGATCCGCGCCGAGCCACGTCGGGACATCATGGCGCAGACCAAAGCTCTGCACAGCCTCTTTCAGAATGACGCCGAGGGCGGCCAGTTCGCCCTCATCGCCTACGCCGTGCTTTCCCTCCTCTTCATGCTCGTGGACACCATCCCGCTCGTCGTGAAGTTCTTCTCCAAGCCCGGCCCCTACGACTGCCTGCTCGACTGCGAAGAAGTGAAGTTCTCCCGCGAGCGTCTCGCCTTCATCAAAGGCTTCGATCGCTACATGAAGCAGCTCGTGGACAGCCCCTTCCTCCACATCACGCAAAACCGCCCGCTGGAGCGCGCCCTCATCGAAGGCGTGGACCGCAGCCGTGCCGCGAAAGCCTTCCTGGAGCACCTCATGGAGCTGGAGCAGACCTTCCAGGAAAAGATCCGCCTCGAGCGCGAGCGCGTCGTCGCCCAAGGCGTCGGTGCCAAAGCCGAGATGCTCGAAGAAATGGCCGCCCAGTTCTACGCCGACATGCGCGAGCGCATGGAGTCCTTCTTCCGCGACGACGCCGGCCACCACACCCCCGTGAGTGCGAGGGCGTAGAACGAGTTTTCAACTCGTACACTGGTGCCCCGAGTTTGAAACTCGGGGGCGGGGATTGTTGGATGGGTGGAATGATGGATGAGTGTGTGAAGCGCGATGGGCGGGTGAGCACGGAATTCATTCCGCAGCGTCTCGATAGCTGAAGGCGCATGGAGCTTTCAGCGGCAGGTCGTTTCAGGCCCGCTCTTCGGCTTGCTGAAGTCGATGCAGCGTCCAGCAAAGACTCCGCCCGCTGCCCTTGCGCCGGACCAGCCCGATCTCCTTTTCCAGCCGACGCGTCCATTCCGGGCAGGGGCGCTCATAAGGCAGCATCAACGTGTCCCGCAGTTCATTCCAAGTCGCCCCACCGGCATGAAGCTCAAGATGGCGCTGAAGGGTGGTCTTGAATTCGAGGTAGGTCATGAGGGTTCGTGGAACGCTCTCAAATGATCGTTTTTTCGCGAGTAATGAAATGGAGGTTTTGCTTCTGAGCCTCGGAGAAGCGGCAGGTAATAGCCGCACGAGGGGGATGGTGTCACCGATCATCCGCAGGGTGCTTCTCAGCCTCGGAGAGGCGGCAGGGAATAGCCCACGGATTCATCCGTGGGTAGGTGGGGCGACATATCCCCATCGTCAAGAGTCCCGGCAGGGACGAAAGAAGGCACCGCAGTACCTCATGCCGCATCTTCGCCCGCCATCGCGCATTCGGGCGGGGAAGTGTGATCCGGCACCTCCCGCGATGCTCTTTCGTCCCTACCGGGACTCTGTCTCTCTGAGCGTCGTGCCCGTGTTGCCCCACGGATGAATCCGTGGGCTATTGCCTTTCGCCTCTCCGAGGCTTCAGAAGGGTTTACCTTTCTGACATCCCGCCTTTTGAAACTACCATGTGGAACCCGGTAAATTGATACCGGCTGAGGAATTGCGCGAGAGGGAGGCGTTCAGCGCCATACAACGGGTCGGCAAACGTCACTTGGTCATCTCGAATATCCAGCACGGCGATAAAATGGCCGAAACCGATAAGGCGGACGCCCACAAGAGCCGGAAACCCAACCGCCGGGGTGAAGGTCCGCTGGAAGTCAAAGCGTGGCACCAAGCCTCTGCTGCGGACGTAGCGCGCCAGATACCACGCCTCCGTGCCGCCTGAGTAGCTGAAAGCCGCACGCGCCGTAGCACGCTCAGAACTCTCGACTCCGAGGTGCCGGAGAATGGTGGTGACGCTGGCGGGACCGCAGGTGGATGGCGTGCTCTGGAGGCAGGCATCGCCCTTCCAGCGCTCCTGAAAGTCCGAATCAGGGAGGGGGCCAATCAGAGGCTTGAGATGTGGGACGACCCCAAAGGCCACCGTGGCGAGCCAGGGCAGGTTGAACAAACTCTGACGCAGCAACGTGGCAAGTGCGCCGCCAGCACAGCCGAGGAATAGCACGAGGAAATCACTCCACTGCCACGAGCGGAGCGTGTAAAACCAGACGCGCTCCGGCAGAAGGTGGGCGTAATAAAAGGTGAACAGGAAAGAAGGCGCAGCCAGAACGACGAAAACGCAGGCAGCAGCAAGGCGCATTTTGAGCGAGCGCTGACGAAGCCAAATGTAAGTCAATCCGAAAGCCACGAGACTGAGCGCGACGGGATGATACCAACAAGATTCATGGGATGCGTGCAGCGACGGGAGATAGGATGGTTCACTCATCGACCTGCCAATGCTGCCACCAGCTTTAGATCCGAGGAATGAATGGCTAAGGCATGGGTCGAAAGAATCATGAAAAGGTTTTAATCCCCGAGGTTCACGACCCGCAAGACGAAATGTGGGGGGATGTCCGGCTGGGACGGGTGAAATGTGGGGATTGTCCCGTTTGCCTTCAGTCTGAAGGTTTTCATCCAAGGTCAGGGCAACCCTGTATCCTTGGCTGGCTCTGGAGCCTCAGAGAGGCGGCAGGGAATAGCCCACGGATTCATCCGTGGGTAGGCTCGGGCATGATCCGCGCATCGCTGAGAGTCCCGGCAGGGACGAAAGAACACACCGCAGTCCCTTATGCCGCATCTTCGCCCGCCATCGCGCATTCGGGCGGGGAAGTGTGATCCGGATCCTCCCGCAATGCTCTTTCGTCCCTGCCGGGGCTCGGTCTCTCGGAGCGTCGTGCCTGCCTTGCCCCACGGATGAATCCGTGGGCTATTGCCTTTCGCTTCTCCGAGGCTTCAGAGGAGTGCGGTCTTTCCTTTTCGGAGGTGGGCTAACCAGTGATTTTCTCTCTCACCTCACATTTTTTCTCGACCCCGGCGAACGAGTGATGATATAAATCCAATTAATTCCCGCCACCAACCCGGCGGGAAGGGCAACGCGGATGAACCTCACGGAACTCTCGATGTCACGGGCAGGACGCCGCTCCACCCGCAGGGGCGCGGCATGGCTGGTGGCTGGGGGTTCTGAAGTTCGTTGTGCCAGATGCCACCTCTCCGGTGCCGAAGCGGCTCTTCGGCTTTTTCTGATCCGCCGAGTGCCTTCACTCTGCCAGCAACGGAGCCTCGGATCGCGCACTGGGAGTCTCCGGGGACGGAATCTGAGCCTCAGATCGCGCA
The DNA here is from genome assembly GCF_044378005.1 of Prosthecobacter sp. Taxonomy (GTDB): domain Bacteria; phylum Verrucomicrobiota; class Verrucomicrobiia; order Verrucomicrobiales; family Verrucomicrobiaceae; genus Prosthecobacter. The sequence goes on from NZ_JBILYB010000065.1 coordinate 28,502, forward strand.
CTGGGAGCCTCCGGGGGCGGAATCCGAGCCTCAGATCGGGCACTGGGAGCCTCCAGGCGCGGAATCTGAGCCTCGGATCGCGCACTGGGAGTCTCCGGGGGCGGACTCTGAGCCTCAGATTCAGGGCTCGGAGATCACTGGAACCGCCTTTTCCCCTGAGAAGGAGGGAGCCGCCATGAGGGGGCTCCGCTGGGATGACGGAACGAAATGGGGCGACGTGAACGCCCGATGGTCGGACCCGTCCTATGTACTTGAGCCGGGAGATCCCGGTTATTTGAATGATGCGCCAGTCACCGGCGCTACGTCAGGTAAGAAGAAAGGAAACACCATGAATGAAACACCCGGATCATTAAAACCTCTGCTGGCGCTGGCCAAGGACCAGCGCGGCGGTGCGGCAGCGTTGCAGGCGGTCATCGGCCTGCATCATCACACGGATGCCACTTTGAATGCGGCCATCCTGAAACTGGAGGGCGACCCTGCGGCTGCGCCGGGGAGCAATGCGAACAAGGGCAGCCAGCTCGTCTTTAAAATGTGCGAGGACGCGGCCCGCGATGCCCGCTCAGCGCTGAAGGTGCTGAGTGACACCGACGTGAAGAAGCTGCTCACGGCCTACCGGGATGTGCTCAAAAACGTGCATGGCAGCACGCACAATGCGGGCTGGGGAGCGGCGGGCTTCACCCAAAACCTGCGCGTGCCTGAAAACCACGGGGAGCGCCAAACGCTGCTCGCGGCGATGCGCTCCTATCTCGCGGCCAATGCGGGCCATGAGGCCACTCTCCCCCAGCCCAGCGGACCGCCCCTGGCCGTGACAGCGGCGGCCGCGCTGGCGCTGGGGGCCACCTTTCAGGCAGCCTTCACCCTGGTGAACACGAAGGAGACGGACCAGGAGACCTGCAAGAATCTGCGGGATGCGGATCAGCGCGCGCTCTTTCTGGAGGTGTCCGGCACGACGGCGGAACTCGGCGGCCTGCTGGCGGCGGATGATCCGCGCTGGGAGGCTTTTGGCCTGAACATCCCGGCGCATCCCAATCCGCCGGAGGCGGTAGGCAGCCTGACGATGTCGTCGGCAGGCACGGGCAGGGAGGCGCTGTCATGGACCGCTGGCCGCCGTGCCTCGTATTACCGGATCTTCATCAAGATCGACGGTGTGGACGCGGACTTCCGCCACCTGATCAACGACGATGATCTGGACTATACGATCAAGGATCTGACACCTGGCACCACCATCAGCGTCTATGTGGTGGCGGCAAATGCGGGCGGCGAGGCCGCCCCCTCACCGACGGTGACGAAGGTGGTCGGCGCATGAGGGGGAATGACGAAATCCGAATCACGAATGACGAACTCTTCATGAAGCGCCCCTCAAACATTTTCCCGGAGGCTGTGGGCAGCTCCGATGGACAGATTTCCGCGCCGGCCCTGACTCCAGCACGGAACATTAGGTATAAGTAACAGGTTGTATTGCCGGGTGGTTCCCGGCGTGGTCGTAACAGGTAGGCGGAGCGGTCCTGGGTTGGGGCCGCTCCGCTTTTTTGTTGGGAAGGTATCGGATGGAGGCAGTCGCGTGTGATAGGTCACAGCCAAGTGGATGGGTGCCACGACACGCGGGAGACATGATGACCCTCCGCCCGTGGAGAAACCCAACCCGAACCAACGACAACGTCACGTATGACAAGGCGTATGGGTGGGCGGGCGACGAGGCGTGCTGCGTCCCTGGGCCGATGGCCCAGGCTGGTATGGGTGAGGCCGTTGGCCCCAGCCTGTCTCGGAAAAGGGCGAAGCGCGGTATCAGGGATGACATCCGTCCCGGAACAGGGCGGCGTGCGGCATCAACCGCCGTGAGGCTCTCAGGGCCAAAGCGCCCGTCTCATACCAGCCTGGGCCAACGGCCCAGGACACGCGCGTGAGGAGCGAATTTGTCTGGCAGAGGGCTGAAAGCCCGTCCTATGCTCGCAGCGCCATTCCGCAGTCCCTGAGCCTCGTCATCATCCACGTCATCTTCAGCACGAAGGATCGCGCGCCCCTTCTCAGCCCGACGGTGCTCCCGAAGCTCCATGCCTACCTCGCCACGGTGGCGCGGAACGCGGGCTGTGAGGCCTACCGCGTGGGTGGCGTGGCGGATCACGTGCATCTGGCGATCCGGCTTTCGCGGACGTTGACCGTCGCGGAACTGGTGGAGACGCTGAAGACCTCGTCGTCGAAGTGGCTCAAGACTCAGGAAGCAGGGCTGGCGGGTTTTTCCTGGCAGCGAGGCTATGGTTGCTTCTCCGTCGGTCCTTCGGATCTGATGGCGCTGACCACCTACATCGACGGTCAGGAAGAGCACCACCGAACACGAACCTTCGAGGAGGAGTTTCGGGCATTCTTGACCAAATATGGCGTGACGTATGACGAGGCGTATGTGTGGGATTGAGGTGCAGCGTGCATGGGTCGGGCTTTCAGCCCTCGGTCTCATCTGGGTCGTGATGCCGGTGTCCCTGGGCCGATGGCCCAGGCTGGTATGGGTGAGGCCGTTGGCCCTGGCTTGGACACGTCACGACGAAACACCTCCGCAGCGGGGAGAGGGATCAGAGTTCCGGCTCCCTCGCCCCGGTGGCGCATCTCGTGACCTCCAGGGTTTTGTTCCGGGGAGAGGGCCAGGGTGAGGGGACGACGCCTCTTCAACCCTGGCCCAGGGGCTATGGAAGAGTCACCCATGAGATTTCCGCTGCTCTGCCTGACAAAACCCACATTTTGATTGCCTCATTACGGCCTGGGAAGGTAAACCGACACTCATGAGCGCCCAAACCCGTACTCAGACAACCCATCCGTGGGCGATAAAGCCGCGGACACACCTCACGATCTGTGAATGATCTGAATTGTTCGCCGAACCAATGAGCGCCACTCCCGAGACTGAAGACTGCTGGGTTCTGAAGGAGTTCACGAAACCTGATTCGCCGGTCGTTTGGTATTTCCGGAAGAACGAGACGCCCGCCGTCACGCCAGGCCATTCAGACTATCCGTTTCAGGTTTACCTCATACTGAACTACACCCCGAAGGATGAGACGGGCCTCCCATCATCCGCCGATACAGAGGCACTGTATGGCTTTGAGGAAGCTGCCTTTGCCCAGTTGGAGCATGATCAGCTGTAAGCGTCACCGTAACGCCCATAGGAACGCGGTTGGAACGGGGCGCGTGGGGAGTCAGGGATGTCCCACGTTATGGACAACCAAATCACGATTTTGAAACGGGACGCACGCGGTCGTGTGCGCAG
>NZ_JBILYB010000004.1:0-102981 GCF_044378005.1 Prosthecobacter sp.
CACCCAAGCCACCATGCCCTACGATCCCACCCTTCCACTGCCCAACTCGCCGCTCGAATCGCAGGTGATCCGCGATCAGTTCCAGGCGCTGTTTAATCTCATCAACAATATCGCCACCATCACCGCCGCGCAGGTGGACAGTGTGACGACGGTGAATCCCGGTGATCCCGCGAATGTGTCCGTCAGCGTGAGCGGCGGCACGCTGCACCTGAGCTTCAGCCTCCCGCGTGGGAATGACGGGGCACAAGGTGCCATGGGAAGCAATGGCAACGACGGTGCCCAAGGCCCCCAGGGACCGCCCTTTGCCAATGCCATCGTGGATGCGGTGAACACGCTGAATCCCGGTGAGCCTGCGACGGTGGGCGTGAACTTCGATGGCACGAACGTGCGCCTCACCTTCGGCATCCCGCGCGGCAGCGATGGGGCCACAGGCCCGGCGGGCCAGAACGGCGAAGTGACGCAGGTGGATCTGAACAACGCGCAGCTCAACACGCTGAGCCAGACGAGTAATATCGCGAACAGCGTGAGCACCCTGGACAACCCTTTCACCAATGACCCGCCCACGACGGCGGATATGGAGGTGATGCGGCAGGCCTACAATGATCTGGTGCTGGCCCTGCGGAGGTGATTGGAGATCAGGGGCTAAGCGCCACTCGACCGCCCATCATGGCCTCAATTACAGGATTAAAATGATTCACAGGATCAACAGGATTTTTCAGACCTGTTAATCCTGACAATCTTGTAAATCCTGTGGAGAGATCGTGGTGGCTGCTTTTCCTCTCGACTCGCCTGCCCTGTCGCTGCTTAACTCCGCGCCGATGTCCGCTGACGCGTTTGCCACTGAATCTGAGCTTGTCTCCGCCTCGAAACCCATTGCTGCGCTTCGGCAGGCTTTGAATGAGGTGCTGTTTGGGCAGAATGAACTCATCGATCTGACGCTGTGCGGAGTCATCGCACGCGGGCATGTGCTGCTGGAAGGTCTGCCTGGGTTGGGCAAGACGGAGCTGGTGAAGGGACTGGCGAAGGCGCTGAACCTCACGACGCGGCGGGTGCAGTTCACCCCGGATCTTTTGCCAGGTGACATCACCGGGAATCCCGTGCTGCAGGAGGTAGATGGGCGGCGCGAGTTCGTCTTCCAGCCGGGACCGATCTTTACGAATCTGCTGCTCGCGGATGAGATCAATCGCGCCTCGCCGAAGACGCAGTCGGCGCTGCTCGAAGCCATGCAGGAGCGTCGCGTGACCGTGCTCGGGCAGACGCACACGCTGCCTGATCCGTTCTTCGTGCTCGCCACGCAGAACCCCATCGAACTCGAAGGCACCTACCCGCTACCTGAGGCGCAGGTGGACCGCTTCCTCTTCAAATTGGAGGTGCTGCGCAACAGCGCGGAGACACTGGCGAAGATCGTCACGCATCGTGAACTCGGCGTGGAGCCGCAGGTGCCTGCGATCACGACGCGTGAGGAGTTTGCGCATATCCAGGCCGTGGCGCGGCGCGTGTACCTGCCGGAGATCGTCGCGGATTACATCGCCCGCATCGTCGATGCCACGCATCCGGGTCAGTCAAAGGCAGCCGAGGGTGTGCGCTTCGGTGCGAGTCCGCGTGCGGCACTGAGTCTTGCTTCGGCGGCGAAAGCGCGTGCGCTGATGCATGGCAGGCCGAATGCGAGCTTTGAAGATGTGCAGGCGCTGGCACTGCCGGTGCTGAATCATCGTGTGCTGCTGGACTACACCGCCCGCATGGACGGCCGCACGAGTGCCAGCGTGGTGCGTGCGATCCTCACCGAAGTGCCGGTGCAGAATCTGGTGACACCGAAGACTTTGAAGGAGGCGGCATGAATCGGGAGACTTTTCAAATCACGCTCCTGCTCTGCTTGCTAGCTTCATCAGCGCTGGCGCAGAAGACCATCACGAATGGCAATCTCACGAGCGATGGCGCACGCGCGCTGGAGATCCGCAGCGTGTTTGATCCGATGCCGCCTTCTGGTTACGCGCCGCTGCGCATCGTGGCGACGAACGGGACGGATGGCGACATGCGCTGGGATTTTTCCATGCTCTCGAAGACGCAGGAGTTTCGTCGGGAGAACGAGCATCGCAGTCGTCTCGCGCTCGCGGTGCCAGCTCACAACACGCAGTCGGTCACCTTCCTCGCGCCGCTCGCGGTGAATTATGGTGCCAGCAGCCGAGGCTACGGGAACAACAGTCATCAGCTTCATATCTCCGTCGATGTCCCGGGACTGAGCACGAAGTCTTTCCAAGACTACGCCAACCGAGCCGATGACTTCCCCGCCATCGCCATCAGCAAAGGGCTGGCGGATGCAAATCACTCGAAACTGAAGGACGAGATCGAAAGACGAACCAAATCTGGCTCAAGAGGAGGTGGCAGCAGCAATTTCTTCGGCAGTGCCTTTTCTCCTGCCGATCTACCGGAAGACTGGCGTGGCCTCAGCGGCTTTGATTTCCTCATGATCAGCAGCAGCGAATGGCAGTCGCTGAAGCCTGGGCAGCAGCTCGCGGTGATGCAGTGGGTGCGTTTATCTGGTGAACTCCACATCTACACCGCGGCCGGCATCACGCCCGCGGGACTCGGTTTGCCAGCGGGCTTCGAGTCGGATCAAAAGGAAGTCTCGCTCGGAGTGATCAAACTCATCCGATGGGTTGGAACGTCACTGGATGCAGGGGTCACCGTCGGCCGCTACTACGGCGTGAAGACACGCGAGCAGGACATCACCGGCAGCTACGCCGGAAAGACGACCGGCAGCGCTCCCGGCAACCCGATGTGGAGTCTGCTGAATGCCCTCGGTGAGCGCAACTTCGCCTCGTGGCAGGTCGTGGTGTTCCTCGTCGTCTTCGGCATTCTCGTCGGGCCTGTGAATCTCTTCGTGCTCGCGCCATCGGGGCGGCGGCATCGCTTGTTCATCACCACACCTCTGCTGTCCGTCGGCGCGAGTTTGCTCATGGTGGGCATCATTTTGACTCAAGACGGCACGGGCGGCATGGGCGCGCGATTCATCGCCATCGACCTCCAGCCGGAAGAAGCTGCGGCCTATGTCACGCAGGAGCAGGTGAGCCGCACCGGCGTGCTGCTCGGTGGTGGATTCGAGGTGAAGCAGCCCGCGCTCATCGAGCCACTCGCGCTGCCAGACACGCCCTGGGTGAAGCTGAAAAACAACAACAACTCCCAACCCGCGCAGCTCTCCCAGGAAGGCAGTGCGCGTGGCGGCAATTACTTCCAAAGCCGCGCCGAGCAGGGGCAAATCCTGCGCGCTGTGGTGTCCTCGCGTGCTCGATTGGAAATGAAAACGGGACTCGCTGCTGACGCTGCGCCCGAAGTCATCTCCGCGCTCGGGTTCAGCATCGATGACCTCTTTTATGTGAACGCCAACGGCGGTGTCTGGCGCGCGAAAGGTGCGCTCGCCACAGGCCAGCAGGTGAAGCTCACCAAGTCCGATAGCAGCACGCTCCGCAGTATTATCGAAGACCCGATCAAACTCTCCGGCGGTCACACGCGCAGCCGCTTGATGGGCCTGATCAACGGCACACCAGCCCGGAACACCTTCTTCGCCATCGCCAAAGCCGCGCCCGGCTTTGCCATCGACACACTGCCTTCCATCCGCTGGCAGCAGGATCGCGTGGTCGTGTTTGGTTCGCTTCTTCAGCCATAAGAAGATTGTTCGAAATGCTCATCGCTCACTCTCCCGCATCGAAGGCCTCCAAGCCCTCTGGTCCCTCTCCCCGCGATGGAATGTCATTCGCGGAGAAGGTGTGTTGCGGGGAGAGGCTAGGTGAGGGGAACTCACCGCCTCGCATCGGCACAAAGGTCAGCCCCTCACCCCAACCCTCTCCCCGGAACTCATTCTTGGGTGCATTCGATGTCCACTGCCGGGGAGAGGGGGCCAAGCCGCGCCTTCGTCCTTCTTTCGTCATTCGGAGTTAGTCATTCGTCATTACCCTTCCACCATGTCCTCACCCGCCGAACTCGATACTTCCCAGCCTGCCATCGTCGTGGAGGATCTGCGGCGCAGCTTTGGCGCGCTGAGAGCGGTGGATGGTGTCTCCTTCAGCATCAATCACGGCAGCGTCGTCGGCTTTGTCGGGGCGAATGGCGCGGGCAAAACGACGACGATGCGCATCCTCGCCACGCTCGATCATCCGAGCGGCGGCATCGCCAAGGTCGGCGGACACAATGTCGTGCATTATCCCGCGAAGGTGCGCCGTCTGCTCGGCTGGATGCCGGACAGCTTCGGCACTTACGAGCACATGACCGTGCTGGAGTACCTCGACTTCTACGCGCGAGCGCTTGGCTACAAAGGCGCGGAGCGGCTCCAGCGCATTCAGGAGGTGATGGACTTCACCGATCTCACACCGTTGGCGGATCGCCTGAGCAACAAGATGTCCAAAGGCCAGACGCAGCGACTCTGCCTGGGCCGCGCGCTGCTGCATGACCCGCAGATTTTGATCATGGACGAGCCTGCGGCAGGTCTCGACCCGAAGGCGCGCGTGGAGCTGAAGAGCCTCATCCGCATCCTCGCCGATGAGGGAAAAACCATCCTCATCAGCTCGCACATCCTCAGCGAACTCGGCGAGATGTGCGACACGCTGCTATTCATCGACAAAGGCCGCATCGTGCATCACGGCGATGCCGAGAGCATGACCCGCACGAGTGCCACGCCCGAGACGCTCGTGAACGTGCAGATCTCCGGTGAGCCCGCCAAACTCATAGAATGGGCACTCACCGCGCCACTCGTGAAGGTGGTGGATGAAACGAAACGCGGTGCCCGACTCCGCATCGAGTCCACAGACGAAGCCGTGCTCGCCGGCACGCTGAAGCGCATGATCATCGACGGCCTGCTCGTCACCGATTTCCACCGCGAAGAGCGCCGTCTCGAAGATGCCTTCATCGACATGCTCGGCCAGATTGACAAAGGCAGCTTCAAAGGCGAGACGGCGGGGAATGTCACGCCGCAAATACCCCCGCCGCTGCCTCCGCAGTAATCGGAGTGTCGCGGCAGCGTCCTGGAGTGCGGTGGCAGAACCCCAAAGGGGTGCCGACACCGCTTTCGACGGCACTGAGAGTTTACGAACGACGGGAGACACCGGAAAGCGGCGTCACAGCCGCCGCACTCCAAGACGCTGGCGCGCTCTCATGGCGCTCCTTTTGATCTCATGCCTCACCTTTGCTCAGGTGCCGGATCAATCGGTGCGTGAAGGCGCAGTCACCGTGCAGGTGCAGGGCGGCGAGCCAACCCAGTGGGAAACATTGCAGTCGATGCTGAAGGACCAGCTCACGCTCTCCGGCACGAGTGCTGTCACGGAGCCGCTGGCAGACGACCTGGCCTTCTTCACGCGGCAGCATTACATCCGCGAGGGTTGGCCGGAGGCGGAGGTGCGCTGGGAGATCAAGAGCAGCGTCATCGTGCTCACGGTGCAAAGCGGGCCGCAGACGCGAGTGGGCAGCGTGACTTGGAAAGGTGACACCGCGATCCTGCCGCAGGAAGAGATGCGGAAGTTCCTGCTGCGACCGAGCATCGAGAAAGACGGCGCGGACAAACAAAATCCCGTATGGGTCGGCGGTGATCTGAACACGGGTGCCGGACTGGTGCAGCGACGACTGCGTGCGGAGGGTTATTTGAATGCTGAGACGACGCTGCTGCCTGCTGCTGGCCTCGATCCCGAGGGGCGACGCGATCTGACGCTGGAGGTCAAAGCGGGGCCGCAGTTTGAGTTCGGGCAGGTGAGCTTCAGCGGCGCACCGCCGGAGTTGATGAAGCGCGCGCATGAGATCATCGCATCGGTGAATGGTGGACCTTTTAATGAAGCGCGCGTGCAGCAGATCGAGACACAGCTCACCAGCCTCGCGCATGAGGCAGGCTGGCTCGATGCGGAGACGACCTCGAAGTATGATCTCGGCACGAAGGGCGGTACGGTGGATGTGGATCTCGTTTTAAAACCCGGCGCGCGCTACCGCGTGGGGCAGGTGGTGCCGAATGCGGGCTTCAGCAAAGGCTCGCAGCGTGTGATCAAGGCTGGCTTTCGTGAGTTGGAGAATCACTACTACTCGGCGGACAATCTCGACCTCGTGTTCCGGCGTGCTTTGGACACGAGCATGTTTGCCCGGCTGGATGTGGACCCCGTGAAGGTGCCTGATGCCGAGCCGCTGCCGGTGAACATCAAACGTGGTGTCGATGAAGCGAACGCACCTGTCGCTGATCTGCACATCGCGGGTGAAGAGACGAAGCCGAAGACGCTCGGCTTTGAACTCGGCTTCGACACCTTCCTGGGACCGCAGTTTGGCGTGACGTGGAAGAACACCAATCTCTACGACACAGGCAACACGCTGGCGGCTGATCTGAGCTGGAGCACGGCGGGGCCGCTCGGCTCCGTGAGCATCAAAGATCCGGCTTTCATGAACTCCACCTACGCCGCCACGGCAAGGCTGGCGGTGGAGAGCTTCGATCTCTTCGAGTATGCGCGCTATGGCACGAGCCTGAATGTGGAACTCGCCCGCCGCGTGAGCCGCACCTTTAGTTATGGCCTCTTCGGCGGTCTCTCGATCAACACAGTCGATTCCACGGTGCTCACGGAAGAAGAACTCGGCCCGGACCTCTACACGCTGGCCTTCGTCGGCATGAACTTCATGCTCGATCATCGCGACAGCGCGGTGCTACCGAAGAAGGGATGGTTTCTCAATGCGCGCATCGAGACGACACTCGATGCCATGGGCTCCGGCGTGAGCTACCTGCGCACCGATCTGCGCGGCGCGTGGTATCAGCCGATCACGAAGAAGTTCCGCTTCGCCGCCGGTGCCGCTTTGCTGAATATCCAAGGCGCAGCCGCCGAGGACATCCCCATTGATTCACGTGTCTTCAATGGCGGCCCGAACAGCGTCCGTGCCTTCGCCGAGCGCGAACTCGGGCCACTCACGCAAGGCGGCACGCCGCTCGGTGGCACGTCGGCTTTGATCACGAGCGCTGAGTTCAGTTACGAAATCTACAACAACCTCGAGTTCGCCGTCTTCACCGACATCGGCAGCCTCGGTCGCGATAACAACAGCAGTCCTTTCAGCTACAGCGGCGACTTCCGCACCGCCGTCGGCGCTGGGTTGCGTTATCACCTGCCCTTTGGCCCGATTCGCATCGACTACGGGCACAACCTGTCGGCCAAAGAAGGCGAAGGCAGTGGAATGCTGCACATCACCGTGGGGTTTGCCTTTTAGCTCAAGATCATGCGCGTGGTTGCCTTCAGACTTGGTTTTCTGCTGCTGCTCATGACCTCTTTGGCTCGGGCGCATCCTTCCGACATCAGCTATCTGCGAGTGAAGCTGGAGCGGCAGCGGGTGGAGATGCGGTTCACCTTCAATCTGGTGATGCTGATTCGTTTCGTCGGCAGCATGGACGCGAATGGGGATCGGCAGATCGATAAGGCGGAACTGGATGCAGCGACGCCCAAGTTGCTGGCCTTTCTCGGGCAGAAGGTGCAGGTCGAGGTGAATGGGCAGAAGGCCTCGCTCGGCACAGCGAAGCCGCTGGAATGCGTGTGGCCGTCCGCCGATGGCGCGATGCGGGTGGCAGAGGCGGATTATCTGGTGCGGTATGTGGACATCACGTTCACGCAAGAGGTCTCGCCGGTGCTGGCGGATGTTTGGCTGGGGTTTGATCTTTGGGAGCAAACCGGTCCGTTGGGCACGATCGAGGCTACGTATGAACAGGACGAACTGCGCACTCAGGTACCTTTCAGTCTGAGCGAGCCGGACTACCTTTACGACACAGGCTACGCGGTGGAGTCGGTGTTTCAGGAGCCTGCGAAATCGCATGACTGGCGTCCGTGGGCGATGGGCACGTCGCTTTGCCTCGTCGCTTTGGGGGCTTGGTGGCGACTCATCAAATGCAAGTCACAGACATGAGCTACCACCTCGCCGGCTTCATCAATTCGGTCATCTTCCTGCTGACGTTGGGTGGATTGTGGGAGCAGTTGCGGGTCGTTTGGGATCGCAAACAGCAGGTGCTGGATGGGCGGCTTCAGGATGGAACGACGGCGGTGCTGTCTCTGAACCAGTTCGTCAGCAGCTATCTGGCTTTCTTTTCCTTCTTCCTCTACGGTGCCTGCCTGGAGCGGTTCAATCACTACCTCGTGTGGACGAGATTGGCGGCATCACTGCTCTCACTGGCCGTGCTTTGGGAGATCATGCGGGCCAGACGCGATCGACTTTCGACGATGAACTTTGCGCTTTGCACGGGCGTGTTTTTTGGGCTGCCGAGCCTGCTGATGATCAACGCTGAAGCTGTGGTGTGGTGTCGCAGTCTTTCACAGGCGCTGATCGTGGTGGCGACAGTCATTCTGGCGCAGGGCTACACGCACCAAATCCTGCTGATCCGACGTTCAGGGCGCACGGGCGCGGTGTCGATCCGCATGCATCAGTTCTTCCTGCTCAAAGACATCTCGACGGTCGTTTTTGCTGTGGCGATGGGACTTCGTACGGGCTGGCCGCTGCTACTGCTATCGACCGTCAGCGGCCTGACAAAGGTCGGAACTCTGTGGCATTTCCGCTGGGCCAGATTGAGCCCGATCGCGGAGCAAAGGCGGCGTTTAACCAATGAAATGCCGCCTGAAATCGTCGTCAGTTCTTAACGGCGATTTCAGGCTGAAAGCAGGGTCGATTATTCCGCAGCACTCACCTTTTCGCCGGCCAGCTTGGCGGCGCGTTCGGCGAGTTCGATGTGGAATTGCTCGGGCTGAGGCGCCTCACCGAGAGTGCGGGCGCGGGCGAACCAGTCGGCGAAGATTTCGCCTTCTTTGCGCTCGGCTTTGAAGGCTTCGAGCAGTTCGCGGACTTTCACGGGGACATCTTCACCGAGGACACTTTTGTATTCGAGGCCGGCGAGGCGGTTTCCACGGATGCTGCCGCCGACGAACATGGCGTACTTGTTTGGCGAGCGTCCCACGAAGCCGAAATCGGCGTTGTAAGGGCGGCCACAGCCGTTCGGGCAGCCGGTCATGCGGAAGAGGATCGGTTCGTCTTCGAGACCGAGTTCGCGCAGCGTGGCGTCGATCTTGTCCATGAAGCCAGGGAGGGCGCGCTCGGACTCGCTGAGGGCCAGGCCGCAGGTCGGCAGGGCGACGCAGGCGTGGGCGACCTTGCGGGCACGGGTCATGCCATCTGAATGGACGACGCCGTGCTTGGCGAGGATGGCATCGACCTTGGCTTTGTCGGCTGGATCGATGTCGGCGAGGATGAGATTCGTGTTTGGCGTGACGATGATCGGGCATTTCACCGTCTCGGCGATCTCGCGGAAGCAGGCGCGGTATTGCGGGCCGTTTTCGCGGTCCACGATGCGGCCCATGCTGACAAAGACGGCGCAGTAGAGCTTGCCGTCACCCTGCTCGTGCCAGCCGAGGTTGTCCTCGACGGTGTCGAAGCTGAGCTCCTTCGGCGGGAAGGTCTCGATGCCAGGGAGGCGGCGCACGACTTCGGCGCGGAAGCCATCCAGACCCATGGTCTGCACGGTGTATTTGAGACGGGCGTTTTTGCGCTCGGTGCGGTTGCCATGGTCACGCTGGGCGGTGACGACGGCTTCGATGGCATCGACCACGTTGGTGCGCTTTGCGTAAAGCAACGGCTGGCCGAGGAACGGACGCGTGCTGAGCTGACCGTGGCTCATGCCAAAGCCACCACCGACGGTGATGGTGTAGCCTTCGACTTCGCCATTCACGACGTGTGGCACGAGGCCGACGTCCTGGGAATAGATGTCCGCGTCGTTGCAGGGCTGGATGGCGACGCCGATCTTGAATTTGCGGGGCAGATAAACTTTACCGTAGATGGGATCATCGCCTTCGGGAGCCTTGGTGGCCTCACGGACGGCTGGATTGACCTCGGGGTCTTTGATCCACTCGGGATCGATCTTTTCACCGTCGAGCCAGATGTCGGCATAGGCAGTGGAGCGCCAGAGGAAGCGCTGGCTGATCTCTTCCGTGAGCTTCTGGGTGTCGGCATGGACGGCGTCTTTTATCGGCGCGGCGGGGCCCATGGTGTTGCGCACGACATCGCCGCAGGCACCCATGGTGCTGAGGCCGCTCTGGCAGACATTGTGGATGACTTCTTTCAGGCCGCCTTTGAGCACGCCGTGGAGCTGGATGCCCTGGCGGTTGGTCAGGCGCATGTTGCCGCAGGCTTTCGTGCAAAGATCGTCGTGGATGAGCCACTGCGCGGAGGAGATGCGGCCGCCGGGCATCTTGCTGCGGATCATGAAGCTCCAGGCTTTTTCGAGCTTGGCCTTGGTGCGCTCGGCGCGCACGTCGCGGTCGTCCTGCTGGTAGGAGCCGTGGTGCTTGAGGAGAATGTTCGAGTCCTCCGGGATGTTTGGGGTGCTGGTGTCAGCGAATAGCTCGCCAAGCTGACCGCGGAGTCCGGCGGAGGCGAGTTTGATGTCTTCAACGGAGGCTTTGCTCATGTCTGGGTAATTTTAAAAAGGCTCGTGAGAATCGCCGATCCTTTTGGGAAAGCAAGCCGGGAGGCGAACGATTTATATGATTGTCTATAGGTAATGTCGGGATTGCGGCTTTGGTTACATGGAAATTATAATAATTTGTGTTTTACCTCAGTATCTTTTTGAAATTCTTGGGTTCTGCCTTTAATTTTCGACGCAATGAACTTTCCGCCACTGCCCGAAGTCCCTGAACTGAGTGATGACAAGCTGCCGACAAAAGAGCAGCTTGTCGCGCTGCGGCAAACTTTGGAGCGCGTGCGCCAGGAGCTCGATCAGCTCTCAGGACTACAGGAGGAGAGGAGCACTCCATCCCCTCCGAAACCCTGCCTCTTTGAGGCACGACCAACGGTGTTTGAAAGCCTCCCAATGCGTCCGGTGGTGCGCACAGTGATCGAACCAGTCGAGTCCAAGTCGGATGCACTGCTGGAAAAGGCAACGCTGGATGAATTGAACATGGCCCTGGGTCTCGCCTTTGCGCAGATCGCCAGCAAACGGGTGTGGTGATCAGGCTAGACGCTGGATTGTCGTCACCAAACCGGCGCGCACATTCCGCACGGAGATGACTCTGGCCATCTCAATGCAGCCATAGGCGGGCGAGACGCGTCGTTCATCGAGAGTTACGTCGGCATCACTGGTTTGTAACGTGAGCTGCCAGCGCTTCCCGGCACGGGCGATGACGAAGGTGCTCTCGGCACCTGAAGAAGTTTGTTTCACGACGGCCCCTGGAGGCAGAGTCCATGTGACAGCAAAAGGCTTTCGATAGTCTTCGGTATCGCGGATTTCGAGGTGGTTCTCCTGACGGCGAACCTGACGTTGAAAGGAATGGCGCTCGTGCTCGAATCGAGCCATGGCGGTGCTGCCCTCGACGACAAGCTTTGGCACCGGATGATGCTGGATCTGGAGGAAGGGGCCGATGCGGCGCGGTGTCTCGAAGCCAGCAGGATGCGGCTGTGGACCGTTATGGGCAGTCCATCCGGCGAGCTCCGCGCGCAGCGCAGCGTGACCGTGATAACCTCCGGTGCCAGGATCGATAAGCAAAGCGTGGGGGCCATCCCAGACCGAGACGTGCAACGCATCGCCATGACCATGCGCTGCGAGGCGACCAAAGCCGAGCGGGGAGGCATCCAGCCGCGCCACCCAGCCGTGCGAGCGCAGCGCAGCGTAGCCAGAGGTGGCAAAAAACTGCCACTCATGAACTGTCAGCCCGGCGGTGGGTGTGTTCATGGCGACCATGGGTGGCGGGCCAAGCCACCAGCGGAGGCTGCCTTCATCACCGAGCAACCATGCACGCCACTCTTCAGCCGCATGAGTGCTGCTTTGAGTGAGCGGCACGACGACAGCGTCATCGCTATCGCCGAAATCCCAAGGCTCGGTGCCGTGGCCGAGCGCTAGGTAAAAACGCGCCGCCAGCGCCAGGCGATCATGCACCGCTCCTGCGCGACAGCCCACTGTGCGGGCGGCCTGCCAGGCGAGATCAAAGGCGAAGGCGTGGTAGTGCAGCGCCTGCTCGTGAGAACCGCCATCTGTGGCAAACTGCGCCAGCACTTCCTTCCCGAGGGAATCCCACGCGGTCTCGGCACTGCACGCGATCTTTTCCAAAGCGGGCCAGCGTGAGACGGCGAGGACGAGCGCTGCGAGTTCGCCCAATAAATGGTTGTTTGCTGAAGAACCTGCGGAGCGATGCCGCCAAACCCACGCGGCGTGAACGGGCACGATGCGTCTGCGCAGTGCCGTCTGGTGATCCCGCAGCGAATGGCCGCGCGCCGTCTGGTTCGTGGTCCAGGCAGTCACCAGCGCGTCGAACCAAGTAAAGTTGATCAGGCGCAGCGCCACTTCCAGCGGGCTGGTCCAGTTGATGCCGATGCCGGGTGGGTTGCGCTCGCACCAGTCCTCCAGCCAGAGCTGTGCAGTGCGGATGGCGTTGGCGTCGTCATTCAGCCAGCCATGCATGGCCAGCCGCGTCATCTCCGTCCAGCGATTGATCTCCCAGATGGTCCGTGCATCGGCGCCATCGGACAGGCGGCGGTAGTCGAGCCGATAGGTCGGCGTGTCGTGGGCGATCACGACACCGCAGGCTGGATCGCGGTGCCAGCACGGTGGTGCGCCGACCTCCACCGCCTTCCAGCCAAAGAGCTGCCACTCGCCAAGCAGGAGCTTTTTCGCATCTGCTGCGAGCTGCGTGCGCAGAGCTGCCGGAGCCAGCCCGAGATCAGGCAGACGCGCTGCTTTGTCATCGGCGGCACCGGGGTCGAACTTCGCCACACGTCGCACGAACCCACTTTGCGTGAGCTGCCGCCACCAGTCGCCAAAACGGTGCGTCACCTCTCCAGGGCTCATGGCCCGGAGTCGATGGACATACCAAGCGAGACGCGACATAGCGCCTCTTCTAGCGTCCCCCGTGCCGAGGCTCAAGCCCCGTTCACAGGTTCATTCAAATCAGGAAGCCGCGTCCCTCGCGCAGACTCTCCATCACGGCAAAGGTCAGCACCATGCTCTGACGTGCCTCTGGATATGGCAACGGGTGGGCATTCTGACCTTTCAAGTAGGCCAGCCAAGCCGCCATTTCCTCTGCGTGACCTTTGCTGCCAAACTTCGTCACCACTCGCTTGCGGCGGCGATGGATCGCCAACTCTTGGAAGTTCACGCACTCCGCCACGAGCCCGCTGGCAAAGACGCGGAAGGTTTCCTTCGGGAAGGCGAAGTCGCCCTCCGCCGAATAGATGATCTGTGCCGCCGAGCCATCGGCAAACTCGATCTGCGCGGTGACGGAATCCGGGAAGGCACTGCGTCCCACGGTCTGTGCGGTGACACGGGTAGGCTTGCCGAGCAGGTGGCAGGCGAAGTCGAAGAAGTGGCAGGCCTCGCCGAGCACGCGCCCGCCGCTTTCCTCCAGATTGGCATACCAATGATCCGGCGCGAGAGGTCCGGCGAAGACGTGGAAGGCGAGTGTCTTCGGCCCGGAGATGCCGCTCAGGATCTTTTTCAGCTCCACGGTGGCTGGCGCAAAACGGCGATTGAAGCCGACCATGACGCTGCCCTTGGATTCGCTCATGGCGGAGTCGATCTGAGCAAGTTCATCCCGAGTCAGGCAGAGTGGTTTTTCGACGAAGACATGCTGATTGGCAGCGAGAGCACGGATGGTGAGCGGCGCGTGCAAGTGATGCCGTGTGCCGATCATCACGGCGCCGTCTTTGCCTTCGAAGACCTTCGCCGCATCCGTCTCGGCATTCGCGAAGCCGAATTTTTCCTTCACATGCCGCGAGCTGAGCCCGGTGGCATTCACGATGGTGCCGAGGGTGATCCGACCCTTCACATGAGGCAGCAACATCGTGCGGGCGAAGTTGCCCGCGCCGATGACATGCAGCACGCCTGCCGGCGTGAATGACGAATGACGAAGTTCGAATGACGAAACTTCTGAAGGCTTGGGCTTTTCGTCATTCGTCATTCGAGCTTCGTCATTCGGATACTCTATCACCACCCCCAGCTCGGCCTCCAGATGATCATAAACCGCGAGCACCTCGCCAAACGCCACACGTCGCGTCGTTACCGGCCTCAAATCCAGCGCGCCGGATTTCATGAGGTGTAGGCAGGCTTCGAAGTTGCGGTTCTCCGTCCAGCGGACGTGGCCGATGGGGTAGTCGTGGCCGCCCCATTCGTAGCTCGGATCGTAGCGACCAGGGCCGTAGCTGCGGGAGTAGCGGACCTGGATGTCCTTCATGTAGGCGGTCTTCCAGCTCAGCTCGGCATCGTAGATACCCACGATGACCATGACGCCGCGATCACGCAGGCAGGCGATGGCGCTGTCCGCAGCATCGCGACCTTTGCCGCCGACGCAGAGCAGCACGGCATCGACTCCGTGACCCTCTGTCCAGGCACGGACTTCGTCTTCGAGCTTCGACTGCGAGGGATTCACCACACGCTCGGCACCCATGGCGAGAGAGGTTTGCAAACGTGCCGCCACGAAGTCCACAGTCATCACGCGAGCGCCGGAAGCTTTGAGCAAACTCGTGGCGAGCAGGCCAACAAGTCCTTGGCCCATGACGAGCACACGCTCACCAAGACGAGCGCCGGATTGGCGGACGCCTTCCATCGAGATCGAGGCGAGGGTCGTGTAAGCCGCCTGCCAGTCTTCCACCCCTTCAGGAATCGGAACTGCAAGCAGATCGGGTACGCCGATCATCTCCGCATGAAAGGCACACTCCGCACCGCCACATGCCACACGATCACCAATTCGGAAGCGCGTGTTCAGTTCATCAACGGCGACGACGACCCCCGCCGCCGAGTAGCCGAGTGGTGTGGGGGATTCGAGTCGGTTGCGGACCTTTTCGAGAGCTGACTTCCAGCCCAGCGTGCGGGCAGTGTCGATCACCTTCTTCACCTGATCCGGGCGGGCTTTCGCCTTTTGCAAAAGTGACATCCGAGCCTGCTCCACCTTCATCTTTTCAGTCCCCGGCGAGATCACCGAACACGTCGTCCGCACAAGGATACCCCCTGGCGGCGGCATCGGCGCAGGCACCTCCTGGAGTTCGAGACGACCGTCCTGATATTGGGCGAGTTGTTGCATGAATGGAGAGGTCAGTGATTCAGCTTTGTCACCAGCCACTTGTGCTTCCCAGCGGCGGTTTTTTCGACTTCGGGGACTTCCTTCAGGGTGAGGGTGAAGTCGTCGCCCAGCTTATGAAGCAATCCGGTGCGGATGGGTTCGAGGCGCGAGCTTTGCCACTGGGGGCCGGGCTGGTAGCGGAATTCGACATCGCCGGGCTTTTCCTGGGCGAACTGCACGGCGAGAAGACTGTCAAAAATGCGGTCGTGCATGTTGATGGCCGTGAGGGAGATCTGGCGGCCTGTGGCGCTGACGAGAAACTCGTAGTCGCGCCCGACGACGGCGGCGATCTCGGTCATGCCGGGCAGCTCGTTTTCGGGCTGGTTGGAGAAGCGGGCGTAGTCGCCGGTGCGGTAGCGCACGAGTGGCATGGCGTGATTGTGAAAAGAGGTGCCGATGATCTCGCGGTGGCCGTTTTCGTCGGGCGTGGCGAACTCGACGAAGCCATAGGTGGGCCAAAAGTGGAGGTGGTCTGACTGGCGGCCCTGCCCGGCGAGCACGACGCGCTCGCTGTGTCCATACCAATGGAAGACGCGGGTTCCGAGAATGCGCTCCAGATACTCCTGCGAGTCAGCGGTGAGCTTTTCAGAACCACAGAGCACGGAAGTGAGGCGGAAGTCGAGCTTCAGACCGGTTTGCTCCAAGCCACGGGCGAGCAAAAGGGCGGCGCTGGGGTAGGCGTGCAGATGCTGCGGGCGGAAGCGATTCAGCGCGGCGACGTATTCGGGCAGGCGCTGGGCGGTGAGGTGGTAGGAGGAGAGGATGAGCCAGTCCCGAGTGGCATCGTAGGAGCTAATGCGGCCACGGGCTTTGTTGGAGGTCACACCGCCCCGGATGACGGCCACGCGATCTCCGACGCGGTAGCCCCGGCGTGACCATTGAGCTTCGAGGTAGGCCTGCTCCTTGGGCCGACTGATGCCGCGCTGGAGGTAAAAGCCGACGGGCACACCGCTGGAGCCGCCGGTGGTGATGTAGAGGCGCTGTTTGGCATGGATCTCGGGGTTCACTAGCTCCTCACGGTGCTCGAGGAGATCCTGCTTGGTGAGGAAAGGGTATTCGGCGAGCTGCTCCAGGGATTCAAACTGATCGGGCTTCACCCCTGCTTTAGCGAAACGGCGGGCGTAAAGCGGGGCATTGCTGGCGGCGATGAGGCTCTCTCTCAGTGCTTGGACCTGATAGCGGCGGATCGTCTCCAAATCCCACGTCTCGACCAAGGCGGCTTCTTTTTGAAAACGAGCATACTCACTGCCGTAACGCCATGCAGCGGGCAGGCTGCGGAAGGCGCGCCCGGCGAGGGATTTAACCGGCTGCGGAGCGGCATCGTAGAGCCGGAGCAGCGGGTAGAGTTTGTCTTCGAGAGACATTCAGCGGGCTTTCTTTGCCCTGAAGACAGGGACCGCCGGGAACGCGGAGGTCAGCGGGCCGCCTTGCCCAGCTTGCGGAAGCGGCGCAGCATGACGACGAGGCCGGTGCAGGCGATCAACAGGGCTCCACTTGGCTCTGGGACGGGCGAGAGAATGATGAGCGCATCCTGCCAGTTGTAGTCAGGAGCGTTGGGATCGGTGTTATTGGCGATCGAGAAATTGGAATTGGCGACGAGGTAGGTGCCTTGAACGGCATAGGTGTCAAAAAAGGTCGTGCCTGCCTTCGCGGCGACATCATTGATGATGGAGTCAAAGAGCACCTGACGTGCAGCAAGTGCTGGGAGGTTACCAGCCGCGTTTCCTGGCTCGAACACGAATGGGTTCAGGCCCGCAGTGCCAATATCCGTGAAGTCCGTTTTGCCAGGGGTGCCATAGACATCAGCCAGGAAATTCTGAACGGTGAAGAAAGCGTTATAGAAAGTATCGTCGGCACCAAAGCCTGCGGCGTTGCTGCTCTGCTCTGTGAACCGGCCAGAAACGCCCACCTCGCTCCAGGGCAGATAGGTATCCAGCACATATTCCATGATGCGGACCTGATTCGGGAGGGCGGTGTAGAAGGCGGCGTTGTTTTGATAGTCGGTGAGACGTTCGGTGTTCTGCTGGTCCCAGGCATCGGAGAGACTGAGAGCATCGGCAATCAACCCTTGTCCATTGCCCGCACCATTGGTGCCACTGGTGGGCTCGACACACATCCACCAATAATTGCCACCATCGAAGACACCGCCGGAAATTTCATAAACACCGCCATAGCCGTCACGATCCACGCCATTGATAGCTGCAGTCTGGGCGCTGGCATTTATGCTTAGCAGCCCAATCGACAAGCAAAGAAAGAGGCAAGAAAGTTTCATGAACTAAATTTTATTATAAAACACCCATTAAGGCAACCGAACTTAAAAAAACCTGCTTCCTTAGCGATTTTAGCTAAACTCTGCTTTCCGCAGACAGAACCTTGCCTGCCCAGACTTCGAGGCCGACGGCTACCCACAAAGCCTCAGCCTCGGCTTTCCCATCCGTAGATCCTGACGAGACTTCATGCCAGAGCCGCTCGACCGCCTGACCATCGAGAATACCCCGCTTCTTCAGTCCAGGGAGCCATTCGTCCTGCATCCGCTCCGCGACTGCGGGTTGGCGGAAAAAGGCAGCCAAGGGCACATCGAAGCCGCGTTTCCGCCGGTAGGCAAAGGCGGGGCCAAACTCCTTCACGGCGAGCTGCTTGATGATCCGCTTCGTGCCGTGCATCCGGGCGTTTGGCCCATAGACGGGACAGGCGAGTGAACTGAGCGGCAGGGCACGGGCGGCTTTGGCCACGCCAAGATCGAGGAAGGGCACCCGGCATTCCACGCCGTGTGCCATGGTCATCTTGTCCTGGCGAAGCAGGAGGTCGGGCAGGTAGGTCTCGGCTTCGTAGCGGATCTGCTTTCGCAATCCAGAGCCAGGAATGGCAGCGAGATGATCCAGTCGCTGTGCGATGGCCTCCTCGACACGTGCGCCAGGCAGAAGTTCTGTGATGAGTGCCGCCGCGCCATAAGCCGAGCCAGTGACCATCTGCCGCTCCAAGCTCTCGCTGGCCTGACCGAAGAGCCGCCAGAGCCGCCCACGAGACTGTCCGGCGAGTTTGGCCCCGAGACGGAAGAGCGCCGGGTGCTGCTGCTGGAGGGCGGTGTAGTAAAAGCGGTTGTAGCCGGCGAAGAGTTCATCGCAGCCTTCTCCCGTGAGCATGACTTTCACAGTCTGTCGCGCCTCACGGGCGAGGAGGTCGATGGCAAGAGTGTTCGGATTTCCAGGCGGGCCATCGAGATGCCAGGTCACACGGGCAAAGTCGTCCGCGAAGTGCTGCGGAGAGAAAAGGTAGCGGTGGCTGTGGACGCCCGCCTTGCGTGCCGCCTCGGTGATCCAGGCGTCTTCGCTGACTTCGGGATCATCGAAGACGATGGAAAAACTATGCCGGGTGTCCGTGCTGGCGCGTGCGGCATCGAGCGTGATGAGGGAGGAGTCGATGCCGCCGCTGAGCTGCGTGCCGAGTGGGACATCGCTCACGAGCTGGCTCTGGACGGCGCGGCGGAGAGCTTCGCGCACAGAATCAGCATTACCCTCCTCATCGGAGGCATCGGGCAGGTGCCAGTAGCGGCGCAGTGTCAGCTCACCGCTGTCAGCTCGCCAGCACATCTCATGGCCGGGCGGGAGCTGCTGCACGCCACGGAGCAGGGTGCGGTCCCAGGCCGTGTAGCGAAACATGAGCTGCTCCGCCAAGTGCGCCGTTTCCATCTCGGCGCGGAAGCCGGGGTGCTGGAGGAAGGCCTTGATCTCCGAAGCGATGAGCAGCGTGCCATCCGCCAGCCGGGTATGATACATCGGCTTGATGCCGAAATGATCCCGGGCAACCCGCAATGTGCCCGCTTTCACATCGGCGATGGCGATAGCGAACATGCCCTCGATCCGAGCGAGCATCGTGTCCCAGCCATGAAGTTCATAGAGGCGGAGGATTACCTCCGTGTCCGAGTGGCCGCGAAACTCAGCACCCTCGGCGCGCAATTGTTCACGCAGTTCGCCTGCGTTGTAGATCTCGCCATTGAAGACGAGCACGACGCTGCCATCACGGCTGGCCATGGGTTGATGCCCAGCTTCAGAGAGATCCTGGATGCTCAGCCGTGCAAAGCCAAAGCCGCCGTCCGCGCCCTGGGGCAAAGTTTGACCCGAAGTATGCACGGACGTGACACCTCGCGAGAAAGACACGGCATGGAAACCTTCATCATCCGGCCCGCGATGGCGGATGGAGCGCAGCATCGCCTCCAAAGTGCCATCCGAGGGCAGAGGCCGGCCCGAGGGTGCGAAGCAGCCGATGAAACCACACATGAGATGAAAAAGACGAGATGTCTCGTCGCGACTCAGGCCACCTTCAGCACGGATGCCCTGGTGCTGGCGAGCACACGGGATCGCCAAGCCATGAAGAAGCGCTCCAAACGCGGCCCCACGAAGATGAGCACTGCCAACACCACGCTAAACTCGATGGCAGCATGAGCGATGGGGTAGTGATGCACGATTTCGGGGGCTGCCTGATCCATGAAATGAACCAGCAGCAAAAGAAGCTGCATGTGCAGGATGTAGCATGGGTAGCTCATCTGCCCCAGCCAGCGGCAGACCGGCTCAGCCCATGGGCGGGCGCTCAAGCGTACATGCTCGGCACCAGTGAGGAGCAGCATCAGCCCCGGGATCGAGCTCCATCCCGCCAGATGAACGGCCCAGCCCGGGTACTGTTTGAACTTCAGAACCACGAGAAGCCCCTCCGAAACGAAACAAAGAACAATGGCGGCGACCCATTTCCGCCTGGAAACAGCCAGCCGTACACTGGCCCAGTTTCCTGCCATCCAGGCTCCGCAAATCCACACGGGGAACAATACCAAAATCGTCCAGACTCCATCCACGGAAGCCCGGTGTTCCATGAGGTGAAACACCTTCCAAAGCACCAGGATGCCCGTCACCCCCATCAAGACGGCGATGAGTGCGGCAAAGGCCGCCCTGTTGACCCGCCCACCACTCAGCAGAAGCGCCGTCGGCCACATCGCATAGTAGATCATCTCACAGCTCAGGCTCCAGGAGGGCTCGAAGGCCGGAAAAGGCGCGGTGAAGATATGCAGGCTCAGAAGACTGGCCCCGAGTTGCCGCCAGGGTGTTGGATTGTAGCCATTGCCGAATTCTTCATGCAGCATCCAGGATGCGCCAGCCAGTGCCAGCCCGATCAGAAAGAGCGGGTAGATCCGCGTGATCCTCGCCACGGCGTAGCGCCACCAGGAAAAGCTGCCCTCTTCTATGCTTCGGGCGATGCTGCGGTGGATGCAAAGACCCGAAATCATGAAGAAGCACCACACCCAGAATCCGCCATGGCCGATGCTGGCCCGCGCCCAGCGCCAGCCCTCGGGATTCTCCGCGTAAGACCAGCCGTAAGTCTCCGCCACGGCCAGATCAAACGAGTGCGTGAACATCACCAGCAGGGCCGCGATGCCCCGCAGCCCATCGATCAGCAGTTCGGAGTCTCGGTCGAATCGCTCGTTCATCAGAAAGAAAACCACAATCGCCAAAATCTGGCTTCCCTGCAATGCGTCGGTGAACAGAGAACAAAGAACTTACAAAGCAGCGGAATCGACGGCCAGAGACTTCTGAAAGCTCGGTGCCAGCTCCCGGATCAGCTCGGAGACCAGCTTCGTCGTGGCTTCAGAATCACGCGCACGCTGACCCGACTCACGCGTCTCCAGATTGTCTGTGACCCAGGCCGTCACGCTCGCGTAGGCCCAGCGGTGATTCACATTGCGGGCGATGTTATCCCAGGTGCTCAGCCACACACGCACGGCATTGCTTGGCGTCGTCACATCCGTGCCGATGAACCAATAGACATAGTGCGCCCGCAGCATCTTCGGAGTGCCATCCTCCCGGCGCATCTCACGCTCCACCAGGAGATCCTTCACATTTAAAAATCGCCCCGGTGAGATCTCCACGGGCACGATGCGCGAATCCAGCAGCGTCCAGCCCTGACCATCGAGACACACTTCTGGACGGTGGATGCTGCGCCGCTCCGCTCCGGCGAGTACGAGCGTCACCTGTGCCAGATCACGATCCGCAGGCCGACCAGGGGATCGGTACTGCATCTTCACCATCTGCGTGTCCGCCGGCAGCAGTTCTTTCTCCGCTGCGTCTCTTTCCAAAGGCTGCCCCAGGAAGCGTCCGATGGCTGTGGGCAGCTCCATCACCACGCCCGAGGCATCTCCCGCGCGCACCTCCGGGGAAAGCCGACATGCAGCGATGGTAGCGACGACGCAGAGTGTGATCGCGACCAAACGCGGAGACACGGAGACACGGGGACTCGGAGACGCTGCGTCTGGCTCGACGCGTCTCCCTACCTCCGCGACTGCGCGGCTTCCGAAAACCCGTCCCACACCCTCCAGCCCAGCCAGTGCCACGAGATACACCACGATGCCGGACACAAAGTGAAACGTGCTCACCTCCCGCTCCTGATCTCCCACCGCAAACTCCTGCCCAAAGGCCATCGACCCCGCGATGAGAATCAGCAGCCGAGCCATGTTTGCAATCACCGCCAGCGGGAAGCCGCAGAGGAAGAGGAACAAGCGCCTCGGCAGCGTCCTTTGACGGAAGTATCCAAAGAGCGCAGACACCATTAGCAGCGCGAAGAGCGACCTCATCCCACTGCATGGCCCGTCCACTTTGAGGCTGAAAAGCTGCCCCGCTGTGTGTTCGGCATCGGGTGCAGAAATGAGTGCCGTGCCTTCGCGAATGGTGTCGAGGCCGATCGTGTTCAGCACAAAGGAAGTCGTCTCCACCATCAGCACGCGGAGACGGAAAGAAACGGAGTCCTCCAAAAACACCAGCGGCCACATGAAGCAGAGCATCAACCACGCGAAGCAGAGTACCCGGGCATGAGCCCAGCCGAGACAGGCGACCACCACTCCTGCGACGAAAAGCTGCACCGCAAAGGCACCGAGGTAATAATTGTTCGCCTTGTATCCACCGAAGTAGGCAAGCATCGCCACGAGCACCGCCAGCAACCCCAGCACGCTGCCTTTCACAGGCAGTGCCGCCAGCTCGTCCTTTCGCTTCCACACCAGCCAGCCCACGATGAATGGAGCCAGGAACCCATGCTGCCACGTCGGGTCTTTCCAGCGCATCAGCAGCTCCTCCAGCAATGTCAGTCGAAACGCTCCGTAGCCTGCCGCATATGGCTGGAAGGCCACCAGCAGAACAAGGCTCGCAGCGAGCAGAACCCACGGCCAGAAGCGGAATGGAGAAACCTTCTTCACAGGGAAAAATGCTGCCCCATCCATGTCCAGACCGCACGAGCACGAACATGCGCGGAGGTTTCTTCCGCGATGGCGCGAGCGTGCAGGGACATCGTCATGAGTGCGGTGGGATTCAGCGCTGCATGGAGACAGGCGGTGAAGGCGGCAGTGTCTTCGGGCAGGAAGGTGAAGCCATTCTTTCCCTCCTGCACCAGCACCTCCGCCGCACCCGCATGACGACTGACAAGCAGGGGCAATCCAAGGCAGGCGGCTTCATGCACCACGGCTGCGAAGGTGTCCTGACGCGTCGCGAGCACGAAGGCATCGGCCTGACCAAAAGCCTGCCAGAGCGCATCGCCATCGAGATGACCGGTGATCTCCACCTGCGAGTCCAAACCGAGGCGTGTGATGTGGCTGCGACCCCAGCCATCCGTGTCGGGGCCGAGCAACCGCAGCCGCCAATTCCTGTGCCCGGCGGCGTTGATTTGCGCCAGCGCGGCGAGCAGAAGGTCGGTGCCTTTGCGTGGCAGGATGCGGCCGACTTGCACGAATAGAATGGGGTCATCGTCCTCGATGGATCGCAGCAGGGGCATAAGCTTGCGGCTGTCAGCAGCGTGAAAAGCGGCCACGGCGGGGCGTTCTTCACCACAAGACGGCTGAATCGCCGCAGGCGAGCAGGCGATGATACCATCCGCAAGATGACTCCAGAGCCGATGCCAGAGCCGCACCTGCCAGGGAAAAAAATGCTCATTGGCGAGACCGACTTCACTGGAGACCACGACAGGTCGCCCGCGCCACTTGGCCCAAAGCAACGCACCAAGCGTGTAGGGGCTGTATTCATGAATCCAGACGAGTACAGGATCGAAGAGATCGAGTTCATGCCACAAACGCCACGAGGGAAGCTGCGTACCACTGGCTTCGGATTTCCAATGCGTGCCAAAGCCTTTGGCAGCAGCGGAGATTTCTTCTGTGTCGAGCCAGACGACTGAGATGTGCCTCCCTTGCGGCACGGTGGCGGAGTCAGCGAAGACGCTGGCGCTGCCACGCGGATAAAACAGCCGCACTTCTCCGCCCGCTGCGCCGACTTCGTCCGCATAGGCTTCCTGCAAAGCCTTGTGATAAGGGGCCCGCGCACGAGTGACGATGGCGATGCGCCGATTCATGCCACGGGTTTGCGCACGACGGCAAAGAGTCGCGCACTGAAGAAACCTGGAAACAGCCGCGAAAGCCAGCCGAAGGGTTTCGAGACCCCGTTCAAAAAGGGATGCCATTCCATCTTGCGATAGACATAGGGCAGCGCGGTCAGGGTGAAGGGCTGTGCGTGCAGCTTCACGAACTCGAAGCCCGAGGCCTCGGCGAGCTGGCGCAGTGTCTTCGGACAAAAGAACCGGATGTGGGGATCACGCCAGGGGGCGCGGCGGGCGGTGTGAGGGCTGCCGCCGGGACTCAAAAAGCCCGTGAAGAGGAACTCCAACCGCTGCGCGTAGTTCGCTGCATTGGGCACGCTGAGGATGGCGTGCGCGCCAGGCTTCAACGCACGGCGGATCGTCGCCAGCGCAGTGTCCGGCTCCAAGAGATGCTCCAGCACTTCGAAGCAGATGGCCACGTCGGCGCTTTCATCGGGGAAAGGGATGCTGCTGTCCGGAGAGATGGCTTTCACATTCAGCCCGAGCTGTGCGGCGTGTTCGAGCGCGGTCTTGGAGATATCGAAGCCGTGATAAGTCACCCCACGTTCTGCCATGCTCAGCCCATAGCGCTCTCCATTGCCGCAGCCGTAGTCGATGAGATTCATGCCGGGCTTCAGCAGTTCCGTGAAGAGCTTCTCTTCATCAGGATTGGTGCCTCCGAGGTCGGGTGTCCAATCGCCGGCGTCACCGGGCTTCACCCAGTAGTTTTCATAAAAAGTAGGTTCTGACATGGCAGTAATGTTGGAGATATATGTTACGCCTGCTTGCGGGCGACGGCTACGATCTGGCGGCGTTTTGCCGCAGTACTCCAGAGCCAGCAACAGGCTTGGAAAAGCGGGGTGGGTAGTCGTGACAGGAGACGCCAGCCACGCGGAAAAGCATGGGTGAGCACGCGGGCTTCGAGGCATTCAAATCCTGCCTCGGCGAGTGTGTTGGCCAGCAGACGCGGCGTCCATGTATGCAGATGATGATCGATGTCCTTCGCGGTGTGATCCGGCTGCCGACGCCAGTCGTCGATGGGCAGGACGAGTACCAGGAGTCCGTCTTTTTCTAAACGAGCTCCGAGAGCCTTCAGGGTCTCGATCGGATAAGGCACATGCTCCAGACAGTGATGCGAGATGATGCGATCAAAGGTCTGTGGCGGAAGGCTTTCCAGCGAGGCATAGACCTCGGTCCCTTGTGCCTCGCAGACAGCTCTCGCGGCAGGATTGATCTCCACGCCGACCGCACGCTTCGGCGCGAGTGCACGCAAGATCCAGCCACCACCGCAGCCGAAGTCGAGCACGCGATGCTCGGCACGGACGTGCGGCCGAAACTTGAAGGTTTCCAGCCCGGCGGCGTAGCTGGCCTCCTTGTTTTGATAGGCAAAGTATTCCTGACCTTGCTCGCCGAGATAGAAGGTGGAGGCGGATTCAGACATGTTGCAGTTTGGATGGATGGGAGGATTCGAGAATTAGCTTCGTCAACTGGGCGGCATAAGCAGCCGCGTCGAGCCCATGTCGGCTGCCTGTATGAGCAGGCTGCCATTGACCGGTGACAAAGGTTTCGAGAACATCGGCCATTCCTGCCGGCTCATGCGGAAGCAGCAGGCCGTTCATCCCGTCTTCGATCACCATTTCGGAACCATGATGCGGCGTGAGGAAGACAGGCAGCCCACACTCGGCGGCCTCGATTTCGACGAGGGCCAGCGCCTCTGACCAGGAAGGATAAAGAAATCCATCGGCCGCTGCAAAGTGGCGCTCGGTGTCTGTCACCATGCCCGTGAAGTGCATCCATTCACGCCAGCCGGGATGCTCTTGATTCAAACGCTGCTGCAAGCCCTCCAGCGTGGAGGGTGTTCCACCGACGACGAGGAAACGAACCCGCGAATGCCGCTGCCGCAGCTTCGCCAGAGCTTCGACGGCGAGGAAAAAACCCTTCCGCCGGTGATGCCCCATGCTGACAAAGATGAACACACAATCCTGCGGGCTGTATCCCAGCTTCGCACGCATGGCATCACGATGCTCGGCGCGCACGCCGGGATGAAAGCGGGCGCGGTCAAAGGAGTTCGGCAGGACGACGATCTGATGACCGGGGGATTGCCTTTGGTAATCCTCGGCCACCGCCTGTGAAGGCACGATGAGCAGCCGGGCGGAGGTTACCGAAAGGTAGAAGTCCGACCAGCGCCGATAGATCTGGTAGGCCATGAGCTCGGCTCGATCTCGAAGCGAGTGGCAGCCCATGCGCTCCATGCAACCAATCCAGTTCCAAGGTGAGAAATGCGCGTGAGCGACATCACAAAACGGGAGATAAGGCACGATCGAGTACACCACGTCAGGCCGACTTTGCCCACGGACCTGAAAACGCCATAGGTAGAGCAGCGTGACCTGGATGGAGAAGAGGATGGCTTGCATCAGCTTCAGTTTTCGAGCGCCGAGCGTCGGCAAGCGCGTGACATGATTCACGGCCACATCAGATTCGATCTCCCAACACCAGACTTCGATCTTGAATCCAGCGGCACGCAACTCGGGCAATGAACGCAGCACGCCTTTCATGGAGGGGCTGGACCGGAGGAAGTCCGGGTCCACAATGAGCAGTCGCTTCATCCGACTTTTTGAAACAAGGCCAGTATGCCAAAGGGAGTATCAGCATGGCGTTCGGCGGTGGTCTGATGCTTCTCGGCATCGACGAGTGAGACGGGGACGAAGAGACCGCGCAGCGGCAGTTTTTCTACCGCCAGCATGCGCTCCACCGTGCCGCGCGTGAGGCAGTAATCCGTGTGTTTTAGCACGCAGCCGAGCGGCTCAAAAAGCGTGCGCAGGTCCGCTTCGGTGTAGCCTTCGCGGACATGACCTTCGTTGGGAAATGGTTCGGGCGGATGAGGCACAGTGATGAGCGCGTGACCACCGGGCTTCAGCACACGGATGAGCTCACGAGCGGCAGTCTCGTGATCTTCGATGTGCTCGATGACCTGGGTGCTTTGCACGAGATCGAAGGAGGCATCGGGGAAGGGGATCTCCAGCAGGGAGCCCTGGCGCATTTCCACACGCGGGTCGCTGCCGAGCTTGGCACGCAGGCAGGCGAAGTTTCCTGAATCATACTCCAGCGCAGTCACACGTCTCACCCAGCCTTCGGCCAGTGCTTTGCGCGCAAACTCACCGGAGCCTGCACCGCCGTCGAAGAGATGCTCGACCGGCCCAACGATGCGCAGTGCCTCACGCAGACGCCGCCACTCGACGCGGTAGCGGATGGTGTTCGGAGTGTAGATGAACTGGCTGAGCCAGGTGCGCAGGCGGGAGATCATGCGTTGGGGAAGTGCGGGCGGGACAGAACACGATGCGGTGGCTGAAGCGGACGGTAACCAGCGGCGGGTGTACCATGGTAGGACATGGGATACATCGGCTGGCTCGGCTGTCCTCGCACACTGGGCTGAGGCTGTTCTTTGGCCCGCTCGGGCTGATGCCGTACCGCGATCACGGCAGCAGCGGCGGCCATCCAGAAGAGGATGTTCACCGGGAAAATGTTCAACACATTCCCCGAGGTGATGGAGATTGCCACCATGCCGCACACGAGAGCCAGCATCATGGCTCCGATGCGCCGCTGCCGCCGGTCCTGGATGGCGAGAAGCTGTCGATGCCCAAACGTCAGACAGGTGACTCCGAGCAGCACGGCCCCCGCAAGCGCGACTGCACCATAGCGCACGAGAATGTTGCTGAGCAGGTCATGATTATAGAGCGGATCGGTCGGCTCGGTGCCGCGTTCCGGCCCGTAGCCGAACCAAGTGTAAGCCTCGGGATTGCTCAGCACCATGGCGAATCCCTGGAGGCGGTCACTGAAGGTGTTCACATTCAGCGCCTCCTCATTTACCCGGCTGCCCGCCATGGCGATCAGCGACTCTGTGGTATCAGCCAGACGATCCTGGAGGTAGGTGGCTGAGGCGATGAGTCCGGCAAAGCTGAGGACTGCGAACCCATAGAACAGACGTGTACCGAGACGTGAACGGAAGCACAGACTGCCGATGACACAGACGATGATGATGATGAAGGCGGAGCGGCTGGTCGAGGCCAGCAGCGCCCCGGCGAAGAGCGGGGTGAACATGAGCACCTCCAGAATGGTGAGATGGCGGCGACCTTCTGCACGACGGGAGCACCAAAGCATGAAGGGCAGCACCATCAGCGCCGCAGACACCGCACCAAGGCTCGTCGGAGAATTTAAGGTGGAGAACGCACGCACGCGGTCTGTGAGAAGTTGCTTCACCTCGATGGTGTAGCCACTTTGGAGATAGAGGATCTCGAAGTCGCGGAAACCCCACAGTCCCTGGGCAATGGCATACATGGCCACTGGCAGATAAATCCAAAGCATGATGCGGAAGAGCTTCATTGCATCGTCGGGACGTGCATAGAGCAGC
Organism: Prosthecobacter sp.; assembly: GCF_044378005.1. Taxonomy (GTDB): domain Bacteria; phylum Verrucomicrobiota; class Verrucomicrobiia; order Verrucomicrobiales; family Verrucomicrobiaceae; genus Prosthecobacter. The sequence continues at coordinate 27,871 of NZ_JBILYB010000004.1, forward strand.
GGCATGGCGAAAAGCATCATCGAGTAGGCGCCGTTCGCCATGTCCTGAAGCGCTCTCCCATAGCCGCCCTCCGCGCCGACGAGCGAGAGGACACCATTCGCCAGCGAGATGAAACAAGCCAGAACCCACATCACGACATGCCAGCGCTCCACCTTCACCGTCCCCGTGAATCCGCGCACCATGAGTGACAGGACGGAGACCATGAACACCAGCGGTGGAAAGCCGAGGATGTAATAGAGATCGAGCATCTGAACGCGGTCTGAGACGATCATGAGCCGCTTCACGAGATCGACATAGCCGCTGGAAATGATGCAGAGGAGAAAACCCGCACGTGGTGACATGAAGGCCAGCAGCGAGCCACCGATGATGAAGTAAAGGAAGAGATTCGCCAGCACGTTGCCTTCTCCCAACAAAATGGAGAAGCACGCCGTGAAGGCGAGCAGGCAGGTGACGATGAGCGCGGGCAGGGGATTGCCGTTCATGGGTCAGACGGGGTGGGTTTTGAAAAGGGCGGAGCAGACCTCGCGCGGCAGCACCGGCAGATGCTTCACGCCAAGAATCTGCAATCGCCCACTCGCGTGTAGCGGCGGCAGCAGGAAGGAAGTTGCCACCCAGGCGAGTGAGTAGGACACCAAAGTGGCCCAGGCCGCGCCAGCTCCGCCGTAGGCGGGAATCCACAGCCAGTTCAGGACGATGTTGGTCAGCAGCGCGAGCAGCACAGATGGCAGGTTTGCCCAAAGACGGCCCTCAATGGTGAGGTGCTGGGTGCGCGCCACACCAAGCGCATAGGGGATGAAAGCCCAGGCGTGGATGAAAAGAATGTCGGCACTACCCGCGAACTTCTGACCCCACAGCAACTGCGTTATCGGCACCGCACAGGCGACGAGACAAACCGCGCCGCCAAAGCCCATGAGCCAGCTTCCAGCGAAGTAACGCACGAGCCCGGTTTCGTAACTGCCATCGCCCAACTGGCGCGCTTTCACGAGACGTGGCATGAGCACCGAAGCGAGAAGCATCGGCGTGAAATAGAGTGTCTCGGAAAGCCGGACTGCTGCGGCATACACGCCTGCATCGGCATCACCGCGCATGGCTTTGAGCATCAGAGTATCGAGACGAAACAGCAGCACGAGAGCGAGCTGGGAAGCGAGTTCGGGAAAGGACTCACGCAACAAAGTCAGAGCACGACTTTTATCCCAACGCCAAAAGCCAAACGTGTCGGTGGAGCGACGAAAGGCCAGCCACTGCCGAAAAGAGGTGATCCAGCATTCAGCGAGGAAAGCACATGGGAAAAAGATGAGCGGCATCTGCATGAGCACTCCGCCCAAAGTGATGAGCGCACCGATCAGGAAGCCCCACCACTGCGCCCACTGGTTTTTCAAAACCTGATGATCGGCTTCGAGTGCGCCGCCGAGTTCGGCAAAGGCGTGGGTTGGAAGCAAAAGAGCGTAGATCCAGAGCAGAGTGCGGTCCTGTTTAGCCAAGCCAAAACCGCCGAGCACCACAGTGCCAAAGAGCACAAGTCCGGCCATCAAACGCAGCCGGAAGATGCTGCCGCGAATGGCCGCGCGCTCTTCAGGCTGCGCCACCTGTTCGCGTACAGAGATGCGTGCGAGACCAAGTTCTGCCACGCACAGCAGCACAGTCACAACGGCGAGCGCAGACAACAGACTGCCGGTGCCCTGCTCGCCGAGATAACGCCCGAGGCTGCCGATGATCAGCACATTCAGCAGCAGCCGCATCACCCGCAGGAGGACGGAAGCGGAGAAGATTTTCAGGACTCCCATGATCAGGAGTGGAGATGCGCACGGAAGCTCAGGCTTCGGCGCTCAAAGAGGCCTCCACGGCCTCACATAAAACATGGCCCACGAGCAGATGACACTCCTGCGCATGAGCCGTGATGTCAGTCGGTGCTTTGAAGGCGATCTTTGCCAACGCAGCGCAGTCTTTGCCGCCAGCAGCGGTGAAGGAGATGGTCACGCAGCCGCAATCGTTCGCGGCTTTCAGCCCGGCGATGACGTTCGGGCTGGTGCCCGAAGTGGAGATGCCGACGACGACATCTCCAGGCTGCGCCAATGCCTCGATCTGTCGGGCAAAGACGGTTTCGAAACCGTAGTCGTTGCTGTGCGCGGTGAGCATGGAGGTGTCCGTGGTCAATGCGATGCCAGGAAGCGCGCGGCGGTTGATGCGATAACGCACGACGAGTTCTGCCGCGAGATGCTGGGCATCCGCAGCGCTGCCGCCATTGCCGAAGAAGAATACTTTTTTTCCGGCTCCGAGCGCGGTGATCCACGCATCGGCCATCTGCTGCACGATGTCGGCCTGATCCCGCAGAGCCTGCACGGCGGTGAGGTGTCCGTCGAGATGGCGCGAGAGCATGGATGTCGTGTCGAGAGTCTTCATGGTGGAAGGCCGAGTGTGGAGTGCTCAGACACTCGCGCAAGCGCGCCGCTGCTCGTGAATGATGTCGCGGATTTTCAGGAAGCCCTGCCACCAATGCTCGGCCCCTGCATTTGCCAAAAGCCAATCACGTCCGGCCCTGCCCATGCGCGCGGCGCGTTCGGGCTGCTGCTGCAAAGTCTGGACCTGGGAGGCGAGCTGCGCGGCATCACCTGCTTCATGCAAAAGCCCGCGCTCATCATGCGCCACACTTTCGGGCAATCCGCCGGAACGCGCGGCGAGTACGGCGCGGCCATGATCGAAGGCTTCATAGACAACGGTCGGATAAGGGTCCCACCAAAGGGAGGGCACAAGCATCGCAGTGCAGTCACGAATGGCGGCTTCTTTCGCCTCGCCTTGCAGCTGCCCGACATACTCAATGCAGCCATCCGAGCGAGCGGCGGCGGCTTCGACTTCGGAACGCAGGTCACCATCACCGCCGATGACGAGCTTCGGCATTTCGGCTGGTGGGAGTGTCTGGCGGAGATGATCCCAGGCGGCGAGCATGACGCGCGTGCCTTTTTCCACGGTGAGTCGGCCGAGGAAGAGGAATCGACCCGCTGCCGGAGCGGCGGGCACCTCGCTGCGCGGGAAGAAGGGATAGGCGAGAACGTGTACTTTTTCCGCAGGCACTCCAGCTTCGATGAAGCGGTCGCGCACGAAGCTCGACACAGCGATCCAGGCATCGACCTGCCGATACCAGCCGAGCGCATGACCGAGATGCAGCAGCAGCGCGATCCAGGCGGTGCGGGCGATGGAACCCTGAAATGCACCTGCGATGATCTCACGTAGGAAGCGGCGCTTCAGGCCGCCTGTTTCGAGACGATCGTTGCACCAAAGGGCTCCATTCGTGGAGAAGGGGCGGTAATTGTGCAGATACAAAGCGAGCGGGACCTGCTGACGTCGAGCCTCGCGCAAAGTGCTGAGCGAGAGAACGGGCAACAGATTGTGGCCCAACCAAAGATCGGGTCGGTGACGAGTGTGAGTTTCGCGAAGCCGGTGGATCGAAACCGGGTTGTGAAAGGCAAGCAAGGGCTGCTGCCACTTCGGCGGTGCGCTGGGGCCTTCCCAGTCGTTGCTAGAGACGAAGAGTTCCTCCAGTGCGGCTCCCTTTTCACGCATGACCTGGCTCATGCGCAGCACGGCGGCTTCCTCACCACCGAAAAAGCGGTAGCGATTGAAGAGATGAAGGATGCGGGGGCTTTCTGCCATGAGGCAGAGAGGGTGAGGTCAATCCTCGAAAGCAGCGAGCAGCTCGTCTTTCATCACTCGGGCGGTGCCAAGTTTACCGACGACGATGCCGCTGGCGTGGTTGGCGATGTCGGCGGCGTCTTCGGCGCTGAGACCGGCTGCGAGAGCAAGCGTGAGGAAGGCGATGGCGGTATCGCCAGCGCCGGAGACATCGTACACTTCACGCGCACGAGTCGGGATGTGATGTGGGGCGCTGTCGCGCTGGAAGAGGATCATGCCCTGCTCGCCGAGCGTAACGAGCACTTTGCCCACGGCCCATTGATCGAGGAGCTGCTCGCCGACTTCGAGGAGGCGCTTGTCTTCGAGCGGTGGGATGAGCTTGTGGTGATCTTGGACGCCCGCTGCGGCGAAGGCCTCGAGGCGGTTCGGCTTCACGAGCGAGGCACCCTTCCAGCTCAGCGGATTACGCGGTGATGGATCGACCGTGACGAGCTTCCCTGCTGCTTTGCACAAGCCGAGCACTTGATCCGCGAATGCCTGGGTGACGAAGCCTTTGCCGTAGTCTTCGATGATCACGCCATCGAGATTCGGCAACATGACTTCGAGGCGGCTGGAGATTTGATGCAACTCTTCCGCACTCAGCTTCTCGATGACCTCACGGTCCACACGCACCACATGTTGCTGGCGCGCGATGATGCGCGTCTTGGCGATGGTAGGCAGGGTGTCGCTCTCCAGCATCGGGTCGGTATTCACGCCCTCTTCATTGAGCAGCTTCTTCAATTCACCTGCTGCACTGTCTTTCCCCACGCGGCCCATGAGGTAGGCATGAGGCGAGAACGCGGAGATGTTGCGCGCGACGTTCGCCGCGCCACCAGGGAAGGTTGTCTCCTTCGTGACCTCGACGATGGGCACGGGGGCCTCAGGCGAGATCCGGCGCACGGCTCCCCAGATGAAATGGTCGAGCATCACGTCACCAATGACGAGGATGCGGCAGCCCGACATGCGCTCGATGGCATCGCGGGCGGTGACGGCAGTGAGCATGGCGAAAAAGGATTAACCGCGAGCGCGGCGGGCACGCACGGCGGCGGCAAGCTGGTCGAGCATGGTCTCGGTGGTAGCCCAGTTCACGCAGGCGTCGGTGATGCTCTGGCCGTAGGTCAGGGGCTGGCCTGGTTTGGCGTCCTGACGTCCTTCGACGAGGTGGCTTTCGATCATCACGCCGGTGATGGATTTGCTGCCAGCGCTGATCTGCTCGGCGAGGGAGTCGGTGACGAGCGGTTGCTTGCGGTAGTCCTTCAAACTGTTGCCATGGCTGCAATCGACCATGACGCTGGCTGGCAGACCGCGTGCGGTGAGCTGGCTGACGACAGCGTCGATGGAGGCGGCGTCGAAGTTCGTGCCGGCTTTACCGCCGCGCAGGATGACATGGCAGGCGGTGTTGCCCTTCGTTTTGACGATGGCAGCGACGCCGTCCTTGGTCACGGAGAGGAAGCAATGCTGTCCGGCGGCGGCCTGGATGGCATCAAGTGCGACTTGGATGCCGCCATCGGTGCCGTTTTTGAAACCGACGGGCATGGACAGGCCGGAGGAGAGCTGGCGGTGGACCTGGCTCTCGGTGGTGCGCGCGCCGATGGCTCCCCAGGAGACGACGTCGGCGATGTACTGCGGCGTGATTACGTCGAGAAACTCAGTTCCAGCGGGCACGCCCATGCGGGTCAGCTCGATCAGTAGGCTACGGGCTTCGCGTAAGCCGGTGTTGATGTCGTAGCTCTCGTTCAGGTGGGGATCGTTGATGTAGCCTTTCCAGCCGACGGTGGTGCGGGGCTTCTCAAAATAGACGCGCATGACGATCTCGAGGTCTTTTTCATACTTCTCGCGGGCGGCTTGGATGAGCTGGGCGTATTCGAGGGCGCTTTTATGATCGTGGATGGAGCAGGGGCCGACGACCACGAGCACGCGGTCGTTTTGGCGGTTTAAGATGGCCTCGGCCTGCTTGCGGGAGGTTTCGATGAAAGCCGCGCCGGTCTCATTGAGCGGCAGGTCGTGCATCAGCAGCGCGGGCTGGATCAGGGGCAGGATCTCCGCCACGCGGAGGTCATCGGTAGGATGGGACTGGCTCACAAAACTGGAAGGTAGGCGGATGGGCGGAAAAAGGGGGCGCAGAGTGGGCTCTTTTGGCCGCTTGGCAAGAAGGCGATGCTTTTGGGGCTTTTTCGAGGTAGCTGCCGCCCTCGGTCAGGCGGCTCGCGCCGCCACCGCTCGCGCCGTGGTGCAGTCCGCTGAGGGCAGGAAAAGACCCGACCCGAAGTCTGCCCAACGCAGGAGAGCGATGGTCATGCGGATTCTGTGAATTACAGAAAATAGAGCCATTCCTTTATTTTGGAAAGGTTTATATTCGGGCCTGGCGAGATTTCGGACTACCAGTTTGGAACTCACACTTCGAGCTGGATCCCCAGCTCACAAACCTGCCGCGGTGGCAGGTCGAAGTAGCCAGTGGCAGGGCGGGAGAGGCGGCTGAGGGTGACGAAGAGCTTCTTGCGCCACTTGGCCATCTTGCCGGGGCCGTTGGTGAGGAGGACTTCGCGGCTCTGGTAAAAGGTGATGCCGTTCTTTTTCACCTTGGTGTGTCCTTCCAGGGCCTGCACGAGATCCTCGAATACCTCCGGGGACTCCGAGAAGCCGTAGCGCAGGATCACGCGATAAAATTCCACGCAATGCTGCTCCACGGTATGGCGGGTTTCGTCCTGGACGTAAGGGGTGTCCTCGAAGCGGACAGTGAGCAGGATCACCTGCTTATGCAGCGCTTTGTTGTGCTTCAAATGATGCAGCAGAGCGAGCGGGAGGCCATCGGCACTGGCCGACATGAAGACCGCCGCGCCAGGTACGCGGATGATGCGGTCTTTTTGAATCTCATCGATGAGGAACTGCACGGGCAGGCGACCACGCTGCATGGCCTGGAAGAGGATGGCGCGGCCATCCGTCCACGTTTTCATGACGATCCAGAGCCCGATGGCGACCACGAGCGGGAACCAGGCGCCGTCCATGAATTTGCTCAAGCTGCCCGCCACATAGCTGCTCTCGATAAGGGCAAAAAGCACCACGGGCAGGATCGCCTTCCAGTAGGACCATCCCCAGATTCGACGCGCCACGAAGTAGAAAAGGATCGTCGTGAGCAGCATCCCCATCGCCACGGAGAAGCCATACGCCGAGGCGAGACGGCTGCTGCTGCCAAAGGTCCAAACCAGCGCCAAACAGCAGGCCAGGAGGAGGAAATTCACCTGCGGCATATAGATCTGGCCGCGGATGTCGGGGTTCGTATGGATGATCTTCAGACGCGGCAGGTAGCCGAGCTGGACTGCCTGCTGGGTCAGCGAATAGACGCCCGTGATCATCGCCTGAGAGGCGATGATCGTCGCCATCGTCGCCAAGATGATCATCGGCGCGAGCAGCCACTCGGGAGCCATGCGGTAAAAGGGGCTGCCTTCCACCACCGACATCGGATTATTCAAAATCAGCGCGCCCTGCCCGAGGTAGTTCAGCGTGAGCGCCGGATAGGCCAGGTAGAACCAAGCCTTCTGCATTGGACCACGACCGAAATGCCCGATGTCCGCATACATCGCTTCACAACCCGTCACCGCCAGCAGCACCATCCCCATGATCACGATGCCGTGCAGCCCATGACTGCCGAGATAAACGATGCCGTGATGCGGCGAAAGCGCCGCCAGGATCTCCGGGCGATCGACCAGTCGATACAGCCCCAGCGCGGCAAGACAGAAGAACCACAGGATCATCACGGGGCCAAAGCTCACCCCGATTTTCGCCGTGCCATGCTTTTGCACCATGAAAAGCCCGAGCAAAATCACCGTGGCGATCGGCAGCACATACGCCGTGAAGCTCTTGTTCAGCTCACCCAGACCCTCCACCGCCGACAGAACCGAGATCGCCGGCGTGATCATGCCATCGCCATACAGCAGCGCTGCTCCAAAGAGCGTGAAGAGCACAAAAGCGCTGACGGACTTCGGTCCAAAGGAGTCCTTGGCCCCGCGCAGGAGCGACAGCAGGGCAAACATCCCGCCCTCACCTTGATTCGTCGCATGGCTGAGCAGGAGCAGATACTTCACCGCCGCCATCAGAGTCAGCGACCAAAACATCAGTGAGATGGGTCCGAAAACCTGATGCGCCACATCCCCGGCGGGATCGAAGTGCGCATGAACCAGACTTTCCTTGAGGGCATACAACGGACTGGTGCCGATGTCTCCATAGACCACGCCCAGCGCTGCAAGAGCGAGGGCCCAACTGTTTGAGTTTTTATGTTCGGACATGGGGAGTCTCCAGGGGCAAACCCGGAGCCCTGCTGAGTTCAGGGAACTGCGCCGTTTAGCCGGGACAACTCCCTTTGCAAGCAGCAGTCTGGCCACTCCTCAGAGAAACGAGCGGCATTTGAACAGGCAAATAACCGAGTTTGCCAAACCCCCGCGCAGGTCGCATCCATGACGTCATGACTATCGAAGCCATCACCGCACGCATCTGTGCCTTCCGCGACGCACGGGACTGGCAGCAGTTTCACAATCCCAAGGACATGGCCGTCGCCATCGCCGCCGAGGCGGGCGAACTGATGCAACATTTCGTCTGGAAACAGCCCGACCAGATCCCGCAAGTCGTGCAGGACAAACGGGCTGAACTCACCGACGAAATCGCCGATGTCGCCATCCTGCTCTTCGAACTCGCGCATAATCTCGACATCCCCCTCGCCGAGGCCATGCAGGCCAAACTCGACCGCAACGAGAAGCGCTATCCCGCCGACAAGGCACGCGGCAACAACCTGAAATACAATGAGCTCGGAGCCTGAATCCACCACCTCCGAGTCCGCCGCCCCCGTCCACAAGCGCCGCCAGCGCTACAGCGGCAAAAACCCGCGCCGCTTTGAGGACAAATACAAGGAGCTGAACGCCGAGCGCTACCCCGACGAAGTCGCCAAAGTCCGCGCCGCTGGCAAAACACCCGCTGGCCAGCACGTGCCCATCATGGTCGATGAAGTCCTCGACTGCCTGTCTCCGCAGCCTGGCGACCGCGCCGTCGATTGCACCCTCGGCTACGGCGGCCACAGCCGCGCCATTTGGGAGACCCTCCAGCCTGGCGGCCACCTCCTCAGTCTCGATGCCGACCCCATCGAGATCGTCCGCACCGAGGCACGCCTTCGCTCCATCGGCCTGCCGGAGGAAAGCTTCACCACCCGCCGAACCAACTTCGCCGGGCTCGCCCGCGCCCTCGCCGACCAAGGCTGGCACGACGGAGCCGATGTCATCTTCGCCGACCTCGGCCTCTCCTCCATGCAGATTGATAACCCCGCGCGCGGCTTCACCTTCAAGCAGGACGGCCCGCTCGACATGCGCATGAACCCCGAGCGTGGTGTCTCCGCCGCGCAATGGCTCGTCAGCATCCCCGAGTCGAAACTCGCCACGCTGCTTCAAGAAAACGCCGACGAATTCTACGCCGCCGTCATCGCCACTAAGCTCAAAAGCGCCCTGCCGCGCAGCACGAAATCCCTCGCCGATGCCGTCAAAGCCGCCCTCCCCCCGCGCACCAGCGCCGATGATGCCGACAGCACCGTTCGCCGAGTCTTCCAAGCCATCCGCATCGCCGTGAACGAAGAATTCGGCGCTCTCGACGGCCTCCTGCGCGCCATCCCCACCGCGCTCAAACCCGGTGGTCGAGTCGCCTTCCTCACCTTCCACTCCGGCGAAGACCGCCGCGTCAAAAAAGCCTTCCAGGAAGGCGAACGCGCCGGTCTCTACTCCGAGATCTCCGCCGACGTCATCCGCCCCAGCATGGAAGAGCAGCGTGCGAATCCCCGCTCTTCTTCTGCCAAGCTGCGGTGGGCAATGAAGACGGCGGAGTAGCCCTTGGGAGGCTTTTGAACAGTTCTTGCGGCGCATCCGGAAAATTTCACGAGCGCCTAGCACGCTCTGTGCTAAACCTCCGGCCCCCTGCGCCCAAGGCGCTGTTTTTCACCCCCTACCGACCATGCCCAAAAAGACCATCCGCGACATCGATCTGAGCAACAAGCGCGTCCTCGTGCGCGTCGATTTCAACGTCCCTCTCGACGAAAAAGACGGCCAGATGGTCATCACGGACGCCACCCGCATCCAGGAAACCCTGCCGACGCTGAAGGCTCTCATCGCTGCGGGTGCCAAGGTCATTCTTTGCTCCCATCACGGTCGTCCGAAGGGTCAGCGCGATCCGAAGGAATCCCTCGCTCCCGTGGCTCCTGCACTCAGCGAGCTTCTCGGTGTGCCAGTCGAGTTCTCCGAGGAGACCATCGGACCTGTCGCTCTCGCGAAAGCCATGGCGCTGCCTGCTGGCGGTGTGCTTTTGCTGGAAAACACCCGCTACCATGCCGGTGAAGAGAAGAACGATCCCGAACTTGCCAAGGGTCTGGCCGAGCTGGCAGAAGTGTTCGTGAACGATGCCTTTGGCTCTGCTCACCGCGCGCACAGCTCCACCGCTGGCGTCGCTGATTACCTCCCAGCCGTGTCCGGTTTGCTCATGGAAAAAGAGCTGACCTACCTGCACGACGAACTCGAAAACCCAGAGCGTCCGTTCGTGGTGATCCTCGGCGGCGCGAAGGTGAACGACAAGATCGAGGTCATCAATCGCCTGCTTGAAAAGGCCGACACCATCATCATCGGCGGCGGCATGGCCTACACTTTCCGCAAGCTCGTCCAGGGCATCACCATCGGCAAAAGCCTCTACAAACCCGAGTGGGAACCCATCGCCCAGGCAGCGATCGACAAAGCCAAGGCTCGCGGCGTGAACCTGCTCATCCCGGTCGATGCCATGATCACCGACGCCTTTGATTTCGATGCCAAGAAGCTCGGCACCACCAAGTACACCGGAGTGAACGAAAACATCCCGGACGGCTGGGAAGGCGTCGATATCGGACCTGAGTCCGTGAAGCTCTTCGCCGCTGAGATCGCCAAGGCCAAGACCGTCATCTGGAACGGCCCCATGGGCGTGTTTGAAATTAAAGAGTCCTCCAAAGGCAGCTTCGACGTGGCAGCGGCCATCGCCGAAAACACCAGCGCCAAGACCATCATCGGTGGTGGCGACAGCGTGAAGGCCGTGAAGAAAGCCAAGCTCGCTGACAAGATGACCTTCATCTCCACCGGCGGCGGTGCCAGCCTCGAACTCCTCGAAGGCAAAGTGCTTCCAGGTGTCGCCTGCTTGCAGGAGAAGTAATCTTTAAATACCAGCCAACCACCCCCATGATCCACCTCCGCAAGCCCATCATCGCCGCCAATTGGAAGATGCACATGACTCCTCAGGAGTCGGACGACTTCCTCCGCTCCTTCGCTCGTCTCGTGCCGGACAAATGCCCGGTGCAGATCGTCATCGCGCCCCCCTTTGTCAGCCTGCCAAAAGCCCAGGAAGCCCTGACGAATGCCCGCGAGCAAAACGTGGAACTGGCCGCGCAAAACATGAGCCAGCACACCGCGGGTGCCTACACGGGAGAGATCAGCGCTCGTATGATCAAGGAATGTGGTTGCCGCTATGTCATCCTCGGCCACAGCGAGCGCCGCAGCATCTTCGGTGAAACGAATGCAGTCATCAATGCCAAGGTCCTCGCCGCCCTCGAATCGCGCCTGCACCCCATCCTTTGCATCGGCGAAACCCTCGAAGAACGCGACGGTGGTCTGATCGAGAAAGTGCTGGAGAGCCAGCTCCGCGAGTCCCTCGCTGAAGTCGGTGCACGCCGTATCCTCGACTGCGTCATCGCCTATGAGCCCGTCTGGGCCATCGGCACCGGCCGCACCGCCAGCCCTGAGCAGGCTCAGGAAGCTCACGCCTTCGTCCGCAGCGTTCTGACTGAGATGTTTGGTGAAGACACCGCCCAGAAACTCCGCCTGCAATACGGCGGTAGCGTGAAGCCGAACAACATGGCCGAACTCATCAGCCAGAAAGACGTGGATGGAGCCCTCGTCGGCGGAGCCAGCATGGAGCACGGCAGCTTCTGGGAGATCTGCCGCGCCGCCATTGATTGGGTGAACGGGCAGTAATCTTTCTGCACACTTTGGCGGCAGCAGGCTCGACCTGCTGTCGCCTTTTTCGTTTTAGCCGAGGCCCACGGCATCACGCACACGAGCGAGTGTCTTGCGGGCAACGCTTCGGGCTTTTTCGGCACCTTCAGCGAGCACGCGGTCCACATACTTTGGGTCGGCGATGATCTCAGCACGGCGCTCACGGAAGGGCGCAAAGTGATCGATCATCGCCTGGAGCAGACGCTTCTTGAAGTCACCATAGCCCACGCCACCGCGCTCGTGATCAGCGATCATCGTCTGGTAGTCGGCCTGGGAGGCGACGAGTTTGTAGAGCGCGAGGATGCTGCTGTCTTCGGTGGATTTTGGGGACTCGACGGGCGTTGAGTCAGTCTTGATGCCCATGATCTTCTTCTTCAGCGCGGGCAGTTCTTCGAAGAGCTGGATCGTGTTGTCGTAGCTCTTGCTCATCTTCTGGCCATCGAGGCCGGGCACCACGGCGGTGTCCTCATTGATGCGGGGCTGCGGCAGTTTGAAGAGACCTTCACCAAAGGCTTCATTCATCTTGATGGCGATGTCGCGCGTGACCTCGACATGCTGCTTTTGATCGCGGCCCACGGGCACCACATCGCTGTTATAAATGAGGATGTCCGCCGCCATGAGCACGGGGTAGGCGAAGAGGCCGTGGGAGGGCTTGATGCCGTGCGCGACCTTGTCTTTGTAGCTATGGCAGCGCTCCAGCAGGCCCATCGGCGTCACCGTGCTGAGGATCCAGGCAAGCTCGGTGTGCTCAGGCACATCGCTCTGACGAAAGAAGACGCACTTCTCGGGATCGAGCCCGCAGGCCAGGAAGTCGATGGCGAGGTTGCGGACATGATCACGCAGCAGTTTGCCATCCTGGACGGTGTTCAGTGAGTGGTAGTCGGCGATGAAGTAATAAGCATCGCCCTCATGCTGGAGCTTCAGAGCCGCCTCCATCATGCCAAAGTAATTGCCGATGTGGAGACGTCCGCTGGGTTGGAGGCCGGAAAGGATGCGCATAGGGGCGCTAGACATGGCGGGTGAAGGCGCGAGATCAAGCGCGGCTTCGAGCTCGGATCATGGTTCGACCAGAAACGACGGCTTTGGTTTCATGGGGCTTGGTGGACATGATTATCTGATAAATCCGAATAGCCGCAGCAGCCCCGCGTCCGATGACCACGCCGCCATGATGCGGCAACAAATCAAAACCAAACCTCCACCCCTCATGAAAAAACTCATCACCCTCCTGGCCGTCGCGGTCAGCTTTGCCGTCCTCACACCCACCACCAGCCAGGCTCGCGATAGCCATGGTCACGGTCATTCGAGTAGCAGCAGCTTCTCGCACTCCTGCGGTTCCTGCCGCGCACCGATCTATCGTCAGCGTGTGGTCGTCGGCCGTGATCGTCATGGCTGCCCTCAGTATGGCTACCGCACCGTGAGCCATAGTTGCCGCTCCAGTCATTCCTCGCATGGGCATTCGTCCCATGGGCACTCCTCTCACGGCCATAGTGGCAGCCGTAGCGGCATCAGCTTCCCCGGTTTCTTCTTCGGTTTCGGTCGTTAGTCAGTCGTGAGTTTTCTCACACACATCAAAGCCCATCGGAGAGCGATCTCCGATGGGCTTTTTCTTTGAAGGGAAATGAATGCACAAAAAACCGGCGCGAGTTTAGCGCGCCGATGATCTGCTAGATCAGTTACTTCTTCTCAGCTTCAGGCTCGCACTTGCAGATCCATTCCTGCGCCTTGCAGCCTTCGCAGATGGCGGTGTTGTATTCGAACCGGGCAGTGATGGCTTTTGCTTTCGCCTCGCTCTTGAACTGGAGGATCAACCACTGACCGGACTTCACGACAGGAATGACAAATCCCTTGGCATCCTTTTCGACGGCTAGCTTGGTCGGGCTTTCACGGTCGCCAGTGATGGCGGTAAGTGTTTGTTCGGCCATGGCGACGGGCTTCATGTCCTTGTCGAGCAGGGCGATGTGGAACTTGTCGTCTTTGACGAGGACTTCGCCGTGCATGGTTTCGTTTTTGCTGAACTCGACGATGCGTCCGCCGTTTGGGCCGCGTTCGACACCTTCATGAGCGAAGGTCAGGGTGGAGATGAGAGTGAGGAGGAGCAGTTTGGTTTTCATGGGTGGGGGTGGGTTTGGATGGACTTTAACGCGGCCTTGCGGCCAAAGAGGTAGAACACGGCAGGCGTGACCATGAGGTCGAGCAGGGTGCTGCTGACGAGTCCGCCGACGATGACGACGGCCACAGGATGCAGGATTTCTTTGCCGGGCTCATGGGCGGCGAGCAGCAGTGGAATCAAGGCGATGCCAGCGGCCAGCGCGGTCATCAGCACGGGCACGAGTCGCTCCAGGGTGCCGCGCACGATCATCTTTTGGCTGAAGCTTTCGCCCTCGTGCCTCATCAGATGAAGGTAATGACTGATCATCATGATGCCGTTGCGTGCGGCGACTCCGCCCACGGCGATGAAGCCAACGATGGTGGCGATGCTGATGTTGTTGATGAGCAGCCAGGTGAGGCCAAGACCGCCCATGAGCGCGAGCGGGATGTTCAGCATGACTTGCAGGGCCAGTGAGAGACTGCGGAAATAGCTGTAAAGCAGCACGGTGATGGCGATCAGCACGAGGGCGAAATAGAACGCGATGCGCTTCGCCGCTGCCTGCTGCGCCTGAAACTCGCCTTCGAAGCGGAGGAAGTAGCCTTCAGGCAGCTTCACCTTTTCCTTCACGGCAGCGTCCCACTGCTGCACGAGCGATTCGAGATCGCGCTCGCTCGTGTTGGCAGCGATGACGATGCGGCGCTGGGCGTTTTCACGATTGATGACGTTCGGTCCTTTGCCTTCCCGGATGTCGGCGACGAGCCGCAAAGGGATGCGCTGCTTGGTGTTAGTCTCGATGAGGAGATCGCCAAGCTTCTCGGGTGAATCACGCCAGCTTTCCGGCAGGCGCATGACGAGATCGAAGCTGCGCTGACCTTCGCGGAGTTCAGCCAAGGTCTTGCCACCGAGCAGAGTCGAGACTTGTTCATTGAGTGTTCCTGGCTGCACTCCATAGGCGACAGCGCGGTCGCGGTTTACTTCGATCTTTATTTGTGGGATCGGCACCTGCGCTTCGAGGTTCACATCGGTCAAACCAGGGATCGTTTTCGCAAGGTCGCGGACCTGCGCACCTTTCTCGCGCAGCACGTCGAGATCAGGACCGAAGATCTTCACGGCGATCTTGGCCGAGACGCCACTGAGCATGTGACTGAGCCGATGGCTGATGGGTTGGCCGACATTGACGAAGGTGCCGGGGATGCCCTGGAGCTTCGTGCGAATGTCGGCAAAGACGACATCGCGCGGCCTGCCCGTTTCGTGGAACTCCACATCAAATTCATTCACGCTAACGGGCATGACGTGATCGTCCTTTTCAGCACGTCCAGCACGGCGGCCAACGCTTTTGACTTCGTCGATGCTTTGCAGCAAACGAACGCCGACCTCACCGATCTCGTTGGATTGAGCGAGCGATGTCCCCGGCGCGTTGACCAGAGAGATGGTGGCGCTGCCTTCATTAAAAGCGGGCAGGAATTCCTTCCCCATCATCGGGTAAAGCATGAGCGAGACGATGAGCAACATGCCTGCGAGTGCGATGACAAGCATCGGTGTGCCGAGCGCGAAACGCAGGAATGTGTGACGAACGATGAACTTCATACCTCGCACGATGAAGCCATCGCCATGACTGCCTTTCGAGGGCTTGAGCAGCAGTGAGCACAGCACAGGGATGACGGTGAGACTCACGACAAATGACGCCGCCATGCTGGTGATCGTGGCGATGGCGATGGGGTTGAAGAGGCGACCTTCGATGCCTTCCAACCCTAGCAATGGCAGGAAGACGAGAATGATGAGAATCGTAGCGTAAAGGATGGAGTTTCTCACCTCGCCGGAAGCAGAGGCGATGACCTCCAGCATGGGTTTGTCGGGGTTTTCTCGAAGGCGGCGGAAGACGTTTTCCACATCTACGATCGCATCATCCACCACCATGCCGATGGCGACGGCGAGTCCGCCGAGGGTCATCGAGTTTACGCTGACGCCGAAGAACTTGAAGGTGAGGATCGTGACCGCGAACGACAGCGGCATGGCTGTGAGCGTGATGGCTGTGGTGCGGAAGTTTAGCAGGAAGAGGAACAGGATGATCGTCACCATGATCGCGCCATCGCGAATGGCTTCTTTAAGATTGCCGATGGCGTGCTCGATGAAGTCGCCCTGGCGGAACATGATCTCAGCGGTGACTCCGGCGGGCAGTGTGGGGCGCAGTTCTTCGAGAGCCGTTTCGATCGGCGCGGTAAGCTTCAGCGTGTCAAAGCCGGGCGCTTTGTCGATGCTGAGCACCACTCCCATCTGTCCATTCACGCTGGCATCGCCGCGCATGGTTTGCACGGCGTGTCTCACCTCCGCGACATCGCGGATGAGCACGGCGCGGTTGCCGACCGTCTTGATCACGCTGCCAGCGATGTCTTCCAGCGATGTCGTCATGGCGAGATTGCGCACCATGATCTCGCGCGGGCCGGCTTGCAGATAACCACTCGTTGCATTGCCAGCCGCCTTGCTCACGGCAGCTTCGATTTCTTCAAAGGTGACCCCAAAGGCGGCGAGACGATTCGGATCTGGCTGCACTTGGATCTGCTTCACCCCACCACCGATGGTCAGCACCTCGGCCACTCCACCGATGCTTTGCAGGCGACGGCGAATGGTCCAATCAGCGAGCGTGCGGAGATCCATCGGCGCGATTTTGCCATCGGTGCTGCGCAGCCCGACGAGGAGGATCTCGCCCATCAGAGATGACACCGGCGTCATGCCTGGCTTGGCACCGGCCGGCAGTGTGTTCAGCACGGATTGCATGCGCTCCTGCACCAGTTGTCGTGCGCGGTAGATGTCCGTGCCCCAGCCAAACTCGGCAAAGACGAGCGAGAGGCCGACATCAGAATTCGAGCGGAGTCGATCAAGCCCGCCGACACCTTGCACGGCGCTTTCAAGAGGCTGTGTGACGAGCGTCTCGACTTCCTCAGGAGCAAGGCCGGGTGCTTCGGTCAAGATGGTGACCGTGGGCTTCGTCATGTCTGGCAACACCTCGACAGGCAATTGCGTGAGTGTTTGCCACCCAAACAGCAGCACCATCAGCGCCGTCATGAGAATGAGCGGACGATGATGCAGGGAAAAGCGGATGAGCTTGTTCAGCATTGGATCAAGCGTTGGCGGTTCTCCGGCCCATCACGAGGGAGAGGATCAGCAGCACCAGCAGCAATCCGCTCGTGCCTGCGAAGAACGTGGTGAGCTGCGACCAGCCGACGCCTTCCTCATGGTCGTGATCGTGGTCATCATGACCTCCGGCAGCGGCGATTTGTTCCTTGGTCATCTCGGTGCCGTCTTCGTTGTGCGGATGGCCGTGCGCGGCATCCATGGCGTCCTTGAGACTGACGCTGCCTTTGCCAGCAAAGGAGAGCGCGTAGGCTCCGCGCGTGACGACTTCATCGCCGGGCAGGAGACCTTTGAGGACTTCCACGTTTTGATCGTTTTGCTCGCCAAGTTGGACGGGGACTTTGGCAAAGGCGTTGTCGAGTTCGTAGTCCTTCACGAGCACGAATCGGAAAGCCGCATCGCCTTGAACAGCAGCGCGTGGGATGGTGGTCACGCCTTCGCGTTTGGAGACGATGATGTGGAACTCAGCACGAAGGCCGGGACGCAACAGCAGGTCTTCATTGGGAAGATGGAAGGCGGCTTCCACTGTGCCTTGCTCGCGATCCGCATAGGCTCCGAGATGGGCGAGCTTGGCTTCCACGACTTTGTCAGGCTGCGTGGCGATGCGGATGCGGGCGATTTGACCGAGGGCGAGTTTACCCGCGAGATGTTGGGGCACATGAGCGCTGGCTTCGACGGTGTTCAGATCGACGATTTCCATCAGCACCTGATCAGGATGAATGGGCTGGCCGACTGAGATATCGACCTTTGAAACGAGGCCGCTCATCGGCGCTGGCAGCATGATGGTCGGCGGTGGATCACCTGGCTGGCGACTCTCCACCCACATGAGTTCGTCGCCCTCCTCCACCTGCTGATGCGGGAGTGCGAGCACGGAGAAAGCGCGGCCAGGAATGCGGCTGCTGACCACGGCACGTTTGCCAGGCAGGACTTCGATCTCGCCGAGAGCGAAGACGGTTTGCTCAAAGCTGCCTTCCTCGGTTTCGACCGTTTCGATGCCGAGGTTTTTGACGCTGGTGGCATCCAGGATGATGCGCTCGGGCTCGGCGGCGAGACACGAGAGAGAGATGAAAAGGAAAAGGGGAAAACGCATGAGAATCAGAGTTCGACGCCAGCCATCTTGAGCAGGCGCATGGTGAGAGCGTAGAGGGCGACGGTGAGGATGATGCCCGTGCCAAGCGCAGGCCAGAAGCCGCCGAGCTTCTTGATGAGCCAGGGCATCATGATGAACATTGGTAGTGTGGGAAGGACGAACCAAAAGGTGCCGAAGGCGTGCCGCCCGATGAGAGAAGAGTCCTTCGTTTCCACATACAGCCAGATGAAGGCAAGCAACGAAGTTAGCGGCAGTGAATGAATGATGCTGGCGGCAGAGTTGTTCCGCTTCGCGATCTCGGTGACAGCGACGATGACGCCCGCGCTGAGGAAAAGTTTGAGGAGGTAGTAGGTCATGATTTGTCTGTTTAAGGTTTACCGACAGCCGCTTCATAACGAATGCGGGCGAGGTGGAAGTCACGGGCGGCATCGAGAGCACCGGACTCGAGTTCGAGGCGTTGATCGCGGGCACGCAGCACGGTGAGGAGGTCGGTTTGGCCTGCTTCATAGGCTTTTTCGAGCTTGTGAGTTTGCTCGAGGACGAGCGGGAGGAATTGATCCCTTGTCTCGCGGAGCAGGGCCGCATTGGCTTCCATTTCGCGGCGAGCAGTGTCGGCTTCACTGGTGATCTGAGAAGCAAGCGCGTCTTTCTCCAAACGTGCTCGCTCGGCACTCGCGGCCTTCTCGGCGATCTCGCCTTGGTTGCGATTCCACAGCGGCAGCGGGATGGAGAAGCGGAAGCCGACGAAGCCGGTGCGCTCGGTGTTTCGCGGAGTCACGTCCTGCTGCTCGCGCGCAGCGAAGAAGCCCGCGCTCATGTCCTGCCAGCGCTTGGCTTTGGCGAGCTCGGCTTCGGTTTGAGCGGCTTCGGTTCGTGTTTGGGCGAGTTGGTAATCGGGGCGTTTTTGCCAGGCGGTGGACTCCGGCAGACGAGTGGCGGTGAGGTTGCCCGTGAGAGCAAGTGAGTCCTTTGTGGCGATGCCGAGCATGGGTTTCAGAGCGCCACGCAGGCCGAGGGTTTCGGCTTCCATCTTGCGCGTCTCCAGCAGCAGTCGTTGGAGATCCACCTGCGCTTGCGCGGCATCGAGAGCAGAGACTTCACCGGCTGCGGCGCGCTCTTTGGCAAAGGTGGAGAGCTTCCGAGCCAGCTCCATTTGCTGGCGATGAAGCACGAGATGCTGATCAAGTGCGAGGAGTTTGACGGCGAGCGTTTTTGCCTCGGCGATGTAGCGACGCTCGACATCCTTCACTTCGAGTTCAGCGGCCTGCACGAGCTGTGCGGAAAGCTTTTTCTCCAGAGATAGTCGTTTCGTGACTGGAAAGGCCTGATCGAGTGAGAAGACGGTGCTGCGTGGACTGACACGGCTTTCGTTTTGGAAGCTCGTCTCCAGTGTCGGATTCGATAGCCGACCCGCGCCGAGCTGACGCCCACGAGCCTCTTCGACGACCATGCGTGCGGCTTTGAGAGAGGGATGTTGCTGTCGCACACGCTCCCCGATGGCGGAGAGATCGAGTGTGAGTGCTGAGGCGCTGGTGCTGAGGAATGCGAGAAAGAGAGAGGTTCGAAGAGGCATGAACGGGCAGGGTTTGAGATGAATACAGGCAGGTGGTGCCGTCATCGTGGACGACATCTGTCAGCCTCATCTCAAATCCGCATTGCCACCGAGCGTGTCAGCACGCGGGGCCATCTTCGATGCAGCTCCGCAAGTCGTGGCGGAGGTGTGGGTGAAAGCATCGCTGGCTGGGCCAGATCGAAACCGGTCACAAAGTCCGGCAGGATAAAAAGGGCGAGCACCGGCGCTGAAGTCGCCACCGAAGTGCTGGCGATGGTGCGGGCCTGAACTGTGTCCTTCACGGGCTCGTGCTCGTGCGTTTCTTCATCGTCTTCCTGGTGATCTTCCTGGGAGTGCGATGTCGATTCATCTTCGTGGCAGCAGTGGCTGCTGTCGCCATGGCAATGGTCCGAAGCGCTGATCTGCGCGATGCCGTGGCAGTCACAAAGGTAGCCACGCATGATGCCAAACACCTGCGCCCAACCCAGCGCGAGAAGCGCGAAGGCAATGAGCATGGGGTGAGGGCGGCGGAACATGGAGTGATAGTGGACGGGTGGCCTTTGAGTCGTCAACGGCCATTTTCATTCAAACTAACAACTGCGCCAGCAGCGCAGCGAGGCCGGTGGTGTCGGGCAAAGTGTGAGTGGCCGTGACTCGATGCGGGTTCTCGCTCTCGATTCGGATGGTCACGGGAACTCCAGCGCTCGTACCCATCTCAATGTCGCGGTCGGCATCACCCACGAGCAGGCTTTGATGCAAATCCAGATCATGCTCGATGGCTGCACAGACGAGCATCGCCGGGCTGGGTTTGCGGCAGCGGCAGCCGGGATCAGCCTTGAGACAAGTGCAGGCGTAGATGCTGTCAAACTCGGCTCCGTGAGCTCTCAGATGAGCCTGCATGTTGGCATGGATGAGGTCGAGATCAGCCTGCGACATGAGCTTTTTGCCGACGCCCTGCTGGCTGGTGGCGAGCACGGTGGCATAGCCACGAGCACGACACAGCGCGAGTGCCTCGACGATGCCGGGCGAGAAATGGAAGTCTTCCCACCTCAGCACATAGCCGGGGCCGGGGGTGAGATTCACCACGCCATCACGATCAAAGAATACGGCGCGGCGACTCATGATTGAGCAGGTGTGGGTTTCGGCCAGACGGGATGGCCTGTGATGCAGACGTTGTCACCCAGCGGCAGGATGTTGACGTGATCGATTTGCACGGACTGTTCCAGTGGTAGTCCGCCGATGGCAGGAAGCCCTGCACTGCCGCAGATGCGCGGGGCTACGTACCAGACGATCTCATCCACAGCCTGAGCGGCGAAGGCTTGGCCGAGAACATCTGCTCCACCTTCGATGAGCACAGTCACGATGCCGCGTCGGGCTAGCTCTTGGAGCACTTCGATGAAGCCAAGATCACGAAGCACCCAGGTTCGGTGTTTGTGCTCGTCCGTGAAGACCAATGAGGACTCAGGCAGGTCACCCGAACGTGTGAGGATGACCCTGTGAGGCTGCTCTTTCAATCCTGGTGCGCCTTCGCGGGTGGTGAGCTGGGGATTGTCCGCTCGGATGGTACCAGCTCCGACGATGATGGCATCGACGCGAGCACGCAATCGACGCCCATGAGCGCGTGCGGACTCACTGGTGATCCATGGACCTTCACCCGCAGGGCGCGTGATGCGGCCATCGAGACTCTGGCCGACTTTGGCGATGACATAGGGCAGGCTCGTCGTGACCCATTTGGAAAAAGGGCGAATCAGCTCACGACACTCATCCATCAGGACTCCGGTAGTCACGGAGATGCCTGCGGAGGTAAGGATCTCCTGAGCACGACCTGCGTGACGCGGGTTCGGATCCATGGCACCCCAGACGACTCGTTTAATACCAGCGGCCTTGATCGCTTCTGTGCAGGGACCGGTGCGACCTTGGGTGCAGCAGGGCTCCAGCGTGACAAAGAGCGTTGACCCGGGCAGCAGCTTCGGGTTGTAAGTCTGCGCATCACGGATGGCTTCGATCTCAGCGTGTGGGCCACCAGCCTTATGATGGTAGCCCTGGCCGATGGCCTTCCCATGATGGACGATGACCGCACCGACGGGCGGATTCGGACTCGTCAGGCCCAGCCCGCGCTTCGCTTGATCGAGCGCGAGATGCATCCAGCGAGCGTCGGGTTCTTGTGGTGCTGTAGCCATGAGGGCGTGCCTTTAAGAGGTTCAGCTTCAAGAAACAAGCAGACATTTGGCTAACACCTCACCTCCCAGCAGATTCATGATCGCCGCAACTTTCCTGCGGGTCCTGGCCATGCTAAGGGCCTCCCATGCCCCCTTACTTCGACCACAATGCCACGACGCAACTGCATCCTGCTGCGCGTGAGGCCTGGCTTCGGGCGAGCGAGAAGCACTGGCACAATCCCTCGAGTCTTTACCGCGAGGCCGGTTTCACCAGTCAGGCGATGGAATCCGCGCGCGAACGCCTTGGCGATCTTCTTGGTGTCGAGCCGGAGCGCATCGTCTTCACCTCGGGGGCGACGGAGTCGAATAACACGCTCTTTGCCGGGCTGGCGAAATGCTTGCCGCCCGATGCCTGCGTGGCCATCTCCGCCATCGAGCATCCCAGCGTGCGCGAGGCGGCACGGGCCTGGCTCGGCCGCGCGCGAGTCATCGAGATCCCGGTTGATGCCGAAGGTGTGGTGCAGCCGGATGCTTTGAAAAACGTGCTCGTCGCGCAGCAGCCCGCGCTCGTCTCCGTGATGGCGGCGAACAACGAAAGCGGCGTGCTCCAGCTCTGGCCCGAGCTTTTGAAACTATGCCGAGAACATGGAGCTCGCTTCCACTCCGATGCCGCGCAGTGGGTGGGCAAGCTGGATGCCACGGCGCTTGGCACTTGCGATTACCTCACCGGCAGTGCTCACAAGTTCGGTGGGCCGAAGGGCATCGGCTTCCTGGTGCTGGCGGATGAAGCGGAAGCCTTCCCCTTGCTCCACGGCGGCCCGCAGGAAAACAGTCGCCGAGCCGGCACGGAGAACTATCCCGCCATCGAAGCGATGGTCACCGCACTCGAAGGCATCACTCCACGGCTCGCTGAAGTGCAGCGCGTGCAGACCGCTTTTCGCGATGCCTTTGCCGAGCAGATGAAGCGCAACTTTCCCGGCCTGAGGGTGATCAGCGAAGGCGCGCCTCGACTCTGGAACACGGTGCTCATGGTCATGCCACTGCACTCGAATTTGAAATGGCTCACGCGCCTCAGTCGTGTGGGCTTTGCCATCTCCACGGGCTCAGCTTGTAGCTCGGGGAAGGAAGGATCATCCGTCGTCGTGCAGGCGCTCGGCGCGGATTGGGAGGAGCTGCGCCGTGTGGTGCGTGTGAGCAGCGGCTGGGACACGACCGAGGCTGACTGGGCGGCGCTGGCGGAGGCTTTTGCCGAAGTGTCCCGAGGTTTGGATACACCTCAGGCGTAACTTTTCCAGCCAAGGCTTGCCGCTAAGGCCCGTCTTCCTCCATGATGCACGGCATGATCCGCTGGCTCGTTCCCTTTTCCATTCTCACCGTCCTCCACGCCGCTGAGCCCGACACGCGTCTCGTCCGCGAGACCGTCGCACTCACGCCGGAGCAGGAACGAGCCGCTCTGCATGTGCCGCCGGGCTTTGAGGTCCAGCTCTTCGCCAGTGAGCCAATGATCAACAAGCCGATCAACATGGCCTTCGATGCGCGTGGTCGGCTTTGGGTTTCCTCCACTGTTGAGTACCCTTATGCCGCTGACAAATCCCGCTGGCCCGACGCGCTGGGAACTCATGTCAAAGATAGCCGCGATGCCATCAAGATCCTGGAAGACACCGATGGCGATGGTAAAGCCGATAAAGTCACCGACTTCGCCGACGGCCTGAACATCCCGACCGGCGTGCAGCCCTGGCACAAGCCCGAGCACAAAGCCGGCTGCATCGCCTGGAGCATCCCGAACATCTGGTATTACGCCGACACGGATGGCGACGACAAAGCCGATGTCCGTGAAGTGATCTTCGGCCCCCTCGGTTTTGAAAAAGACACCCACGGCATGTGCAGCAGCTTCCGGTTAGGGCTGGATGGCTGGGTGTATGCGACGCATGGGTTCAATAACACCAGCCACTTCAAAGCGAAGGACGGCAGCACGCTCGATCTCCACAGCGGCAATGTTTTCCGCTTTCGGCCTGATGGCTCGCGTGTCGAACCCTGGACTCACGGTCAGGTGAATCCCTTCGGCCTCTGCTGGGATCGCTACGGCAATCTCTACAGCGCCGACTGCCACAGCTCGCCGATCTACCAGCTCATTCGCGGCGCGCATTACCCGAGCTTTGGCAAACCGCACGACGGTCTCGGCTTCGCGCCCGTCATGTGCCAGCACACGCATGGCAGCACCGGTATCTGCGGCATCGTTTATATCGATGGCGGCGTCTGGGGCCCCGAGTGGGACGATCACACCTTCGTCGGCAACGTCGTCACCTCGAAGGTGAACCACGACCACGTCACCTTCACCGGCAGCACCCCGAAGGCGAACGAGCGACCCGACTTCCTCACTAGCGACGACCCCTGGTTCCGCCCCGTCGATCTCCAACTCGGCCCCGACAGCGCCCTCTACATCGCCGATTTCTACAACAAGATCATCGGCCACTACGAAGTGCCGCTGGAGCATCCGGGACGTGACAAGGAACGCGGGAGGATCTGGCGGGTGGTGAAGAGTTCAGGCACCTTCAAGCGTCAGCCTGTTCCGCGATTGGAAGTCTCTGACTGGCGTGCTGCTTTGGAAAGTAAGTCAGCCTTCACGCAGCGAGCCGCCATCTCGAATCTCCAAGACAAACCCGTGCTGGATGCTCTGCCTGTTTTGCTTTCCGAAGCACAAGCAACGCCAACGGATGACATCAGTCTCCAACTCGCGTTTCGCATCGCCATTCGTGATCACCTCAAACTCAAAGGTGCGTTCGAGCACATCACTTCCACTACCGACGACCTTGTCTCACAAATCGCCATCGCCGTTCCCACAGCAGAGGCCGCTGCTTTCCTGCTCCGGCGTTTGGAGGGCGGCTCAGAAGTCTCGGCAGCCACATTCACTCACATCGCGCGCTTTGCCGACGCAGCGCAGTTGCCCCAAGTCGTTCGTTTGGCCAAAGCCCGTTCACGTGCTGCCATCCAGTATCTCCAAGCCATCTCCGACGGTCTCAGCGAGCGCGGCATTCCGCCACCGCCGGAGTTGCTCACTTGGGCGCAGACGTTGGCGGAGGAGATGCTTGTGGCGAGTGCGAAGAAGCCGGAGCCTGTGTGGACGCTGGTGCCTTCGGCAAAGGCACCGGTTTGGACGCTCAAGATGCGCAAGTGTGCGGACGGCACGGAGGCGCAGGTGCTCCAGAGCATGAGCAGTGGTGGTGAGGAAGAGAGCCGCACGGGCATCCTCCGATCCAAAGACTTCCCGGCTCCGGCGAAGCTCGCGCTTTGGATCAATGGGCATCGCGGTTTCCCGAAAGCAGAGGCACATGACAAGAACCTTGTACGCGTCGTCGAGGCGAAGTCGGGCGAGACACTCGCCAGTGCCTTCCCGCCGCGTGATGATGTCTGCCAGCGAGTCGAACTCGATCTCGCGAAGCATGTCGGCAAAGCCGTGCGGCTGGAGATCGTGGATGACGATGATGGCAAGGCCTATGCCTGGCTCGGCATCACGCGTATTGAGCCTGCGCTGGTCATTGTGAGTGATTTCCAAAGTGAAGACACAACGCGCGAGGCCTTGAAGCAGCTCGCCCTCATGCTCCAGCACAGCGCGCCTGCGGCCTTGCGGGAAAAGCTGGCTGCTTATCTGCCTCCACGTCCTGCGCCACCACCGCTTCCTGTTTCACCCGAGCAACGGAAGCAGCTCGACACGCTCATCGCCAGCCGCGTCGCCGCCTTTGCCAAAGCCAAACCTGACCTCGAAGTCGGGTCCAACGTCTTCAAGATGAACTGCGCCGCCTGCCATCAGATCAAAGGCGAAGGCGGCCTCATCGGCCCGCAGCTCGACGGCATCGGCGCACGCGGCCCCGAGCGACTCTGCGAGGACATCCTCGACCCGAACCGCAACGTCGATGCCCACTTCCATGTCCACACGTTGACGATGAAGGACGGCAGCAACTTCGCCGGCTTCCTGAAAGCCGAACTCGGCCAGATTTACCTCCTCGCCGATGCCGCAGGCAAAGAGCACCGCATCTCGAAGAAGGACATCCAGAAGACCGAGGTCAGCCCCATCTCGCTGATGCCGCCGACGTTTGGTCAGACGCTGGATGAAGCCACCTTCCATGATTTGCTCGGCTACCTGCTGAACGAAAAGGCGGGGAAGTGACGAAGTCTCGGTAGTTCCCGTTTGCAGCAGGGCTTCCGATGTCCACGGTTCCTCATGCGTTTGCTCCTCATTCTCCTCACCGCAGCCATAGCAGCCGAGCCGTTAAAACCGCACCCCAAAGCCACTGCGAACATCCATGCGCCGGGTGAGGTGGACCGACCGGAGATGGTGAAGTTCATCGTGAGTGATCCGGCCTCCTTGCCAGGCATCGTGGTGGATGAAACAGCGGCGGACCTGGTGGGCGAGTGGCAGTATTCCACGCATACGCCGCCCTATGTCGGGCTCGGTTATCTGCATGACATGAAGTCGGGGAAGGGGAGTAAGTCGGTGACCTTCACGCCGGAGCTGCCAAAGGCCGGATGGTATGAAGTGCGGCTGGCGCATTGCTACAATGTGCGGCGCTCCACGAAGACTCCGGTGACGATTCATCATGCAGATGGCGAGACGACGGTGCGGATCAATCAGCAGGAGGAGCCTGCGCATGGCCGACTCTTCCGCACGCTTGGGATGTTTCGTTTTGAAGCGGGTCGCGTGGGATGGGTGCGAGTGTCCAATGAAGGCACGGAGGCCGACAAGGTGGTGATCGCTGATGCGGTGCAGTTCCTGCCCGTGGCGGAAAAGTGAACCTTAACTGAAAAACACGCGCTCCGCCGTGCCGTGCAGCATCGCGGCTTTTTCACTGGCGGTGAGGAAGTCGAGGCGGTCGCGGACGAGGGCGATGGAGTCGTGGTAGTTGTGACCGGGATCGACCTGGAAGGGGCAATCGCTTGCCCACATGAGGCGATCCGCGCCGAACTGGTCGCGGCACTCCTTGATCATGGGGCCGAGGTCCAGATATGGAGCCTGCTTTTTGCCGAGGGCGTAGAAAGCAGAGGTTTTGACCGTGACCTTCGGATACTTCGAGAGATGCAGCAGGCGATCCATCTGCGAGCGATCCGGCGGGCCTTTCATGCCGAGGCGAGCGAAGTGATCGATCACAACGGGTGTCTGCGGGTTCTTTTCGCACATCTTTGCCACGGGCCAGAGAGCCTCGGGATTGATGAGCAGGCACATGTTCAGGTTTTCATCGGCGGCGACCTTCCACATCTCCGTGATGCCGGGCGAGGCGAGCCAGCCCTCGACATCGTTGCCTTGCGGATAGAGGCGGAAACCACGCACGCCTTGGGCCTTCAGCGCCTTCATGCGGCCACGCACATCGGCGGCGGTTTCATCGATGATCGCCACACCGGAAAAGGTGCCGGGATGCGCGGCCATCATGTCGAGCATGTAGCGGTTGTCAGTCTTGTAGTAGCTCATCTGGATGAGCACGATTCGCGAGACGCCTTCCGGTTTGCAGTGGGCGAAAAGCTGCTCCGGCGTGAAGCTCGCGGGCTTCATCTGAGCCTTCGTGAAACCGGAAGCGAGAGGATACTTCTCCGTGTCAGGCGTCCACACATGCACATGCGCGTCGATGTGACCTCCGCCCGCGAGCGTGGCGCAACTGCTGACTTGCGTGCCGAGCGCGGCACTGAGGCTGGTGGTGAGAAATTGGCGGCGGTTGATCATGGTGGTGAATCGGTTACGCGAAGCTGAGAAGGAATCTTCGTTGGAACTCAAAGGCGCGCTCCACCTGATCCAGCTCGATGTATTCATCGGCGGTGTGAGCGCGGTCGATGCTGCCGGGGCCGAAGACGATGCTCGGGATGCCGGCGCGGGAGAGCTTGCTGGCATCGCAGCCGAAGGGGACACCGCAGGGCGCGGCGTTCAAACCCATGTCGTTGAGCACTCGCGTCGCCGTTTGGACCACGGCGGCATCGGCAGGTGTATCGAGCGCTTCATCGACGAGCAGCAGCGGCTCTTCGACCTCGGCGGTGATGCCATCCAGGCTTTGCAAAAGCTGCCGGTAATGCGCCACGGCATCGCTCGCGCGTTCACCGGGCAGCAGGCGTCGATCGATCTCGATGGCGCAGCGATCGGGGACGAAGTTCACCTGCACGCCACCGGTGATCACGCCGACATTGCAGGTGCCGCAGCCGACGAGCGGATGCTGTACGCTGGCCATGCGTTCGTTGTCCGCCTCAATGGCGGCGATGACGCGCGCCATGTGCGTGATGGCATTCACACCGAGGTGCGGCTTCGAGCTATGCGCCGAGCGGCCATGCACGACGATGCGGCAGCGCAGCACACCTTTCGTGGCGATGACGGCCCGCAGCTCCGTGGGCTCGGCGACGATGGCGGCATCGGCCTTCAGCCCTTCACAAAGCCGCACGACACCGCGATACGAGTACTCCTCATCCACCGCAGCGGCGAGCAGCACCTCACACGGCGGTGTGATGCCGTCTTCCTTCAGCGAGGCCAGCGCGTGCATCATCGTGGCGAGCCCGGCCTTCGTATCGCAGGAGCCGCGGCCATACATTTTGCCATCGCGAATGACCGGCTCGAAGGGCGGGATGGTCATGCCTTTCACGGAGACTGTGTCCGTGTGCGCTTCGAGCACGATGCGTCGGCTTGAATCCAGCCCCGGCAAGCGGGCGAGCACGTTTGGCCTGCCTGGAAAGACCTCCTGCTCCCAGACTTCGATGCCGCGCTGCTCAAAGAAGCGCCGCACATACTCAGCGATCTCGCCCTCGCCCGGCCCGCCTTCATAGGAGGAGTTCACGCTGTTGATGCGGACGAGATCGGCGAGGGTTTCGAGGACGGGGGACATGAAAATGGATCGCCATTCAACGTGGCGATCCATTCAGGACTTCCTTTTTAGCGAAGTAAAACGATTCAAATCACATGCTCGCCCTTGAGCACGTCGTCCAGCGTCTGGCGCTCGCGCACGATGTGGGCGGCGTCGCCATCGACGAGGATCTCGGCGGGCATGGGGCGGGTGTTGTAGTTCGAGGCCATGGTGAAGCCGTAGGCTCCAGCGCTCATGGCGGCGATGTAGTCGCCCTCTTTGACGAGCGGGATCTCGCGGTTCTGGGCCAGATAGTCGCCCGTCTCGCAGATAGGGCCGACGACATCGACGACTTCGGTTTCAGCCGTGGTGGGCTGCTTCAGCGGCACGATCTGGTGCCAGCCTTCATACAGTGTCGGGCGGATGAGGTCATTCATGCCGGCATCGACGATCTTGAAGGTCTTTGCGCCACCGCGTTTCTCATACAGCACCTGAGTCAAAAGCACGCCCGCATTGCCGACCATGAAACGCCCGGGCTCGCAAAGGATGCGGAGGCCGAGCGGCTTCAGCAGCGGCACTACGGCGTCTGCGTAAACCTGGATCGTGAGTGGATGCAGCTCACCGTTGTCCTGCCACCAGTCGGCGCTGCCGGAGTCGAGCGACTGCCGGTAATTGATGCCGATACCTCCGCCGATGCTGAAGAATTGGAGGTCATACTTGGCCTTCATTTCTTCCACGAGCGGGGTCACTTTCTTCACGGCTTCCACATACGGGTCCACGCTGGTGAGCTGGGAGCCGATGTGCATTTGCAGGCCGCGGATTTCGAGGTGCGGCATCTCGCTGGCGATGCGCGCATACACCTCGCCGATGCGGTCGAAGTCGATGCCGAATTTGTTCTCGCTCTTGCCGGTGGTGATCTTGGCGTGCGTCTTCGCATCCACGTTTGGGTTCACGCGCACAGCCACGGGTGCTTTCTTGCCGATCTCGCCCGCCACTTGATTGATGTAGCGCAGCTCAGCTTCGGACTCGGCATTGATGCAATACACGCCCTGCTCCAGCGCATAGACAATCTCGTCACGGGTCTTGCCCACGCCTGCAAAGGTGCATTTGCCAGCCTGACCGCCCGCTTTGATCACACGGTAAAGCTCGCCCGCGGAGACAATATCAAAACCGCCGCCGAGCTTCGCGATGGTGCTGAGCACGGCGAGGTTCGAGTTTGCCTTCACTGCATAGCAGATCAGGTGATCCAGCTCGCCGAGCGCGGCGTCGAGACGTGTGAAGTGGCTCGTGATCGTGCCTTTGGAATAGACATAAAGAGGCGTGCCGTGTTTCTGCGCCAGGCCCTGGAGGCTGACGTTTTCACAGAAGAGCTGACCCTGAGAGTAATGGAAGCTATGCATACGAGGGCGCGCTAGATAGGCGGAAAGCCTGGGAGCGCAAGGCGCATAGCAGCTGCCTCATGGGGCAGGACCCTTCTTCGCCGTCCCCGTCTTCATCTCCAGATCGAGCACGATGCGGAAGCCGTAGTTGGGCTGGGCGCGGCCGGGGCGAGCACCGATGTGGAAGTCGGGACGAGCTTGGCGGGACTGGCCGGTGGCCCAGGAGCCGCCGCGCAGGCCGTAGAGGACGACGTTGCCATCGCCCACGCTGTCGGGCGCGGGGGTGTCAACCCATTCGGCGACGTTGCCAAAGAGGTCGTAAAGGCCGAGCGCGCTCGGCTTGAAGCTGCCGACGGGCGCGGTGCGGGGGAAGGGATCGCGACGCTCGAAACGCGGCGTGTCCGCTGGCCAGTTGCTGATTTCGGCGACTTCTATGCCGGCGAAGTTGGCCTGCGCGTTGGCGTCTTCGCGTTGCCAGATCGTAGTGTCGTAGTTGGCGATTTCGTTCCACTCGGCTTCGCGGGGCAGGCGATAGGCTTGCTGTGTGGTGAGACGGCCTTCCTGGCGCTCTTTCCACGTCAGCCAGGCACAAAACAAACGTGTTTCGACGAGGTCGATGCCGGTGACGGGATGATCCGGCGTCTGCGCAAAGCCTGGCGAGTCCCAGGTGGAGAGTTTTTCGTTTCGCTCGTCCTTGTCTTCGCGGCCAGTTTTGAAGCCGCGCATCTGTTTTCGCGGGTTTGCCAGTCCGATGCGCCAGTCGGGCAGCACGGCGTTTTCGGCTTCGCTGAAGGCGATGTAGTCGCGCAGCCGCGTCTCATACACGCTGATGAGCAGCTTGCGCTTCGGCAGCGGGACGAACTTCATGCCGAGGCTGTTCTCCCAGGGCTTTTCTTTGGCGGCGGAGGCGGGTTTGGCGAAAACGGGCTTCGCAGGCTCAAAGTGGCCTTTCATGGCAAACCAAGCGCCGAGGGCTCCGCCGAGCACGAGAACGATTAAAGCGGCGGCGAGGCCAAAAACGAGCTTCGAGCGCTTTTTGCGCGAAGCATGCGTGGCGGCGATTTTTCGCACACTGGCGGCCAAATTGGCCACGGAGGCGGTGCGGCGCTGTGGATCGTCGGCGAGGGCTTCGGCGAGGATGGCGTCGATGCGTTTGTCGATGTCGATACGTTGCGAGAGCGGCGTGTATTGGCCCATGGGCACCGCGCCGCAGAGCAGCTCGTAAAGCAGCACGCCTAGCGCATAGACATCGCTGCGTTGATCGGCCACGCCGGCCTGTCGGGTGACTTCGGGGGCGATGTAGTAGGGCGTGCCAAAGGTGTCGCGCGTTTGCGTGAAGCCATACCAGTGCGAATCGTCCACGAGCGTCTTCGCGAGGCCGAAGTCGGCGATCTTCACGGTGCCGTCGCTGCCGACGAGGATGTTCGCGGGCTTGATGTCGCGATGCACGATGCCGCGCTCGTGCGCATGGGTGATGCCGGTGCAGACTTTGTCGTAGATCTCAAAAGCCTTCGCGGGTTCCAATCGCTGCGCTTTGAGCAATCGGCGCAAATCGCAGCCGTCGATGAACTCGCTGACGAGGTAGTGTCGTCCATCGGTGGTCTCGCCCTGGTCCAAAACTCGCACGACATGCTCGTGGCTGAGCTGCGACATGGCGCTGACTTCGTTTTCAAAGCGGGCCGTGACCTCGGGATCGCGAGTCAAACGGCCCGCGACGACTTTGATGGCGACGGTTTGGCCATCGTGCAGGCGTTTCGCGCGATAGACCTCGCCCATGCCGCCGCCGCCGATGAGTTCGTGGACTTCGTAGCCGTCGATTTGCAATGCGACGGCTTCTTTTTCTGCCGCAGGCTCGTCGAGCAAGCCTAGCAGGCCGCTTTTCATGCTGCGAGCCACGCAGGAAGGGCACAGGCCGTTCACGAGGAGATTCTCCTCGTGGGCCGAGCCGCAACTGGGACAGGCGATGCTCATGCGACTTCCCCGAGGACGGAAAGCAGGTAGCGCAGCTCCGTTTCGACATCGCCGCCGCTTTCGAGCGTGGAGGCGACCTCGGAGCGCAGTTCATCGGCGAGGCGTTTCCTCGCGCGGTGCATTTCGATTTTCACATGGCCTTCGGTCATGCCAAGAGCAGCCCCGATCTCCGAGTAAGGTTTCAACAATTCGGGATTCGCGAGTCCCGTCTTCAGCGCATCGAAAAGCGGTGTGCGGCCGCGTTCCTCGAAATGCGCGGCCATGCGGTCCATGGAGCGACGCAGCACGGACCAGGCCCAGCGGCGGTCGAACCACGCGTCTGCCACATCCGGTGCGGCGGCCACGTCAAAGGATTCCATCTCATCCATCGACACGACGGCTTGCCCGCCGCCACGTTTTTGCCGCGCGGCATCGCGGCGGGCATTCGAGAGATGATTGCGCACCGCCTGCATCATGTAGCTGCGCAGTTTGCCACGCTCCGGCGCGACCTTGTGGAGATCGCCCTTCGTGATGAACTCCGACAAAAACTCCTGCGTGAAGTCCCGCGCCTCCTCCCGCTCGCAGCCCAGCGCCCGTAGGTAAGTGTAAATCGCCGGCCAGTAGGCCTTGCAGATGTCCTCCAGCGCCTCGCGAGACTCCGGCGCTTCCGTTTGAGCGGTGAGCACTTGGGTCCAGGCAGTGGCGGGAAAAGGAGCGCGGGAGGGCATGGTTTGAAGAAGTGAAAATAGGCAGTCGGAATCAAATGACGATCAATTTGTAACCCGCAATCTTCACCGGGGCTGCTTGCGATGAACTTCCTCCTCTCATGCATCCCACACGTCGCGTTCTTCTGCTTCTCGTCCTCGCTTTTCAGGCCTTCACGTTCACCTCCGCTCAAGAGGTGCCGCTGCATCCCTCGGTGGAAAATGGAAAGCGCATGGTGCGGTGGAACGTGGCGGCGGGGACGGTGCAGATCATGCGCAGCACGACGCTGGCTCCGGGATCTTGGGTTCCCGCACCGACGCCGAAACTGCTGGGCGGTGATTGGTGGGAAGTTGAGGCACCGACGGATGAAACGCGGGTGTTTTACAAAGCTGATCCGCCCGTGGTGCCGGCTTTGCCGCCGCAAAACATGCGCCTCGCGATGGATGGGAACTCTTTCCGGCTTGAGTGGGACTCGGCGCACGAGGCGGCGGGCTATGTGGTGTATGCGGGGCTCGATCCGAATGTGGGTCCAGCGAACTACGAGCGGCGTGTGGTGCTGGGGAATGCGAACTCGATGCTCATCGAGGGTCTCACGAATGGGCAGGCGTATTACATCACCATCGCGCACATCAATCCGGCGGGCACAGGACCGGTGGCAGTGGCAAGGCGGGCGGTGTTTGGCCCGAATGGCACGGCGAGCGGCACGATGCGGCGCACGACGCCGCAGCAGGCCGGGCGCGCATTTGAAGTCGAGGCGCAGGGTGCGAGCGTGATGCTGACGCCTGTCGCCGCAGGTCCGGGTGCCTTTGTGCCGCAGGGCACGAGTGATGAGCGTGGCGTGGTGAGCATCCCTCATGTGCCGGTGGGCGAGTATTATGTGGACTGGGCCTGGGGAGGGGAAAATGGACGGCGTGCGGGGACGATCACGGTGACGCCGAAGGGTACGACTTTTGGCACGATCAATGTCTCGCCGCCCGCCAGTGGCACTGCGTTGTTTGGCACGCTGCGCATGGCGGACGGCATGCTGCCAGCCGTGGATCATGAGGCTTTCAATCTGCGTCTGCGTGCCACCGTGACGGCCATCGCAACCGGCGGTGCGCAGGTGAGCATGACGCCGGACACGCATGGCCGCTGGCTGTTTCAGGGGCTGCCGCCATCCGCCTTTCCCGTCACGCTGCGAGCGACGCTGGCGGGCTTGTCCGTGGAGCAAATCGTGCCTTCTCCTCCGGCGCAACCGCAGCGCATCCCGCTCGTCTTTACGCAAAGGCCGCCGCGTGTGGTGAAGGTGCGCACGAAGCAGAATGGCCAGGAGGTGCAGTCCGTGCAGCGTAGCGTGCCGACCACGCTGGAGGCAGAGATCGAGAACCCGGACGGCGTGACAACCAACCCGCGCTGGACGGTGGAATACGGCGGCGAGACGCACGTGTTCAACACGCCGACTCCCACGATCTCCTTTGATCCGCCACCGGGCGGAACCACGCAGAGTCCCACGCCAACCGGCGAAACGACGAGCGATGGCGGCATCATCCGCATCCGCGTGAGTGCTGCTGATGTCTCGGAAGATGTATCGTTCGTTGATCGCTCGATCTCTTCCGGTCAGCCTACGCAGCCGGATGGTTATTCGGGCGAGTTGAGGGTTTGGGACCCGCTGACGCCGGATGTGAGTTCGGCTCTGTTTGGCAGCACGATCACGATCACACCCGCGAACGCCGCACCTCTGGTCAGAGTGTCACCCGGCCCCTACTTCGAGATGGATGTGAATGCCACGTCCTCTCCACCCTACCTCGTGCGCATCGAGAAAGAGGGCAACATGCGCTTCCTCTGGCCCTTCTCCACTCGCCTGCCGAATGAGCCGCGCTTCCATCTCTTGGGCATGCAAACGAGCACGCATCACCTGCACGCAACGCAGGATCTCGTCATCAGCTACGCGGGCAATGGGGCCAAGATCACGCTGCCACCGGGTTCACTGCTCGACTCCACCGGCTCGGTGCACACCGGTGATTTCACCGCTTCGCTCGTATCGCTCGATCCCGGCGTGCGGCATCCCTTTCCTCCTGGCGCGGAGGTTCACAAGCTCGTGCTCGGCACTATCCAGCGTACGGCGATGAAGTGGATGGGCTTCTTTTGGATCAGTCTCAAAGACCTCAACGGAGCACCGCTGACACCCACCGCTGGAGCCACGCTGACGGTGCCGGTGAACACCTCCCAGGGCACGCCAACGGCCTATGATCTGGCGGTGCAAAATGATGCCACAGGCTGGTTCAATGACGCAGGCACGGTCACCGAGGTGAATGGCCCCACAGCTGGCATTTACACCGCTCCTCTCACGCAGAACGGCCTGCACATCGTCTATCTCGGCGGTGAGCCAAACACCATCGAGATCGAGGCCGACCGCACGCTGAACTACCCCTTCGACGTGCTCGTGGGCGGCAGCTTTTTTCCGGTCACCGTGCGCGGGCTCAGCACGCACAGCCTCGGCAGCTTCACCCTGCCTGCGTCACAGACCGTGCGGCTGAAGGTGCTCGCGCTCAATCAAGCGCCCGGCATCTACGACTACTACCCGAGCATCAGCGCCATCTACAACTACGCCTCGTTCGATAAGAACGTGATCACGGAGAAGATCATCTCGCCAGCGGCATCCACCACCGATCCCACGGATGCGCCCGCGTTCAAGACCACGCTGAGCCTTGGCGATACCGTGACCGAGCTCGCCAGCCATGTCGGCGACATCAGCGGCAAGTCCTTCTTCCTCGACCGACAGAAGAGCACCAAGGCCGATTCGGATGCCTATTACGCGAAGATCAAAGCACCCGCCACGCTGCTGGAATGGCGGCGGCTGAATGGTTTCCCGGATGCCTTTGGCGATCCGATGCCGAACGTGCCCACCGAGCGCTACGCCACCACCTACTACTACAATCTCACCGACCTCGGCTTTGCCCGTGCGCAGACCATGCGCATGAGACCGGGGCTGAATGACGTGATGGATGTGGCCTTCCAGGTGACGAACTATCCGAGCCTGGAAGATGCGCGGCTCGGCAGCAGCGCCATTGCCACCGTGTGCATGGACTACGCCGCCCGCTTTGACGACGGTGAATCGAATCCGAAGCGCTACACCCGCTTTTATGTGTATGACGCCGCCGGATTCCTCATCGGGGGCGCGGATCTCGATGGCTCGGGCAAAAAGAAATTCGTGCCAAACTCTTGCACCATGTGCCACGGCGGCTCCGACTACACCGCCGGCGGCACCACGAACCTCGGCGCACGCTTCCTGCCCTTTGACCTGCACGCCTACTCGTATCACCCGAAATGGCTCAATCAGAACGTGGAGTTTGCCAAGATGAACGAGGCCGTGCTGCAAACCAAGACCACCTCCGCCATCGAGGACCTCATCACCGGCTGGTATGGCAATCCCTCGCCAAACGCCGCGCCTCTGGAGTGGTTCTTCAGTCACACGCCATCGGCACCGGGGCTGAGCTGGTCTGAAACACCGGATCAAGACAGCGCCTACCATAGCTTCTTCGTCACCTCATGCCGCGTCTGCCACGTCAGCCGCGAAAGTGGCAACGCTCAGTTCGACTCCTACAGCGCGATGGAAGGCTGGGGCTTCGGCGGCACCTCCACGCAGTCACTCGAAATGCCGCAAGCCCAGCGCACCTGGGGCATCTTCTGGGGCAGCCGAGGTCGCAACATCCTCGATCCCAACATGAACTTTGAAGCGCCCCAAAGCCTCTTCGACCGCGCCGGCATCGCGATTCCGTGGCTGGATCCATAGCTGCTGCTCTTTCTTTTGTAACCCACTCACCCCCAGCGGGGCTGCTTGCGATGAACCTCCTCGTTCCTCGCATGAAAAAAGTCTTCCTCGCCTTGCTTCTCATTGTCACTCAAGCCCTCGCTCAACTGCCACAAAACTGGTCGCCGAACTTCCCGGTGACGAACACGGTCGGCTCGATCAACAGTGTCGCGGAGACGGCGGATGCCTATTACGTCGGCGGATCGTTCACCAAGCTCGCAGGAGTGGCGGCGAGTGGCATTGCACGGGTGGACAAAACCACCGGCACCGTGACGCCGCTGGGCGCTGGGTTGACGGGTGGCACACCCATCGTCAATGCGGTGGCGGTGCTCGGCACTGATGTGTATATCGGCGGCACCTTCACAGCGGTGGATGGAGTGCCCGCCAGCCGTGTGGCGAAGTGGAATGGCAGCGCGTGGTCAGCGCTCGGGAGTGGTGCGAATGGCAGCGTGAACGCACTGGCCGTGCTGGGCTCGGAGCTGTTCATCGGCGGCACTTTTAGCTCCGTGGGCGGAGTGAGCTTGACGTCGAGATTGGCCAAATGGAACGGCAGTGCGTGGCTGGCTGCGGGAGCAGGTTTTAACAGCACCAGCGTTCCTACCGGCGGTCTGGCCGTGGTGGGCACCGAGCTTTTTGTGGGACGAGGCACCCAGGTGCAGAAGTGGGATGGCAGCGCGTGGAGCAATGTCGGCCCCACCACGGGCGGCATCGGCGGCATCGCCGTGCAGAACGCCAACAGCGTCTATATCGTCACCAACACAGATTGCCGTCACTGGAATGGCACGGCGTGGACCACGCTGAAGACCTTTGATGAAGTCGCCACGGAGATCGCCGTGGTCGGCAGTGACGTGTATGTGGGCGGGCAATTCACGAACTACCTCGAACGCTGGGATGGCAGCGCGTGGCAAACCGTGGGCACCACAGGCGTCACGAACTACCTGACAATGCTCGCAAGTGTCGGCGGCGCGATGTTTGCGAGCGGTGATTTCACCGTGACCGATGGCGTGACTACGCCCGGTCTTGCCCGCTGGAACGGCAGCGCGTGGTCGTCGATCTTTGAGGACCTCAACGGTGGCCTCAATGGCGAGGGCTATTCCATCGTCGAACTGAACGGCAAAATCTACGTCAGCGGTGGCTTCACCAGAGCCGGGAAAATCGCCGCCAATCATGTGGCCTGCTACGACAAAGCCACCAACACCTGGTCGGCACTGCCTGGCAGCCAAGGCGGCAGCCTCGTCGTTCACAACGGCGAACTTTATGCCTACTACTTCACGGACACGCCTGCTCCACCCTATCCGCTCACCGTTGCCAAATGGACCGGCACCGTATGGGCGACGGTCGGAAATCTGGAGGCTTCTCTGACAGGCAGGATGGAGAGCATCGGCGGCGTGCTTTACGCCTTCGGCGACATCTCGACAGCTAACGGCACGCCCATCAACTACATCGCCAAATGGAATGGCACGACTTGGAGCGATGCGGGCAATGGTTTGTCCCTCAATGCAGACTCCTTCGTGCAATCCATGTGCCAAGTGGGCAGCCAGCTCTACGTTTCGACCTTCAATGACATCAGTGTCTCAGCATTGCAGCACAGCGACATCCTGCAATGGAACGGCAGCGCCTGGGTCACGCACACCAGCAACATCAATCCCTTGGTAAACTGCATGACCGCCATGGGCACAGACCTCGTCATCGGCGGCTCCTTCGTCACCATCAACGGCGTGCCCTGCAACAACAACGTCGCCCGGTGGAACGGCACCTCCTGGAGCGCCCTCGGCACAGGCGTGAATGGAAGTGTCAACGTGCTCAGATACACGCATGAGCTGCTCTTTGCGGGCACACAGGTGGACAGCGAATTCCTCCGAGAGTGGAATGGCAGCACCTGGGAAGAGGTGGGCGGCGGCCCGAACTGGGACGTGTGGGACATGACCGTCCTCGGTGATGAGTTGTTCGTCGCCGGGAGCTTCACTCAGGCTGGCTGGGCCGACATCCCTGAAGGATTTAACTACGTGGCCCCCAGCTCCAGCTACATCGGCAGCTACCCGCTCACGCCCGAGATCGCCATCGAGCAACCGGTGAACACCAACCTCGTCGATGGCAGCGCGAGCATCGACTTCGGCAGCCTCGCCACCGGAGCCAGCACCTCGCTCACCTTCACCCTTCGCGGCACAGGAACGATTCCCTTGCTCAATCTCAGCATGACCAAGGACGGCACGAACAGCAGCGACTTCACCTTCACCGCCATCCCCTCCGTGCTTGAAGACAACACCAGCACCACCTTCACCGTCACCTTCACGCCCAGCGCCGCCGGTGCTCGCAGCGCCGCCATCCACATCGCCAGCAACGACGCGAACGAAAGCCCCTTCGACATCACGCTCACCGGCGCCGCCACTGCCGGCCTCAGCGTCATCGAATCCTGGCGGCAGACCTGGTTTGGCATCACCACCAACACTGGCGACGCCGCCGATGAAGCCGACTCCGATCACGATGGCTTCAGCAACGCAATGGAATTCGCGCTCGGCATGAATCCCACGCTCGCCACCACACCCTCATTCCAAACCCAAGTCACCGGCGGCAACATCGAGTTCACCTACAATCGCAGCAACGCCTCCGTGCTCGCAGGCAAGACCTTCCACGTCCCCTGGACCGAAACGCTGAACAATCTCGACTGGAGCGAGACCGGTAGCACCGAGCAAATCCTCACCGACAACGGCACCACGCAAACCGTGAAGGCCACGATTCCCGCAGGCACGAGCGGCCGCCGTTTCGTGCGGCTGGAGGTGTGGTGAAGTTCACACGATCTCTCGGATCACTTCCCCAAAGTCGATCTCCAGGCGTTTGCGGCCGGGATACTCCATGCGGTGGGAGTCGATGCCGAGCTGGCGGAGCAGGGTGGCGTGGATGTCCGTGACGTAGTGCGGATGCTCCACGGCATGGAAGCCGAGGTCGTCCGTGCTGCCGTGGGCGATGCCGCCTTTGATGCCGCCGCCGGCCATCCAGACGCTGAAGCCATACGGATGATGATCCCGCCCATCCGTGCCCTGTGAGCCAGGCGTGCGGCCAAACTCGGTGGCAAAGACGACGATGGTTTCTTCAAACAAGCCGCGCTGTTTGAGATCGGCGATGAGGCCGGCGATGGGCTTGTCCACCTGGGTGGCGAGCTTGCTGTGGTTCTCACGCAGCTTCGAGTGGCTGTCCCACGCGCCAGCAGCGCCATCGCCATGCATGATCTGGATGAAGCGCACGCCGCGCTCCACGAATCGACGCGCCGCGAGGAGCTGCTCACCGAAAGGTTTCGTCACCGCGTGGTCGAGGCCGTACATTTTCTTCGTGGCTTCGCTCTCGCGGTCGAAGTTCACTACGTCGGGCACATCTTTCTGCATGTGATAGGCCAGCTCGTAGGACTTGATCCGCGCCGCCAGCGCCGGGTCATCAGGGTAACGAAGCGCACTGAGGCGGTTGAGTTTTCCCGCCAAGGTGAAGCGTGCTGCCTGCTCAGCCTCGGTCATCGCGATCTCGGGCCGGGCGTAGGCCAGCGGGTTCTTCGGGTCGATCTTGAGATTCACCGCATCGTAGGCCGGACCGAGATAGTGACCGTCTTTGAGATCAAAGAAGCGGGGGCCGATGTTGATGAACTGCGGCAGGTTGTCATTGAGCGATCCGAGCCCGTAAGTCACCCACGCGCCGATGGTGGGGTGACGCCCATCAAGCATGTGCTTGCCGGAGTGGAACTGCACCTGCGCGCCGTGATTGTCATCCGTGGTCCACATGCTGCGGATGATGGCGAGGTCATCCACCGAGTCGCGCAGGTGCGGGAACCAGTCGCTCACCTCGATGCCGCTTTGCCCGCCTTTGCGGAAGCCGATCTGAAGCGGGTAGATCTTGTTCCGCTGCTGTCCGTTCGCGTCATTCACTACGACCACACGCACCTTCTTCCGCCGTTCGGGATCGAGCACGTCTTTGTAAGGCGTCTCCGCGATGCTTTTGCCCGCATATTTGTTCAGCAGCGGCTTCGGATCGAAGCTCTCCATGTGACTCACGCCGCCTCGCATGAAGAGCCAGATCACATTCTTCGCCCGTGGCTGGAAGTGCGGCTTCCCATCCGGAAACTCCGGCAGAGTGACTGCACCAGCCTCACGCTGGAGCAGCGATTGCAAAGCCACCCCCGCAAAGCCCAGCCCGACATCGGACAGGAAAGCGCGGCGCTGGAGAGGGTGAGGCATGAGACACTTACGCTGCGAGGTGCGAATGATTTTCGAGCTAGCGCAAAGCTTCTCTCTTGGCTCGCGCCGTATGCCCTCTATTTTCAGGACATGAAACGCAATCGCATCGGCCGCACTGGCATCGTCGTCACCGACATCTGCATGGGAACCATGACCTTCGGCCTTCAGGCCGATGAGAAGACCTCCTTTGCCATCATGGACCGCGCCATCGATGCCGGGATCGACTTCTTTGACACGGCGGAGATGTATCCCGTGCCGCCGAGTGCAGAGCTGTTTGGCGTGACGGAGCAGATCGTCGGCAAATGGCTCAAAGGTCGCACGCGGGGCGAGATCATCATCGCCAGCAAAGTCACCGGTCCCGGCCATGGCTGGTTCCGTCCGCCCATTCGCGGTGGCTTCACCGCGCTGGATCGTCGGCAGATCTTCCAAGCCTGTGAGGACAGCCTGCGCCGCCTCCAGACCGATTACATCGACCTTTACCAGACCCACTGGCCGGATCACGGCATGGAGCAGGCGGAGACGCTCGGCGCGCTGACCGACCTCATCGACCAGGGCAAAATCCGTGCCTGGGGCAGCAGCAATGAAACCAGTTGGGGCGTCATGAAAAACCTCTGGGAAGCCGAGAAGCACGGCCTCGCCCGCATGGCCTCTGTGCAGAACAATTTCTCCCTGATCAACCGCCGCTGCGAAAACGAGCTGGCCCAGGTTTGCCGGAAGGAAAGTGTGAGCCTGCTGCCCTACTCGCCCCTCGGCGGTGGCGTGCTCTGCGGCAAATACAACGGCGGCGCTTTGCCGAAAGGCGCGCGCTTCACTGACTACATCCAGAACGGCGGCCCGCGTCAGAAGCGTATGGCCGCGCGCTTTGTGAATGAACGCAGTCTCGAAACCACGGCACGTCTCCAAATCATCGCCGCCGACCTCGGGGTGAGCGTCACCGCGCTCGCACTGGCCTGGAGCAAGCAGCACGACTTCGTCGCCTCCACCATCGTCGGAGCCACCACCGTCGCCCAGCTTGAAGAAAGCCTGGAAGCCGCTGACCTCGTGCTCAGCCCCGAGACACTGGCCCGCATCGACGAGATCGACGCCGAGATCCCAAACCCGATGACCGAAGATGGCTTGAGAAGACTCTAAGTGGAATAAAGCCGTCGAGGAACGCTCACACGGAGGCTGTTTC
Source organism: Prosthecobacter sp. (assembly GCF_044378005.1). Lineage (GTDB taxonomy): Bacteria > Verrucomicrobiota > Verrucomicrobiia > Verrucomicrobiales > Verrucomicrobiaceae > Prosthecobacter. The sequence goes on from NZ_JBILYB010000004.1 coordinate 69,625, forward strand.
AGCCCACATCTTCCATGAAGATACTCCTCCTCTCCCTGCTGCTCATCTCATCTGCTACCTTCGCTGCCAACCCGGAGGACTTCACCGTGAAGTCCGCCACTGGCTCGGAAAGCTTCACGCTGAAAGAGGCGAAGGGAAAATATGTGGCCGTGCATTTCCTCCTGAAAACCGAGTGCCCCGTCTGCCTGCGCCACACGCGTGACCACTTCGCCAAAGCCGCGACTTTGCCAAACGTCGTGCAGCTCTTCCTCAAACCCGACACGGATCAAGAGATCGAAGCCTGGGCCACCAAGCTGCCTGCGGAGGAGCTGACAAAGCACCCGATCTACCGCGATGCGAACGCGAAGCTGGCCAAGGCCTTCGACATCCCGGATGGCTACGCTTTCCACGGCCAAGTCGTGCATTACCCCGCCACCATCCTGCTCGGACCCGATGGCAAAGAAGTCTTCCGCTACGTCGGCAAGAACAACGGCGACCGTCTCAGCTTCGAAAAGCTCGCCGAGAAAGTAGCGGAGCTCTCGAAGCCGTGACATGGCTGCGCTGTGAAGCCCGTCATCACCACCCGTCCCGCCGTCGAATCCGACGCGCCTCTCCTGCTCCAGCTCATCGGCGAGCTGGCCGAGTATGAAAAGCTCACCCACGAAGTCGTGGCAACTGCGGACAGCCTGTGCGCGACGCTCTTTGGCCCGAATCGCAGTGCCGAGGCGCTCATCGGCTGTGTGGATGGCGTACCCGCAGGCATGGCGATCTTTTTTCAGAACTACTCCACCTTCCTCGCGCGGCCCGGCATTCATCTCGAAGACCTCTACGTCCAGCCCGCGCATCGCGGCTGCGGTTTGGGCAAAGCCCTCATCACCGCCGTCGCCAAACTTGCCGTCGAGCGCGGCTGCGGTCGCTACGAATGGACCGTACTCGACTGGAATCAGCCCGCCATCAACTTCTACCACAGCCTCGGCGCCGAGATGAAAAGCGACTGGCGCATCATGCGCGTCACCGGTGAAGCTTTGGGGAAAATGGCAGGTTTATAAAGCCGCTTCCAATAGCTGCCGGAAATCGCTAGCCTTTACGCCATGACCTGGATCGACTGCACCCGCGAGCACCTGGACACCATCCGTGCCATCTTCAATGACGCCATCGTGAACTCGACGGCGCTGTACGACTATGTGCCGCGTTCGCCTGAGGTGATGGAGGTCTGGTTTGAGGCCAAACAAAAAGGCGGCCTGCCCATCCTCGGCGTGCTGAGTGATGAGGGTGAGCTGATGGGTTTCGGCAGCTACGGGCCGTTTCGACCTCATGCCGCCTACAAATACAGCGTGGAGCATTCGACCTATGTCGATGCGCGCTTCCGTGGGCGTGGGCTGGGGAAAGAGATCCTCCAGCGGCTGATCGAGCGCGCGCAGCAACAGGACTACCACATGATGATCGGCGTCATTGATGCGCAGAATGCCACCAGCATCGCCCTGCATGAAAAGCTCGGCTTTACCTCCTGCGGGCACATCCGCGAGGCAGGCTACAAGTTTGGCCGCTGGCTGGATCTGGCGCTCTATCAGCTCGTGCTGAGCACGCCCGAGCAGCCGCGCGAAGTCTGAAGATCAGCGGATGAAGTAGCTCAGGTTTTCCAGCTCCACGGCCAGATCCACGCTGTTCACCACCACGTTTTCCGGCACATCAAGCACGGTGGGGGAGAAGTTCAGGATGGCTTGGATGCCCGCCTCGACGATCTGATTCGTCACCAACTGAGCACTGCTGGCAGGCACGGTCAGGATGGCCATCTTGACCTGCCGATCCTTGATGAACTTGGCCATTTCGCTCAGATGCAGGATGGGGATGCTCAGCCCGATCTGCGCTCGTGGAGCAATGTCGAAGGCCGCTGCCACCTCGAAACCCTCTTTTTTGAAGCCGCCGTAGCGCAGCAATGCTGAGCCCAGGTTCCCCACGCCCACGAGGATGACTGGCTGGAGATGATTTTGCCCCAGCACCTCGGCGATCGTCGCGCTCAGGACATCCACATTATAGCCGAGTCCACGCGTGCCGAACTGGCCGAAATAAGTCAGGTCCTTGCGCAGTTGCGTGGACTTCACGCCCGCAGCCTTGGCCAGAGCCTCGGACGAGACGGTATCGACGTCATTCTCTCTCAACCTGCTCAGGCAGCGCTGGTAGATGGACAGCCGGTAGATGGATTTGCGGGGGATGTCTATGCGAGCCACTTGTGAAAATTCACCCGCTGGCACGATTTGTCAATGCAACCGTTAGGCGTCACCCCTAACTCTCGGCTTGCCTTCCCTCGTGTGATTCTCTCCAGCATCGCGTTATGCTTTGCCCCATGAAACTTACCACCCTCCTCGCCCTGGTTTCCACCCTCACCTTCGCTGCCGACCATCCCGACACCACCGGATGGAAAGACCTCTTCGCCCCCGATCTCTCGAACACCGTCGCCCCCGGCGGCTGGGGCTTTGCGAATGGGGAGCTCGTCGCCAAAGATCACGACACGCTCTGGACGAAGGACTCGTATGGCGACTTCATCCTCGATCTCGAATTCAAAGTCGCCAAGGAATCGAATAGCGGGGTCTTCCTCCGCTCCGGCGACATCAAGAATGTGCTCTCTGCCCTGGAAATCCAGGTCCACGACAGTGCCGACGGCAGCAAATACGGCATGGTCGCCGCGATCTATGACGCCATGCCTCCGAGCAAGAGTGCGGCGAAGCCCGTGGGCGAATGGAACCGCTACACCATCACCTGCAAAGGCCCACAGGTGACTGTCCTCTTCAACGGCGAGACCGTCATCGACGCCAACCTCGACAACTGGCCCGAAGTCGGCAAGAACCCCGACGGCACGCCGAACAAATTCAAGAAAGCCCTCAAAGACTTCGCCCGCAGCGGTCCCATCGGTCTTCAAGGTCTCCATGGCGCGGCGCAGGCCCCCGTCTGGTATCGCCATCTGAAGATCAAAGTGCTGGAATAGAGATGATCCATGCTCTGGCCGCCGCCGCGCGCATCTGGCTGAGTCATCGGATGAACGAACCAGCCTAGTGGTTCAATCCAACAGAGCTGATGGGTAAAGGCGTTTGAGTTTGATCCGAGCGTCTTTGGTGGTCTAGCGCCAGTCAGTTCCGTGGTGTTGCTCATTGCGTTGGCCTGCCCAGGCGAGCAGATCGCGCTCGGCTTCCTCCTGGGCAGCATTGCGGCGGTCAAGATACTGGCGTTGGGCCAGCCGATCTCAATTTCGGCCATGTTCAGCCAGCTTCCTTGCTTGGGCGTAAAATGCCATTCGATACGCTTCTTGACCGCAGTGCCTGGCCCGGCTCGAACACCTCGTAGAGCGATGCGGACGTGTGGGTGTTGAGCTGTTTGCAAAACTCGTCCAAACACACCAGCGGGCGCTTTGGGTCGCGTGGACGAGCATAGACTTCCAGCACGTCTTCCATGGCGCATACAAAGGACGCGCTTTGCTTCGGCGGCAGGCACCATTGTTCGATGCGCCGGGGTTTTAACTCGTTTTTTAGCGTCCTGCCCTGCCGCGCGACTTCTTGCGATGCGTCGAACAGCCATGCACCGCGATTTGCAGTCGTGCTCGGCCAGCACACAGCGTGTGCGCTCCACCGAGGGCACCGAGACTCCCACGGCACGGGCGATGTCTCGGTCCTTCATACCGCCCTCCGAGTGGTTCTCATCGGCGCACAGCACGGGTATCGTCGCAAATGACCGGCTTTACCTCACCGGCACTCCCGTCACATCTAGATCCGGCTTCGTGTTCCATCGCGGGGTCCAGCCGGACTTTTCGACCTTGGTGCGGAAGATGACGGTGTTGTCGAGGGCGATGTCGTCGGTCCAGATGAACTTGGCACCTTCGAAGTCGTTCTCGAAGTAGGGTTGTTTGGGATCGACTTCTTCGATGGTGTATTCTTTGGCGTTCTTCCAGGTGCTGTCATCGAAGTCCACTGCCCACCAGTTCTCGGGGAGAGGCTCTTGTTTGACCTGTGGATTGGTAGTGTCGCCGTTGATGGGGCCGTGGAAGAAGTTTTTGGCCTTCCAGCTCGCGTTGGTGACGGTGCCATCGGCGAACTTCAGGCAGAAACCGCCGTCGCCGATGCTGGTGCCGTATTCCATGCCGGTCTTGGGATCGGCGTTGTCCTTCGCGAGCACGGCGATGGTCATGGGATACTCGGGGAGGAAATCGACGCTGACGACATTGTGCGGCGTGAACTGGATCGGATCCACGGCGACGAGACGGCCGTTCACGTAGAGCATGAACCAGTTATCGGCATAGACGTTGAGTTTGATCGTGTCGGCGATGCTTGGTTTGATGAGTCCGGGCGGCCCCTTGGGTTTGGTTGTAGCGCTGGGTGTCTGCGGTCGGACTTGTCCGACGGGTCTGACCTGTCCGACAGCACCACCGCTACTATGAACGACACGCAGCGATGAACTCGCCAGCACCTTGTCTTTCATTGCCGCGAGGAGTTCTTCGCGTCCTGGAGAGTCTGCGACCTTCAGAGGCTCTGAAAGGGCATACATCGTGATCACATAGGTCTTCGCGCCTGGGCCTTTTGAGTGCGGCGGTTCGTAGCCGACCTCTCCTTTGAAGCCGGTGCCGAGTTTGCCGATGCGCTGCGAATCCTTCGGCAGGCTCGCGGCATTCGCGGGGATGTCGTAGAGGGTCCAATACCACTTTTTGTCACCGTCAGGCGTCACATGATCCATGATCAACGCGTAGCTCTTCGTCGCGGCGGGTGCGCCTGACCATTCCAAAGGCGGACTGATGCCATCGCCATCACCTGTGAACTCCACTGGCAGCTTCTGGAGATCTTCAACGACAGAACTGCTAAGCATGAACTTGCCATCGCTGCTGCGGGGTTGATCTGGCAGCGCGACAAAGGCCTCCTGCTTGCCACCGCGACCGCCGCCTTCGCCTTTCTTCATCTGTTCGCGTGCCGGAGGTTCATCGCCACGAGACCGGGGTGCGTCACCGGCAGGTGCATTGCCTGCGAGTTCGTCGAGTTCCGGCGTATCGAGTTTGCCGTCGTGATTGTGATCGAAGGTGTTGAACTGCTCTTTCGCCTTTGCCATCGCCTCGGCGAGCGATGTCCCGTTCCTCGTGGCGTTCGTCTTCGCGTTGTCGGCGAACTCCTGCGCGGTGACAACGCCGTCGCCATTCACATCAAGAATACCCTGCACAGCAGCCTGCGGACGTGGCGGACGACTGCCTTCGCCCTCGGGACGCGGCGGAGGCTCATCACCTGGGCGCATCTCGCCCTCACGACCGCCTTTGCCCTGTCCCTTGCCTTTACCTTTGACCTTCATGCCTTCGGGTCCGCCAGGACCTTCACGCGGAGGACCACCGCCACCACCACGGCGTGCGGTGTAAACTTCATTCGATTTGCCCTCGCTGCCGTTATCGAACTCAAAGGGAAACGTGCCGTCGGCTTTGATCGAGTAGCTGATGCTGCGTTTGTCGCCATTCACTTCATAGCTGAGTTTGTAGCTGTCCTTACCGGTGCTCTCAAAGCCGGTGATCTCCGCACCGCGTAGCGCAGTGAGCGCCTCGCGCACGCCTTGGGCTCGCGGTTGCGGATCGACCTGCTCTCCCGCCTCCACGACTTCGCCATGGAAGCCGCCGATAACATACGGATACTTCATCGACGCATGGTAATGATATCCGTTGGGCGATTCGTGACCGTGGCACTCGTCGAGATTTGCCACGGGCGAGCCATCAGGCTCCGTGAGGCCGTAAATGGGATAGCCATCCAGCGCATAAGCCACCGGCATGCCTTTCCCGGCCTGCGCCTGCAAATGCAGAGGCGCGATGTGGTAGTGGTAATCATCCGCGCGTCCGCAATGCCCGCCCCACTCGTCCAACTCGCCGATCTCGTAGCTGATCTCACCGCGATTGTTCTGCGGGTTGAAGATCGGGATGCCATTCACGGCCAAAGCGATCGCGCCGCGCAAGAATCGGCCTTTGATCATGGCGGGTTCCTTCGCAGGCACCGGCTTCAGCGGGATGCGCCAGGCATTGTCATCGAAATACGGCTGCGGCAGCGGCACCTGCTGCTGCCACGCGGTGATGCCGACCATCATGTTGTGATCCGGCAGGCCATTCGAGCCGACATAGAGAAACTCGCCGTCCGCACGCAGGTCGAGCTTCGTGAAGGGCAGAAAGGCCTTCGAGGTCTGTGGCGCATTCGCCGCGTTCGCGGCTGCTGCTGCGGCGAGTTGAACGACAGAGGCCGTGGAGGCCACTTCCGTCATGCCACGCTCGCGTTTCCACTCCTCCAAAATGTGCGCCCGCAGCGCCTCGCGGTCGGTGGTGGCCAGATCATGCGCGGCGAGGCTCGTCGCGAACAGCAGGAGGACAGGGAGCGTTTTCATAGCACCACCTACTAACTCGCGGCGCGTCAAAACGGCTTCAGCGATTCTCGGGAGATTTGTCAGGATTGCGTCAAGGAGGGTGAGGCAGCGCTTTAGCCTGCCGGATCAAGGGACGTTCATGGCAGGTTGAAGCACTGCCTCACTCCTTCGCCTTCTTTTTCTCCTTGTTCGCATGTCGGCCGCTGCCGTCGCCTTGGTCGAGGATGCCGCCAGCGGGGTTTAGCTTGCCCAAAACGGCCTCCAGGCGTGTGCGGGCCTCGCGCGGACCCTCGACGAGCGTTTCGGTGAAGGGCGCGCCGCTCATGTCGTAGAGCTCGCCCTTTTCGTTGAGCTTCCAATGCGCATCGCGCACATACCACATGCGGGCGAGTTGATTAAAGACCCACTCCCGCGCCTTCGCGGGCTGCCCGAGGAGCTGCGGCGCGATGCTTTGACCATCGAAAGTCATGTCAGGCAGCTTGGTGCCGATCAACTCGCCAAACGACGTGACAAAGTCAGTGGAGTCAATCAGGTCAGCACTCACACGACCCGCAGGCGTTTTGCCAGGCCAGCACGCGATCATCGGCACGAGACCCCCGCACTCCAGCATCGTGCCTTTCATGCCAGAGAGCACCTTGCCGCCGATGGTGGCGCGGTCAGCCATGCCTTTGCCGGTGCCGTTGTCGCCCATGAAGATGACGAGCGTCTTCTCACGCAGCTTCAGCGCATCGAGTTCGACGATGAGTCGGCCGACGAGCTTGTCCATGTAGGCGATGTTGTCCGCCATGAGGTCGTCGCTGCCGGGAGCGCTGTCCGGCGTGGGCAGCAGCTCGCCGTGCACGTGCGACATCGGGTAATAAACGAAGAACGGCTCGTCGCGATGCTGCCGCACGAACTTCACCACGCGGTCGTGGCACATGTCCGGCATGTATTCGCCATCGGCGAGCTTCTTGTCGTCGCCATTGATGCTGTAGCGCTCTGGCTTGCCGCCCTCGACGTTGCGATACACGCCGCTGCCGTTGAAGCGCATCCAATCATCGAAACCATGATCGCCCGGCTCACCGGGAAGCTGGCCCCATTTGCCCACGCAGGCCGTGGCATAGCCCGCGGCTTTGAACAGACGCGGCAGCACGATCTCCTTCAGATCGAGGTTCGTGCAGGCGTCCTGATTCGTCGCTCCATTGCGAAACGCATAACGCCCGCTCATGATCAGCGCCCGCGAGGGCCCACAAAGCGCCGCCGTGAAGCACTGCGTGAACCGCGTGCCCTCCGCCGCGAGCTTGTCGATGTGCGGCGTCTTGTAGCGATCCGAGCCGTAGCAGCCCACGTTCCCGATGCCGAGATCGTCCGCGAGGATGAAGATGACGTTGGGCTTCTCCGCTGCAGTCAGGACGACGGCCATCAAATGAAGCGCGAAGGTGAGGAAAACAAAGTGTCGGACCATGGTGCGCCTGCAAACGTCGGGAACTGAATGCCGTTTCATGATTATGCACCTCACCCGCCGCCATTTTCTCCAAACGACCAGCCTCGCGCTCGCGTCGGCTTACACGCACGTTTTCGCCGCCGAAGACCCGCTCATCGAGTCCATCGAGAAGGTCGTGGTGAAGACACCCGCGCTGCCCAAGGGCACCTGGTTTCATCCGCGAGCCTGCATGGTCGGCAAGAAGGCCTTCATGACCACGCAGCCCATCGTGGGCTCCGATCACTTCGGGCATGTGCACTGGACCACCTCCGATGATCTCGGCCAAACCTGGAGCGATTTCACGCCCGCGCCACCGCTGGGTTGGGAAAAGCTGCCCGATGGCATGAATGAGGCCGTTTGCGACATCACGCCCGAGTTTCATCCGCAGACCGGCAGCGTGCTGGCGCTTGGTCACAATGTCTTCTATCGAGACCGAGGCTTCTTCCGCGACCAACCGCCGCGCTGGCCGATCTACGCCGTGTGGAAAGACGGCGCGTGGGGGCCACGGCGCAAGCTCGTGTGGGACGACCCGCGTGCCACCGAGATCTACTCGAACAATTGCGGTCAGCGCCATGTGCTGCCCGATGGCGATGTGCTCATGAGCTTCACCTTTGGCGTCAAAGGCCAGACTCGCTCCGTGTGCGGCGTGCGCTGCTCCTTTGATGGCGAGCAGCTCCTCATCAAGCAAACCGGGAACGCGCTTACCAACAGCGTCGGCCGCGGACTGCTCGAGCCCTCGCTCACGCGGTTCGGCGGCCGCTTTTACCTCACCATCCGCGCCGAGGACCGCAAAGGCTACGTCGCCGTGAGCGATGACGGCCTGCACTACGAGCCGCAGCAGCCGTGGACCTGGGACGACGGCACGCCGCTCATGACGAACAGCACGCAGCAGCACTGGCTCACGCACTCCGACGGCCTCTTCCTCGTCTATACGCGACGCGATCCCACCAACGAAAAGGTCATCCGCTGGCGTGCGCCGCTCTGGGTGGCGCAGGTGGACCCGAAAACGCTCCGCCTCATCCGCGCCACCGAGCGCATCGTGCTCCCGCTCATTGGCGATGGCGTGAACGCCGCCGACCTCGTCGCCTTCAACGGCAACTTCGGCGTCTGCAACGCCAGCCCCGCCGAATCCTGGATCACCGACGGCTCCTGGTGTCCCAAAACCAACACCGGCGAACTCAACCTCGCCCGCGTGAAGTGGCGGAAGCCGAATGGGTTGGTGGAGGGGTAACTTATCGAAGCTGGGCCGCGAGGTTGTCTGCCAGACAACAATCCTTGCCACTCACGGATTCCACACAACCCGATAAAACGCCCTTTGCCCATTCACCCGCGCAGGCAGGTTGTCGGTGTAAGTCGCGTTTGTGTTGGTGTTCGTGAAGGTCAGCGTGTCAATCGTTGTCCAGTTGGTGAGATCGGTACTCCATTGGATTTGATACGGTTTGTTGGGGATGGCGTTCCAGCGGAGGCCGACTTGGCCGGGGGCGACGTTGGCGACTTCGATGGGCGGACTGACCTTCGGCGCGAGGACGAAGCTGTGGGAGATGCTGCGGTTGATGCGGGTGGGCGTTTCGTCGTTGAAGACGCTGGTGGCATCGGGCGGCATGGGGTCGGTGGCGGTGCGGTAGCTGCGGACGTAGTCGGCCACGGCTTGATCGGGGCCGACGGTGACGCGGATGTGGCCGCTGTTGGGCAGGAGGTAGCTGGTGCTGTTGGCCCCGAGATTGACGTATTGACCGTCGGCGGCGCTGCCGAGGCTGGTGTAGTTCGGCGTGCCGGGCTGCGGGCATTCGAGATAGACGACGCCGTCCTTGGTTTGATAGCCGTAAAGATGGTCGTGGCCGTGGAAGACGACGTTCACCTTGTTCATCACGAGCAAATCATGGATGGGCATGTCCCAGCCGGGGCGCTGCGTGGCGAAGCCGGGGCTGCCATCGGCGTTTTTGCCGCCCCACTCGTATTTGTCGCTCACTTCGATGCCGCCACGTGCGGCGTATTGGGGGGTGCCGGTGGCCGTCTGCGTGCTGCCGCCGACGATGTGGTGCATGAAGACGAACTTGTATCTCGCGCTGCTGTTCTTCAGCGTGTCGCGCAGCCAGTCATACTGCGCTTTTCCGAGGCTCCAGTTCCACGCGTCGTTGGAGGAGTTGGGGTTCGTGTTCGTGTTCCAGAAGGGATCGAGCATGATGAACAAGGCCTCGCCCCACTCGAAGGCGTAGTAGTCTTCCAACAGACCGAGCGTGCCGCCGGTGTAGTCCTTCGGGGTGGGATTGCCGGCGTAGAAGCCATCGGGCGTGGGTGCGGGGTAGAAGGCTTTGCGGGCCTTCAAATCCCAGGCGGGAATGTTGTTCTGCTTGTCGGCGGCGGCGTTGAAGAGGTAGCCGTATTCCGCCTCGTGATTGCCGAGGCCGAAGAAGAACGGGATGCTGTGGCAGGCACGCTCAAAGGCATTGCGGAAGATGATGGCGCGGTTGTTGATGCTCGTCTGATTGATCGTGACGCCGCCGCCCCACTTCGGTGGCACGCCGAGCAGGCCATCGGCGAGCTTGTCGGTCATGAAGATGTCGCCGACGTCCATGTGGAGGTCGGGCGCATCGAGGCTGATGTTCTGCATGGCACGCCAGAAGAGCTGCATGTCGGTGTTCACGTCGATATGCGGGTCCGCAGTGACGGTGAAGCTGAACGTCGTGCCGCGTGGGCGTGCGGTGTGGAAGCTGCGCTCGCCGCGAGCATTGTAGAAGGGCGCACCGACATTGCGATGCCGCACGCGGTAGTAATACTCGGTGTCAGGCTGCAAGCCGGTGATCGGGATGCGGATGGGGTTTTTGAACTCGGGCTTGGCGTTGTCGATGTTGAACGTCGTGGGCGTGGTGGCGAGCGTGTATTGACCGGGAGCGGTGCCGTATTCGACAAAGACCTGCTGATTGGCCGAGGCGATGAGGTTCACGGTCACGCCGTCGGTTTTCGGCAAGGTGAGGAACTCCGCGCCGAGGATGGTGGCATCGGTGAGCAGGTTGTTGACGGTGTAGATGTAGTTGCCGCTGCCGGGGCTGGTGGCGCTGGCGTTCGTGTTGTCGGTGGCCACGACTTTGAAATTGATCGTGGTGCCGCCGTTTTGCGCCGGAATGACCGCGCCCCATACGCCGTCATTGGCGGCGCCATCGCCGTGCAGGCCGTCGTCAAACATGGCGAGCGTGATGGTGGGAGGCGGAGCGGTGGTGGCAATGACGATGTCGTCGATGCTGATGCGCGGCGTGCGTGTGGGAGCCGTGGCGGCATAGCCGGTGGCCTGGAAGCGGATCTTTGTCTGCGTGCCGAGTTCAGCGCCTGCGAGGTCGTAATGGAAGAGCTGGAAGCCGTGGTTCACCGTCGTGGCAAAGGCGGTGGCGAGCGGCGCGGCGCTGGTGTTGACATAAGCTGGTGTGTTGATCACAAACGTGGTGGCATTGGTGATGGAGCTGATCGTCGCGGCCGGGAAGTAGTTCGCGGCGGCGTTTGCGGCGGCATTGGTCGCTGTGGCGTTCACAAGCGTGGCGGTGGTGCCGGTGACGAGCGTGAAGGAGGTGTTCGGCGTGATGGTGCCGATGCGGGTGTTGTTCGGGATGCCGGTGGCGGTGATGAACATGCCTTCGACGAGGCCTGTGGTGTTCGTGCAGGTGGCGGTGGAACTGCCAGTCGTGATGCCGATGGTCGCATTCACCGGCGCGGCGAGCACGCTGCGGCCCGTGGTGAGTCCGGCGGTGCTCGCACAAGTCGCCGTGGTGCTGCCTGCGACGGCGCCCGCGGCATTCAGCACGACATTGCTCAGCGACACCGTTTCAGCGTTCCAATCCTCGCTCAGACGCGTGTTCCAGGTCGCGCCGTTGTCGGAGGAGACTTGCAGCGTCCAGCCGCAGTTGTTCGTGGCAAAGAGATCGCGTGTTTGCACATAGAACTCGATGAAGCCGCTCGCACCTGTGGTGTTGATGGCATTCGTCGTGGTGAACATGGAGGCCAGCGGGTCCGCCGTGCCGCCATTGAACTCCGCAGCGGCCGTGGTGGCGCTCAAAGTGAGCGCGGTGCCCGCCGTGGTGGGCGCGGCATTCATGGTGAAGGTCGTCGCGCTTGTCACGGAGGCCACGGTGGCGTTGTTCGCCAAACCGGTGCCGGTGAGCGACATGCCGTTCACGAGACCGGCGGTGCTGTCGCAGGTCACCGCCGTGCTCGCGGCGGTGGTGGTCGCATTCGTCAAGGTGACGCCGCAAGCTGTGAGCGTGAGTCCTGCGCCCGTGCCGGTGGCGGCCTGCGAAAGGACAAACGTGGTCGCGTTCGTGATGGAGGCGACGGTGGTATTGCCCGTTTGCGTGCCATTGATGCTGCCGGCGATGTTTGGACCAGTGATGAGCATTCCAGGCCACAGCGCGGCGGTGCTCGCACAGGTCACGGTGGTGCTGCCGCTCGTCGTCGCCACGCTCGTGAGGCTGATGGCGGTGCGATTCGAGGTGCTCACGGCCTGACGCACATTGCCCGCGCCGATGGTGGTCCACGCGTTGAGTGCTCCGGTGCCGTTCCAATTGTTCGACGAGGTGTTGTTGAAGCTTTCCTTCCAGATCGCGGTGCTCACAGGCGTGCCGGTGTCGTATTGAAGCTGCACGCTGGTGAGCGTGGTGCCGGGCTGCGGCGTGATTTGCGCCAAAACCGTCGTCGGATCGAGGTAAGTCGGTGCCGTGGGGCCGGTGCCGACGCTGACGATGGCGGGGCCGTTCGCGTTGTAGGTCACGTTGATGCTCGCGGAGCCGGTGTTGCCGCCTTGATCGGCGCTGTCGGTCGAGGTGGCCGTGAGCGTGTTCGCGCCCGGTGTGAGCGGCACGGTGGCGGTCCAGGTGGCATAGCCATCGGAGGTCGTGGCGGCCACACCGTTGACCATCAGGCCGGTGAGTGGCGAAACGGTGTCTGTGGCTGTGCCATTGACCACGATGCTGTTCGCAGTTGTGGTCGTGTTGTTGGCGGGCGCGGTGATCGTGATCACGGGCGTGCTGGCGTCCTGCGTGGACGAAGCGGTGTTGCCAAAGGCGCTCGTGGCCGTGCCATCGGTGGCGGTGCCGCGATAATAATACGTCGTGCCGCTGGTGAGGCCGCTGAAGGTCACGCTGGTGCTGCTCGTCGTCTGCGAGGTGACGCTGGCGAAGTCACTCGTGGTGCTGCGCTGGATCGTGTAGCCGGTCGCGCCGGGCACGGCGGTCCAGTTCAGTGTGATGCTGGTGCCTTTGGTGAAGGCGGGCAGCGTCAAGGCAGGCGCTGGCATGGTCACGGTGAGCACGCCGCTGTCGCTGGTGGTGTTCCCGGCGGTGTTGGTGATGACCACATCATACGTCGCCGCATCGGAGGGCTGCAAATTGGTGAGCGTGAGCTTCGTCGTGTAGGCTCCGCGCACGATGGCGCTCGCGTTGTCGGTGACTTGCGTGAAGGTCGTCGCGCCGCTCACATTGCCGCCGTTGGACAGATTGGAGCCATTTTTCCTCCACTGCACGGTGATGGTGCCGTTCGGATAACTCGTGAAGGGCGCATAGAGCTCGATGGTGCTGCCTTGAGCCGCCGCGTTCGTGATGAGCGGCGGGCCGATGTAGGGCTTGAAGTTCTCCGCGCTGATGGCGGTGACGCTGTTGGTCAAACTGGTGACGATGCTGGCATACGCGGGATTCGCGATGAGGTCGGTGGTTTCCTGCGGATCATCGGTGAGGTTGAAAAGCTCCGGCGTGAGCACGTTGGCCACGCGGCCACGGCGCAGTTTGAAGTCCTTCGTGCCGCCATTCACCGGATCGGTGAACTTGTTGATCGCGATGGGGGCCGCCGCATCCGTGACGAGCGTGGCATTGCCTGGGCGGAGCGTCGTCGTGGTGCTGTTGGTGGCAGCGAGCAGGTTCGGCCACACGTTCAAGCCGTCGAAGGGCTTGGTGTTCTGCGGCGTCACGCCAACTGCGGCGCAAAGAGTGGGGAACACATCGCCCACCCACATGTATTGATGACTGATGATACCGCTGGGCAGCACGCCGGGATAAGAGATGCCCGCCACCTCACGCAGGCCGCCGTCGTAGCTGTCGCCCTTGTCACCACGCAGCGGATCATTGAGCGAGCCCTTCGTCTCATCGCCGCCATTGTCACCAAACCACAGAATGACGGTGTTGTTCGTGACGCCAGCAGCATCCAGTGCATTGAGCACGCGGCCCATCGCCTGATCCATGCCATCGACGGCCGCGGAGATGAGGCGACGGCTGGTGTTCGTGACGCCGAGGTTTTGATACTTCGTGATCAAGTTCGCTGGAGCCGAAACGGGGCCGTGGATCGAGTTGAAGGCCAGATGCAGGTAGAAGGGCTGGCTCGGATTGCGGTTCTGAATGTGCGCGATGGCCTTGTCCGCGAGCAAATTGGGCGACCAGCCGCCGGTGCCCTGCGAATCGGTATGCTCGCTCGGTCCGTCCTGCTGCACGCCATTGAGCCACCAGTCGGGAATATCGAGCGAGTCGGCCTCGGCGCTGTTGTGCGTGTAGTAGTCGATCGCGCCAGAATACTGGCCGTAGTGCGAATCAAAGCCGCGATTGAACGGCGCGTATTGCAGGCCCTCCTGGATGATGCGGGTGTTCACACCATTCACGAGCGTGTGATGCAGGTTCTTGTCACTGCCGCCCATGTGCCACTTGCCGCACATGAAGGTCTGGTAGCCCGCCGCCTTGAAGGTCTGCGGCATCAGATGCTCGCTCAAATCGGTGCCGCGGGTGTTGTTCGTGGCATGGCGAATCGGATTGCGGCCGGTGAGCATGGTCGAGCGTGTCACCGAGCACACCGTCGTCGCGTAGAAGCGCTCCAAGCGGATGGAACCCGGACGCGTCGTGCCAAAGCTGTCCATGTTGGGCGTCTGGATCGGCACCTGGCCGGCAGGCGTGTGATAGCCCACATCGCCCCAGCCCTGGTCATCCGTGATGATGACGACCACATTCGGAGCCGTGACGGTGGTGATGGTGAGAGCAAAAGCCTTCGTGGCGCTGCGATTGGCCGAATCCGTCACTTCGATGGTAAAATTGAAGTTTCCGGCCTGAGTCGGCGTGCCGCTCAAAACACCGCCACTGCTCAGCGTGATGCCATTCGGCAAAGAACCGCTAAAAAGGCTCCAAACATAGCCCGTGCCGCTTCCGCCCGTGGCGGCGAAAGTCTGCGAATAAGCCCCCGTCGTGCTGCCATTCGGCAACGGCGATGCTGTGGTGATCGTCGGAGCCGGAGCGACCGTGTAGCTCGTCGTTGAAGAGGTCGTCGTGCCTGCACCACCAGTGCCCGTGGCCGCGATGGTGAAGTTCACGGTGCTGCCATTGGCCTGCGCGGGGATCGTGGCACTCCAAAGACCACCGCCGAGATCCGTCATGGCGATCACGGTAGGCGGAGCACCGCTCGTCGTGTTCACCACGATGTCATCAATGCTCACACGCGGCGCACGCGTCGGCTGTGTCACCGTGCCGCCTGCATACTGGAAGCGCATCCGCATGTTTGCCGTGCGCTCGCTGGCATCAAGCGTGTAGCGGTAAGGCTGCGCGGTGCCATCGGCCTTGGTGTTGAAGTTGTGATTGATCGTCGTCGCAAAGGCCGTGATCGGCGCGGCGCTCGTGTTCACATACGCGGCGGCATTTAGCACGAAGGTCGTGCCATTGGTGATGCTGCTCACCGAGGCGTTCGCAGGGAAATAATTGCCCGCGATGGCCGCCGTGGCGCTCGTGGCGGCTGCGTTCGCACTCATCGTGAAGTCCACATTCGGATTGATGGCTGTGATGCGGGTATTCGCCGGGATGGTGGTGCCCGTGCTGGTCACAAACATGCCCACCGCGAGCCCTGTGGTGTTTGTGCAGGTCACCGTGGCGCTCCCGCTCGTCGTGCCACCCGTCACATACACCGGCGCGGCGGATACCGCGCGTCCCGTGGTGAGTCCCGCCGTGCTGGCGCAAGTCACCGTCGTGCTGCCGGTGCCGCTGCCAGCTGCATTCGTCACCACGTTCGTCAGAGTCACCGTGCTGCCCGTCCAGTCCTCCGTGAAGCGTGTGTTCCATGTCGTGCCATTGTCTGGCGACACCTGGAAGGCCCACTGGTTGTTCGGCGAGAGACTGTTCAGGTCACGCGTCTGCACATAGAAATCCACGTAGCCCGAAGTGCCCGCCGCATTGATCACCGGCGAGGTCGCCATGGCCGTCGTGAGGCTCGCCGAGGCCGCCTGGAACTCCAGCGCGTTGCCATTGCCCGTCAGCGTCAAAGCCGTGCCCGGCGTGGTCGGAGCCGCGCTCATCACAAACGTCGTCGCGTTCGTGATCGAGCTGATGGTCGCGTTGTTCGCCAAACCGGTCCCCGTGAGTCCCATGCCCGCCACGAGGCCCGTCGTGCTATCGCAAGTCACCGACGTGCTCGCCGCCGTGGTCGTGCAGTTCGTCAACGTGATGCCATTCGCCGTCAAAGTGGCCGTCGTGCTCGAAGCCGTGGCCGCCGCGCTGATGACAAAGGTCGTGCCATTCGTGATCGAGCTGATCACCGCGCCTGCCGCCATGCCGGGGCCGGTGATGATCATGTTCGGCCAAAGGTTCGCCGTGCTGCTGCACACCACGCTCGTGCTCGCACTCGTCGTCGTGCAGTTCGTCAGCACCACGGGCGAGGTGCGGTTCGATTGCAGGTTTGCCTGACGCGTGGCTCCAGCTCCGTTCGTCGTCCAGGTATTGAGACCACCTGAGCCGTTCCAGTTGTTCGACGACGACATCGAGAAGGTCTCGCGGAACACATTCCCGGTCACCTGCGCCCCGAGATCATAGGTCAAAGTAACCCCGCTGATGCCACCGCCGCTTCCAGCCGCCACCTGGGCCGTCACCACGGCCGGATCGGTGCTGCTCGGCGACATCGGATTGATCGTGATGTTCGAAACGGTCGGCGGAGGCACGAAACCGATGCCGGAGAGATTGATGTCGAACGATGGATTGCCCGCGTCACTGCTCGCGATGTGCAAAACGGCTGTTTTCGTCCCAAACGTGGACGCATTGAACTGCACCGTGAAGGTCGAGGTGCCGTTGTTTGCCGCCACAGGAGTCGTCGGAGAGGTGGTGACAGAGAAGTTGGCGCTGTTCGTGCCATCGATGGTCACACCCGTGATGTCGAGCGGCGTGCTGCCGGTGTTCGTAATGGTGAAAGTCTTCGAAAGCGTGCTGCCGACATTCACATTGCCATAGGCCACGGTGCTGAGGCCGTCGATGAGCGAGGTCGCGCCCTGTGCCACGGCGATCTGCGTCGTGAGCGTGGCGGTGCGCACGGCAAGGACCGGGAAGCTAGCTGTCTTCGCCTGATAGCTGATGATGCCCTGCGAGCCACGCGGCGGACCTTCGGCGGCAGGCACGCTGTTGTTCACGCCCAGCTCCAGCAGCCACGCTTCGGTTTGCGTGCCTTTGTTCGACGTGGAAGACCAGTAGGCCGTCGCACGAGGCAGGGCGCGGAAGATCAAGCCGGTGCCGGTGGAAAGCGCATTGCTGCTCAGGGTAAAACTCACACCCGGATTGATCGCCGTGATTGTCGGCGTGGTGGTGTGATTGATGTAAGTGCCTGCGATGCTGAAAGGATCGATCACCGTCATGCCAATGACGAGGTCCGTGGTGTCCGAAGTCGCCACCACGGGGCTGCCGGAGGTCACCGAGCATCCCGACATCGTCTTCGCGAACATCGTGCGATTGATCGCAGGCTTCAAATTGGTCGCCGTGCCGCCGCTGGTGGTAGCGAGCGAGTAATCCGTCAGCGTTTGCAGCTCTTTGATGTTCGGCATGCGCCAGTCGTTGTAGCCGCCGAGCGTGAGCCCTTCCGCCCAGGCGAGCGCGGCCTCCCAGGTCATCGCCGTGCTCGGCATCTGCGTCCACATGAGCGAGGTGTCCGTGTCCGTGATCGTGCAGTCGAGATTGTTCACGTAGTTGTGCGTCATGTTGTTCTGCGCCAGCCGCACATAGCGGGCGTGGTAACGCAGCGTGCCGCCCGCGCTCACCGTCTCCGCCTTCGGCTTCGGACCCACACCACCACCGGAGTTCACGCACCACACATTCGTCGTGCTGGTGCCAAAGACATCGCGTGACCACCAATACTCCGCCGAGGGCGAGGCAGGCGGGAAATAGGTCGCGTTCATCGCCGGATTGCCCGTCTCGTAGTTAAACAGGCTCATCAACTCATGCGGATTCGGCAAACGCCAGTCGCTGTAGCCGCCGGTGGTCTGAGCTGAGGCATTGTTGACCGAGTTTTCCCAGGTCATCTCGCCCGCGTCGGCCTTCTGCCACATCAAACCGGTCACATTGTCCGTGATCGTGCCGTCGCCATTGTCGGTGAAGCTCTGCGGATTCGCGGATGGAGTCGTCGTGTAGTCGCTGTCCTCGCCGAAGGTCGTTGTCGTGCTCACCACCTGGCTCGTGTCCGGCAGCTTCACCTCCGACCACGCGCCCATCGGGTAAGAGGTGAGGCGGTTTGCCGGAGCCGTGCCCGCTGTGGGCGTGTAAGTCTGCGTTGTCGTCAGCACTGGCCCGCTCAGCACGCCACCCACCAGCGCCTGCGCACGCCATGTCATCGTCATCGAGCGAGGGTTCACCTTGCGATTGATCGTCCAGCACTCGTCATAGTCCACACCGCCCATGTTCACCCGCATGACATGCGCATCGGGCGATGCGGTGGCCATCGACACGGCGGTGAAGTTTTTGCCCGTCGTCGTCGCGATCGCCGGGATGCTCAGCACGAACTGCGTCGCGTTCGTTACCGAGGTGACTCGTGCGCCATTGCTCACGCCATAACCCACCACCGCAAGTCCTGTCGTGAGTCCCGTCGTGCTCGCACACGTCACCGTGGTGCTGCCGTAAGTCGTCGCACATCCGGTGAGATTCACACCCGCGACGAGACTGAGATGCCCGCTGCCATCCGTCACCAGCGGCGCGGGATTCATCTGCGCCACGATGTAAGCCCCGGCCACCGCCTTCGCATTGTAACCGCCGGTGCCATCCGCACGCAGATTTCCGACCGCTGGCTGACCATCGACTTGATTGCCAAAATTCACCACCGTGCCGTGGAAGGCCTTCATCAGGTAAGGCGACTGCGGCGTGCCATACGGATGCGTCGCGTCCACCGTCGTCGTGCCCATCGCGTGGTAGTGATACCCCCAGCCGCCGCCATGATCGTGACCACCCTCCGCATCCAGCGCCTGCCGTGGCGAGCCATCCGGCTCCAGGAATCCATACATCGGATAGCCATCCAGCGCCCAAGCGATGGGCTTGTCATCGCCCAACGGCCCGCCGAAGCGCGTGTTCAAGTGCGTGGGTGCGATGTGGTAATGATAATCGTCCGCCAGACCGCAGTGACCGCCATAGTAGTCCAGTTCGCCGATCTCATACGACACATTCCCGCCATTGTTCGACGGATTGAAGATCGCGATGCCATTCGACGCCAGCGCCACCGCCCCGCGCAGGAAGTTCGTCGGCGGAGCAGGCGGATTGTAAATCACGATGGGCGACGCCGAAGGCACCGGCACCAGCGGGATGCGCCACACATTCGGCTGCTGATAGCCGAGCGAGCCCGCATTGTTCTCATTGCTCGTCGAGTGCGCAAAATACGCCGCCGGGATCGGCACCTGCTGCTGCCAGGTCGTGATGCCAAACATCTTATTCGGCATTCCCTCCGGCGTGTTGTCCGACTCCAGGAAAAAAGTCGTCCCATCCCAGTTGTAGCGCACCTTCGGCTTGAACGGCGCAAACGAAGCCGCCATCAGCAGCCCGTTCCCCGCCGGCGGCAACGCAGACCCGCTCGTCAAAAACGACGAAAGATCAAACCCCGACAACCCCGTCACCGTCACCGGCCTTTTCAGCGTCTTCGGGATCGGCGCCTCCACCGGCTTCACCTTCTTCGGAGCCGACTTCTGCATAAACTCTTCCAAAATATGCGCCCGCAGCGCCTCCTTGTCCCCAGAGGGCAAAGTATGGGCATGCAAAGCGAGCGGCAGGAGGCAGGCGAGGGCAAGAGAGCGTTTCATGGTTGCCCCATCCTGCAAATCCCGTGTCAGGCCCTCTTCACCCGCGAGAGGCAAATTTGTCGGGATTGTGTAAAGGGTGATGCAGACATGCCTGTCTGCACGAGCTTCCAGGTGGCCTTGCAGACAAGAATGTCTGCATCACACTCCACCATGCGACTCCTCATCATCGACGACGACACCGAGCTCTGCCAGCTCGTGGCCGACTACCTCAAGCCCATGGGTTTCGAGGTCGAAATGGAGCATGATGGCGAGCATGGAGCCGAGCGTGCCACGTCCGAGTCTTGGGCCGCCATCATCCTCGATGTCATGATGCCCGGCTGCGATGGCTTTGAGGTCCTCCGCCGCATCCGTGGAAAATCGAAGGTGCCCGTCATGATGCTCACGGGCCGCGGCGAGGAGGTGGACCGCATCGTCGGCCTCGAACTCGGCGCCGACGACTACCTTCCGAAGACTTTTTCCTCTCGCGAACTGCTCGCCCGCCTCCGCGCCCTCCTGCGGCGCACCGGTTGGATCGCGGAGACCGCTCCACAGGCCCCCGTCAAAGAACTCGTCATCGGCGAGCTGCGTATCAATCCCGAAACGCACGATGTCGTCCTCGGTGACCAGCCCGTGCAGCTCACGCCAGCCGAATTTGGCCTTCTTTTGTCACTGGCGAAAGCCCACGGCCGAGTCAAAACCCGCGAGCAGCTCATCGAAGAGGTCGCTGACCGCGAGTGGGACGTCTTTGACCGCGCCATCGACATGCACATCTCCACGTTGCGCAAAAAACTCGGCGATGACCCGAAGGAGCCACGCTTCATCAAAACCGTGCGCGGCTATGGCTACCAACTCGTGACTCCCGGACGATGAACCGCCTCAAAATCCCGCTCTACAGCAAGATCCTTCTCTGGTTCCTGGTGAACTTGCTGGTGCTGGCCTTGCTCGGGCTATTCTATGTACGCGTGATTTTCAAACCTGGACTCGACTGGTTGTTGGATGGCCCGCCAGGTAGTCGGCTTGAGCTGTTATCGAACTATCTGGGCGAGCAGCTTCGCACACGTCCGCAGAGTGAATGGCCGTCGGTGATCGATCATTTCGACGAGTTCATCACTCATCCACAAGGCAATTGGCAGACGATTTTCAAAGGCTATCGCGCAGACAAATCAGCTGCCTTCACTTTGTTCGGCGCGGATGGTCGGCAGGTGTTTGGCCGTGCCGTTGAGGTGCCTGACGAGGTGCGGAGGAAACTCATCGATAAACGTCAGGCGGAGCCACGACCGCGGCCGTCGCGGCGCGGGGACGCACCGCCAGGACAAATGCAACCACCGAAGCCGCGCTTCATCATTCGCAGCAGCGATCCGGCTCGATACTGGGCTGGCATTCATATGGACCTGAGTTTTGAAGATGAGAAGGAGGCGCGGTGGCTTCCGCTTACCATGGTCATCATCTCAAGCGATGTGACTGCGGGCGGCCTTCTGTTCGACTGGCGGCCCTGGGTGGTGGTGCTGCTGATGGGCGTGGGCATTTCAGCATTGTTGTGGTTGCCAGTCGTCGGCGGGATCACGCGTGCGATACGGCGCATAAACGATGCCTCCAAACGCATCGCCGCAGGCCAATTCGACATGCGCTTGCCCGATACGCGTGGCGACGAACTCGGTGAGCTTTCCACTTCGGTGAACACGATGGCCGCTCAGCTTGGCGACTACGTTGCGCAGCAGCGTCGCATCACCGCGGATGTCGCGCATGAACTGTGCTCGCCGATTGCACGGATGCAGATGGCCCTCGGCGTCGTGGAGCAGCGCAGCACACCCGATCAGGCAACCTACCTCAAAAAGCTCGACAACGAACTCCAGCACATGGCCAGGCTCGTGGAGGAGGTGCTCGCCTTCTCCAAAGCGGCGACGCTGCCGGAGCGCGAAACCGCCGAGACTTTCGATCTGCGCGAACTCATCGACCAAGTCATTGCTCGTGAAGCACCGGAATGTGAGATCCAAGTTATAGTCGAAGACATGAAGCTCCACACACTGCGCTCGGCTCTGGATCGAGCTTTGGGCAATGTTCTGCGCAATGCCGTGCGCTACGCCAAAGACATTGAGATCCACGCCAAAACGGAAGATGGCAGCGCTATCATCCAAGTCCTCGATCAAGGTCCCGGCGTGCCTGCCGATTCGCTCGAGCGTCTCTTTGAGCCCTTCTACCGTCCTGAAGCAGCGCGTGGCAGAAACACTGGCGGCAGCGGCCTCGGTCTTGCGATCACGAAGCGCTGCATCGACGCCTGCGGTGGCAAGGTGACTGCAAGCAATCGCGAGGGTGGCGGGCTAGCTGTGGAATTCGTGATTCAATCGATGTAGCGCAGCTCGTTGCTCGCGAGCAGCGCCTGACAAAAAGCGGCCCAGGCGTCGCTGAGGTGCTTGTTTGCCTCGTTGTTCGTGGAGACGAGCATGAGCCCGGCCTCGCGGAGGAAATCACGGGCGCGCTGGATCTCGCGTTCGTTGGCGTCCCGGCCGAAGGCCTGGCGATAGGCGAACTGGATGCGCTGATCCTCATCTTGAGCGGCTTTCTGAATGCGCACGGCAAAGCGGCGTGATTGCTCGACGAGAAAGCTGTTGTTTAACAAGTAGAGCGACTGCGTGGCGAGTGTGGAGCTGTCGCGTTTGCCCGTGATGGTGGTGGCGTCGGGCAGGTTAAAGGGCGTGAGCTCGGGAGGCATCGAATTGCGCAGCATGAGCAGATACACGCTGCGCTGCGTGCTCGGCTGATGCAGTGGCGGCAGTTCGTTGATCAGCACGTCGCGATGCTGGATGAGCGATCCCGTGGCGGGCTGAGGATTCAGATCGCCGCTGGCGACGAGCATGGCATCGCGAATCGTTTCAGCATCGAGACGGCGGCGCAGATGATGTGAGTAGAGTGGAGCGTCGCCGCTTTGAGTGGCGAGCTGATAGGTACGCGACAACAAGATGCTGCGAATGAGCTTCTTGAGCGACCAGCCATCACGCATGAAGCGCGTGGCGAGATGATCGAGCAGCTCGGGATGTGTGGGACGCTCGCCAGATACGCCGAAGTCATCCGGCGTGGGCACGAGACCTTCACCGAAAAGCTGAAGCCACACGCGGTTCACCATCACGCGAGCGGTGAGCGGGTTTTGCGGGCTCGTGATCCACTGCGCCAGTTCCAGACGACCGCTTTGTTTGGCATCGGTCAATGCGCCACCGCCGCAGGCACTCAGGAAACCACGCGGAATGGCGGGTCCGAGCTTCTTCGACTCGCCGCTGATGTTGAGTTTGCAGTCCTCGATCTTCTTCGCGTCTCGCACGCCCATGGCGAGAGGCGCATCGGCGGCGTATTTGAAGCTGGGTTTGGCTGATGGCCGGCGAGGAGGGTTGGCTTTGATGATCGGCTCCACTTCGGCGCGAGTCGTAACTGGTGCTGAGGCTTTCAGCTCGTGAAGTGGTGTCTGTGGTGCGGTGAGCGCCTGATGCGCGGCGGCACCCCATAGGGTTTCAGTGCTTCTGAAAATGCCGGCCAGCGCGTAATAATCGCGTGTCGGAATCGGATCGCTTTTGTGATCATGGCAACGAGCACAGCCGACGCTGAGTCCGAGAATGCCGCTGCCGATGACGTTGATTTGATCGGCCACGACATCCATCTCGAAGTTCTCGTTCATCGCCTTCGCTGGCTTCGCACCGAGCGCGAGCAGACCCGTGGCGATGAGCTGGCGATCACGTTGCTCGGGTGAATCAGCGGGCAGCAAGTCGCCCGCGAGCTGTTCGATGATGAAGCGGTCGTATGGGATGTCTTCATTGAGGGCGCGGATCACATAATCGCGGTAGCGCCAAGCGTGCGGGAAGCTCGGATTGCGGCTGAGACCATCGTTGCCGTTGGATTCGGCGTAGCGGGCTACATCCAGCCAGTGGCGGCCCCATTTTTCACCGAAGTGCGGGCTGTTGAGGAGTGAGTCCACGTAGTCGGACAGGTCTGACATGTCAGACGCGTCGGACGGTGGAAGACCGATGAGATCGAAGCTGAGGCGGCGCTTCAAAATGGTGAGATCGGCATCTGAGGCGGGTTTGAGATTCTTTTCTTCCAGCTTCGCGAGAATGAAGGCATCGAGGCTGTCGCGTGGCCAAGCGGTGTTTTTCACCTTGGGTGGCTGGGGATTGGAAACCGGCTTCAAAGACCACAGCGGTTCCTGTGGCACAGTCTTCGCCTTTTGCTCGGTCTTCGGCAGATCTTCGCGAGGATCAGGCGCGCCCATTTTCACCCACTCAACGAAGTCATTCACCACATGCTCCGGCAGACGTTTCTTCGGCGGCATTTCGATGCCGTCGTAGCGCACTGCCTGTACGATGAGGCTCTCATCTGGCTTGCCCGGAATTACAGACGGTCCCGACTCGCCACCGGAGATCATTTCAGACGGCGCATCGAGCAGCAGCTTGCCGCCGAGCTTCTTCGCGCCCTGCGCGTGGCATTCGTAACATTGCTTCACCAGCACGGGACGGATCTTCGACTCGAAAAAGGCCCGCTGATCCGGCGTCATGTCGGCGGCGGAGCACAGGCATGCCGCCGTGCTGAGGGTGAGAAGCAGGAAGAGTCTTGGAAACTGGGGCGGCATGGGCGGAGGCATGTACGCTCGCGCTCTGGCCATGTTTGCGGGTGCTGTGGCGATCACTCCTTCGCCCGCGAGTCCATCCAGATCGTCACCGGGCCGTCATTGATCAGCGCCACCTGCATGTCTGCACCGAAGGAGCCGCTCTTCACGGGCAGCTCACGCACCAGTGACTTGATAAAGTGCTCGTAGAGCGGGATTGCGTGCTCGGGACGCGCTGCGCGGGTGAAGCCGGGGCGGTTGCCTTTTTTCGTGCTGGCATGAAGGGTGAACTGGCTCACCACCAGCGCGCTGCCGCCGACGTCCTTCACGCTGAGATTCATCTTACCCTCGGCATCACTGAAGATGCGCATCTGGGCGATCTTCCCCGCCAGCCACTCCGCGTCATCCACGACATCATCGTGCTCGACGCCGAGCAGCACCACCAGCCCGTGCGTGATGCACGCCGTCATTTCTCCGGCGATGGTGACAGAGGCCTGCTTCGAACGTTGGATGAGGGCGCGCATGGCAGAGGGAATAGCCGCCTGCCACGAGAGGATCAAGGCGTCTCCGTGATCAGCCGCACGAATCCGCGCTGGGGAAGGTTTGAAGGAACATTCAGTCGGATGGCTCCCCATTCATAACCGGAGGGCGGTGTGGGCAGACCGGGTGGCAGTGTGAGCGGCACCTCCATCGGGGTGTCCCAGGAGGAGAAGTCGAGCGTGGCCTCTGGCTGATAGATGACCTCGGGCGTTTCATAAGCGGTGCCGTTCATCGTTCCACCCATGCGGCGGAGATAAGGAAGCACGAGATGTCTTCCGCCTGCTCCATTGCTGGCTGCCTCTGGTTTGAAGGATGATCGCTGACTTGGCTGACCTGGATGCGTGCCGAAGGCGAACTCATCGAAGTTGCTCACGCCATCGCCATCGGAGTCGGCTTCGGGGGTGTCCGTGTCACCCGTGAGTTGGTTGCCGCTCATGAAGCTGCGGTAGCCGCTGAGATCACGCACTTTCAGGAAACCGATGTGCGAGTGCAACGAACCATCCTGGAAGCGTGCTCGATGTGAATACTGTACAAGGCCGGAGCCGAGCGAGTCGAGGAAGCTGGTGTTGAGCAGTGGATTTGGCCCGGTGAACTCGGTCTGGCCGATGGTCCATTTTTCATCCGTGGCCTGCTGGCCCTGACCGAAGTGCTTGCTGCCATCCATCCGGCTGTTGCTGCCTTTATCCAAGAGGTCGCCGAGCGGCTGGCCGGAATCTTTGGGCCACCATTGGTCGCAGGAGAAGGTGAAGGAGATATATACATCCTGCACTTCGCCGTCTGGTGCCAGTCCATCGGCCCCC
Organism: Prosthecobacter sp.; assembly: GCF_044378005.1. GTDB lineage: Bacteria > Verrucomicrobiota > Verrucomicrobiia > Verrucomicrobiales > Verrucomicrobiaceae > Prosthecobacter. Next base: position 95,376 of record NZ_JBILYB010000004.1, read on the forward strand.
AGTGATGTGCTGGTGCTCAAGCGGAAGCGGATGGGCACGGTCTTGGAGAAGGATGTGTGGGGTCTGGTCAGCACGAACTCAGGCGAGAAAGTGAGGAGCACGGCGCTGTAGCCGGCTGCGCTCGGTATGGCGAGTGTCGTGGTCTCACCCACATCCGTGAAGTCACCATCATTGTTCGCATCCATAAAGCCATACAGCGTGGCGGTAGTGCCGGTCTCATTCTTCAAAGCGATCGAGGCAATGATGTCCATGCTTAGATCAGCGGTGGCTGAGGTGAGGTTGCTCACGGTGCTACGAGTCACCGAACAATAGACTGGCGACTCGCTGGCCGGACCCGAGATGTTGTCGGTGCCGCCATCTGCCTCAGCATCGATCTGGATGCCGGATGGATTCGAATCATCAAACAAGACCAAGTCAGGGCGAATGATGTGACGTGGCCCGTCGTCCGCGAGTCGCGTGCGATAGTCGGCCTGACTCACGGTGGTGTGATTGGTGACCGCGCCGGGCACGGTGCCGGGTAAGCTGTCTGGCAGATCGCCGAAGTCATATTGCGGGTCTGTCACCACGATGAAGTAGTCCTCCACCTCACCATCACCGGTTGGGCCGACAGCACCGAGAGTCGTGGCAGTGGCGAGCCGCAGCCGCACGGCCACCGGCTGTGTGAGGCTCGCTGTCGCGGGCACATTCCAAGGGAGAAGAACGATGCCTGCGGTGCCGTTCGGGACCATGAGAGAGGCTGTTTCATCCGCATCCAGGAAGTCGCCATCCACATTCCAATCCGTGAAGCCATAAAGCTTGGCCGGACCACCTGTGACGTTGTTGACGCGGACGGGGAACTTCACTGGAAGACCTGGGTTTGCGTGGATCGAGGAGGGCATCATGCCATCTTCATCATCGGTAGCATCGGCGTCATCGCCATTCGCAGGTGCCGAAGGCAGGCCGTCCGGTTCACCATCCGGCACCGTCATGCCGAGGAAAAGCTGCTGGGTGATGACATGACGTGCGCCATTGTCAGCACGCATCGTTTTGTATCCGGCAGGCAGATCGCCAAAGTCGAGATCGGCGAAGTCATAAGAGACGTTGAAGCCGAAACTCAACAGCCCGTCATGCACCTCACCATCCGTGGCGGCACCCTCTGCACCCACGGCAGTGTCGGTGGTGATGCGGAAACGCATGGCGAACGTGCGTGTGAAGCTCGTTGCAGGAGCAAAGCCGCCGATCATGAAAGTGAAAGCGGGCGTCACGGCGGACACCGAGCCATCTCCAGGAACATGGATGACCGCCGATTGTTCACCTGGATCGGAGAAGTCACCGTCGCTGTTGGCATCAATGAATCCGACCACTTGGGCGGCCGAACCAGTCGTGTTTTCAACGGCGAGGCTGGTCATCAAGCCAAGCTCGAGCCGCGAGTGCATGCCATCGGGAATAAAGGTCTGGGAAGTCATGGCCCACAAAAGACCGAGTTCGTCGTCGTCTCCGTCGAGGTTGTCGCCGCTTGCGGTCGAGTTTGGCAGGCCGTCGTTCTCCGCATCGACTGCCGCGTCGCCTGTGCCTGTGTCATTGGCAAAGGAGAGGCCCTGACGGATCACATGCGATGGGCCGCCATCTGCGGCTCGCGTCTTGTAGTCGGGCGTCGCTCCGCCGCTGAAGTTGCCCGCTGCCGTGCCGGGGTCCTTGTCCGGCAGGTCCCCATAGTCCAGCCATGAGCTGCGCACGGCGATGAAGAAGTCCTCCACCTCACCATCAGGTGCTATGCCGATGGGGCTCAAACTTGTGGCCGTGGAAAGGCGCAGCCTCACCGCCACAGGCGCGGTCGTGCTTGCCGTGGCAGGCACAGTCCAGGGCAAGTTGAATGTCGCTCCCGCCGAGCCATTTGGCACGCCGATGCTGGAGGTCTCGTCCGCGTCGGCGAAGTCACCATCAGCATTCCAGTCCACGAAACCAAAGATCGTAGCAGGACTGCCGGTCACGTTGTTTGCCTTGATCGGGAAGGCGAGCGGTGATCCCGGAACGGCCATGAGACTGGCGGGACGGATGGCGTTTTCATCGTCGCTGGCAGCCGTGTCATCGCCATTGGCCGGAGCTGAGGGCAGGCCATCAGGCTCGCCGTCTGCAGGTGTCGTGCCGAGGTAGAGCTGCTGGGTGATGTGATGCCGTGCGCCATTCGCAGCTCGCAGCGTTTTGTAGCCAGCGGGCAGGTCGCCGAAGTCGAGATCGGCGGTGCTGTAGTTGGGCAGGTTAAAGCTCAACGTGATCAGCTCGTCATAGACCTCGCCATCAGTCGCCGGGCCATCGGAGCCCACGGTGGCATCCGTCGTGATGCGGAAACGCAGGGCGAAGGTACGCGAGAAGCTCGTGGCCGGAGCAAAGCCGCCAATGCGGAAGGTGAATCTTGGTTCGGCGATCTCTGTCACGGCGCTGTTTGGTACCAGAATCACTGGAGCTTCTTCACCCGGATCGGAGAAGTCACCGTCGCTGTTTGCATCAATATAGCCGACCACGCGTGCTGTGGAGCCCGTCGTATTGACCACGGCCAGACTGGTAAACAATTCCAGCTCGATTTGTGAGGCCATGCCGTCTGGGATGAAGGTCTGTGAAAGCAATGCGCTGAGCAAGCCCTGCTCGTCATCATCGGCACCCAGGTCGTCGCCCGTGCTCGTGGCATCCGGCTGACCATCGGCTTCGGCATCGATGTCCACAGGTTCGCTTTCGCCGCCAAAGAAGAGATGCGGCGTGACCCCATGCGATGGTCCGCCATCTGCCACACGCGTTTTGTAATCAGGTGGTGATCCTGTGCTAAAGGTGCCAGCCACCGTTCCAGCTGCGGTGTCAGGCAGGTCGCCATAGTCTTTCGCCGAGCCTTCGGGATACACGGTAATGAAATAGTCCTCCACTTCGCCATCGGTGGCCAGCCCGGTGGGTCCTACGACTGTGTCGGTGGAGATGCGGAGGCGGACAGCCACGGGTGCCGTGGTGCTGGCGGTGACGGGCACATCCCAAAGCAGGCGGAAGAGCGCATTCGCCGAGCCTGTGGGAACAAGCACGCCGGATGTCTCGCCCGCATCGGCGAAGTCGCCATCAGCGTTCCAGTCCACAAAGCCGTGAATCTTTGCCTCACTGCCTGAGACGTTCGTGGCCCGCACCGGGAAGGAAATCGGCAGCCCAGGCACTGGGCGAAGCGATGCCGCAGGCAGGGCATTTTCATCGTCGATGGCATCTGCGTCATCGCCATTGGCCAAGGCCGAAGGCAGGCCATCGGCTTCGAGATCGCCCACCTGATTGCCCAGATAGAGCATCTGATCCGCCACATGCCGTGCACCGTTGTCCGAATGCTTCGTTGGATAGGGCGCTGGCAGGTCACCAAAGTCGAAATCGACACCACCACCTGGATCCGACGTGAAATTGAGCGTGATGATCTCATCATGCACCTCGCCATTCGTGGCGGCGCCTTCCGCTGTGAGAGTGGTATCTGTGCTGATGCGCACACGCACGGCCAGTCTCTTGGTAAAGGCGGCTGAGTTGCCGTAGCTGCCGCCCAGAATCACGGCTCCGGCAAAGCGCACCGTAGTCTGTGAGCCATCCCCGACCACCGACTGCACATAACCTACATTGGCGAGATTGTCATAGCTGTCGGTGAAGTCACCGTCCTGATCCCAATCAACGAATGCATAAACCTTCGCGGTTGTGCCGGTGATGTTCGTCACTGGCATTTCAAACTCCACCACGATGTCCCGCAAGGGAGAGCCGGTGCCCCAGCCTGTGGCAGAGTAATACGAATCGAAGTCCGTCACGCTCAGCCCGATCTCATCATCGTCACCACTCGTGTCGTCACCGTCGGCATTGGCCGAGGGCAGTCCATCGCTCTCCGCGTCCACATCGAGATCAGGGCTGGCCGTGCTATTGCGGAAGTTCAGGCCTTCGCGCAAGACATGGGAGGGGCCGTTGTCAGCCAAGCGCGTTTTGTAATCCGGGGTCGATCCACCACTGAAACTGCCCGCCGCCGTGCCGGTGACCGAGTCAGGCAGATCTCCGTAGTCGATCCAGGAGCTGCGCACCGCGATGAAGAAGTCCTCCACCTCGCCGTCATCGGCACGGCCCACCGGCCCGAGACTCGTCGCGGTGGAGAGCCGCAAACGCACTGCCACGGGCAGGGTCGTGCTGGCGGTGGCGGGCACATTCCAGGGCAGATTGAAAAGCGCCGCGGCTGAGCCGTTCGGCACATTCAGGCTGGAGGTTTCATCCGCATCGGCGAAGTCGCCGTCCGCGTTCCAGTCCACGAACCCGTGGAGCTTCGCCATGCTGCCGGTGACATTCGTCGCCTTGATCGGGAAGCTGATTGGTGCGCCAGGAACGGCATAGAGGGTTGGCGGACGGATCGCGTTCTCATCGTCGCTCGTATTCAGGTCATCGCCAGTTGAGGCAGGAGACGGCAGGCCATCCGGCTCACCATCAGGAGCCTGCGTGCCGAGATACAACGCCTGCGTCGTCACATGGCGGGCACCATTGTCCGCACGCAGCGTCTTGTAGCCTGCGGGCAGGTCACCAAAGTCGAGGTCCGCCGTGCTGTAGTTCGGCAGAGTAAAGTTGAGGGTGATCAATGCATCATGCACCTCGCCATCGGTGGCAGCACCCTCCGAGCCAACCGATGTATCTGTCGTGATGCGGAAACGCAGGGCAACGGTGCGGGAGAAATTCGTCGCAGGAGCGAAGCCGCCGATAGCAAAGGAGAACGTCGGCAGGACCGAAGACACCGAGCCATCGCCGGGCACTGGGATCGCTGGAGCTTGCTCGCCGGGATCGTTGAAATCACCATCGCTGTTCGCATCAATGAAGGCCACGACCTTGCCCGAGGTGCCCGTCGTGTTCGTGACTGGCAGACTGGTTGCCAGCCCCAGATCCAGCTTCGAGGCCATGCCATCGGGGATCAATGTCTGGCTGGTCAGCGACGTGAGGAGACCCTTCTCATCACCATTGTTCCCCAGATCATCGCCATCGGCCTGCGCGGTGGGTTGGCCGTCGTTTTCCGCATCCACATCCGCATCGGCACTGCCTGTGTCATTGGTAAAGAAGAGCCCAGGGCGGATGCCGTGCGAGGGGCCGCCGTCTGCCGTGCGTGTTTTGTAATCGGGTGGTGATCCCGTGCCAAAGGTACCCGCTGCAGTTCCTGCGGCTGAGTCCGGCAAGTCACCGTAGTCCAGCACGGAGCCCTGCGGATGCACCGCGATGAAAAAATCTTCCACCTCACCATTCTGTGCCAGGCCCGTCGGCCCGAGCACCGAGTCTGAGGAGATGCGCAGTCGCACGGCCACCGGTTGAGTCGTCGTCGCCGTGGCGGGCACGCTCCAGGGCAGCCAGAAAACCGCCCCCGCCGCGCCCGATGGCACCACCACGCTGGAGGTTTCATTCGCATCCGCGAAGTCGCCGTCCGCATTCCAGTCGGCGAAGCCAAAGATCTTCGTCGGGCCACCTGTCGAGTTCGTGGCCTTGATCGGGAAGGCCAGCGTCATGCCCGGCACCGGGAAAAGTGATGGCGGATGGATCGCATCTTCATCATCAGGCGCGCCTGTCACATCATCCCCATTCGCCAGCGGATTGGCCAAGCCATCTGCTTCCGTATCCGGCGGCTGCGAGCCGAGGTAAAGCGACTGCGACGCGATATGCCGGGCACCATCAGCGGCCAGCTTGGTCGGATAAGGCGTGTCCGGCAGATCCCCGAAGTCCAGCGTGTTGGCATGGGCTGAACCCAGCACCGCGAGGAAAAGGCAGGACGACAGTGAGCGAAGAAGTGCAGACGACATGATGGGCTCCTTGGATTGGAAAAGAGATTGGGCGGGCTGAGAGAAGCCTGCGTGCAACAGAAGCCCTCTTTTCCGCCGAACGTTTCACTCTCGGCTGGTGCGACTACCTTTCCCTTGCGAAAAGGCCCCTCTGCGGCTCCCTTCGCGCCCCTCTCGCCGGGGGCACTCCAGCCTTTCGGCACAAACCCACCCCCTTGTCATTCATACCATGTCCACCGACGCCAAGAACCCCATCGCGCAAATGGAGAAGATCGTTTCTCTCTGCAAGCGCCGCGGCTTTATCTTTCAAAGCAGCGAGATCTACGGCGGCTGCGGCGGCATTTGGGACTACGGCCCGCTCGGTGCCGAGCTGAAGCGCAACCTGCGCACCGCCTGGTGGAATACCATGACCCGCGAGCGTGAGGACGTGCTCGGCCTCGATGCCTGCATCCTCATGAATCCCGCCATCTGGAAGGCCAGCGGCCATGTGGATACCTTCGCCGACCTCATGCGCGAGTGCTCGCTGACGAACAAACGCGTGCGTGCTGATCACGTCGATCCGCAGTCCGGCACCGTGCTGAAATACAGCGGCGCTCAGTCCCCCACCGGCTGGCGCTGGGATCGCACCATCACCGCACTGACGAAAAGCGGCGAGCACATCGAAAGCTTCCGCAAACGCATCCGTGCTCTCATTGCTCAAAACGCCGGTGAATCCGCTGGCAAGCCCGAGGAGATCGAGCTGCTCAACGAAGAGAAGATCGACACCGTGAATGGCAGCGTCGATTTCCATCCTGAAACCGGCGGCATCCTCGGCGAGGCGCGTCCTTTCAATCTCATGCTCAAGACCTACCTCGGCCCCACCGCGACCGAGGCCGATGTCACCTACCTGCGCCCTGAAACGGCCCAGGCCATCTTTGCGCAGTTCAAAAACGTCTTCGACTCCAGCCGTGTGAAGGTGCCCTTCGGCATCGGCCAGATCGGCAAGGCCTTCCGCAACGAGGTCACGCCAAAGAACTTCACCTTCCGCAGCCGCGAGTTCGAGCAAATGGAGCTCGAGTTCTTCATCAAGCCCGACGAAGCCGTCGAAATCATTAGCGGCGAAGTCGCGAAGTGGCATGAAGGCGCCGATTTGAGCGAACCGCAGCCGAACTGGGGCTGGGAGCTGTGGCACCGCTACTGGGTCGATCAGCGCACGAAGTTCTATGAAGGCATCGGCCTCGGTGGCGTGCTGGAGTACTACTGGCAGACGCCGGAGGACCTCGCCCACTACGCCCGTGCTTGTGTGGACATCCTCTGCGAGTTCCCCTTTGGAACCGAAGAGCTGGAAGGCATCGCCGCCCGTGGCGACTTCGACCTCTCCGCGCATCAAAACGCCAGCGGCAAGACCCAGGAAGTCTTCGACGAAGAACTCAAAAACGCCGCAGCCAAGCTCACCGACGAGCAGAAGGAAGCCCTCATCCAGAAGCGTCTCGCCGCCGAAGCCGCGAAGACCAAGGGCCAGCCTCTGCCCGAAGCTGCCGTGCGTGCCTGGTTCGAGCGCCTCTTCAAAGGCAGCTACGTCCCCCACGTCATCGAGCCCTCCGCCGGTCTCGACCGCATGGCGCTGGCCGTCATCGCCAAAGCCTTCGAAGAGTCCGAGAAAGTCGATGAAAAGGGCAAGAAGGAAGTCCTCACCGTCCTCCGCTTCCACCCGCGCGTGGCCCCGATCAAAGTCGGCGTCTTCCCGCTGCTGAAGAACCGCCCTGAAATCGTCGCCAAAGCCCGTGAAGTCTATGCCTTGCTGAAGAAGCACATGAACTGCTTCTACGACGAGACCGCCAGCATCGGCC